>JBFGCA010000076.1:0-23171 GCA_041567315.1 Thermoanaerobaculia bacterium | reverse complement strand
CGTCTCCGACTTCGCCTTACCATCTAGGCGGCCCTCGCTGGCGCTGCCGGCGTTGCGCTTCCTCGACATAGTCCCCGCTATGCCTGCGTCAGCGCGCCTTGGCAGCACCAACGAATGACTCGCCTATCTGGCAAGCCAAGTGGGAGACGCCACACTAGCGGCCGGCCAGGGCCAGCACCGGGTCGAGGCGGGTGGCGCGGCGGGCCGGCAACAGACCGAAGACCACGCCCACCACCAGCGACAGCCCCAGCGCGGCGGCCACCGCCCACTGGGGCGGCGAGGCGGGCAGCGTCGGGGCGAAGCGGACCATCACCCGCACCGCCGCCCAGCCGCCCGCCAGCCCGATCAGACCGCCGGCGCCCGAGATCACCACCGCCTCGGTGAGGAACAGCCACAGGATCTGCCGGCGGCCGACGCCGACCGCCTTGAGCAGACCCACCTCGCGGGTCCGCTCGGAGACCGACACCAGCATCACGTTCATGATGCCGAGACCGGCGACGCTCAGCGAGATGGCGGCGATGGCGGCCACCGCCAGGGTGAGGGCGCCGAGGATCGCCGAGAACGTCGACAGCACCGCGTCCTGGGTGACGATGGTGACGTCGTCCTCCCCATGGCGCTCGTGGAGCAGCGCCAGCACCCGCTCCCTGACCGCCGCCAGGTCGGCGTGGCCGCGGGCCTGGACGATGATCCGGAACAGGCTGCTGCGGTTGAACATCTGCAGCCCGGTGCTGACCGGGATCATCGCGATGTCGTCGAAGTCGAGGCCCATCTTGACGCCCTGCTTGGCGAGGACGCCGACCACCCGCATCCGCCAGCCGCCGACCCGCACCACCTGGCCCACCGGCTCGGCGCCGCCGAACAGCTCGCGCGCCGTCTTGTGCCCGAGCACCACCACCTGGCTGCCGCGGAACAGCTCGCCGGCGGGCAGAAAGCTGCCCCGCGCCATCTCCACCCGGCGGGCAGCCTGGTATTCGTGGGTGGTCCCCAGGATGGCGATCTGCCGCGCCCGCTCACCAAACGAGACCTGGTCGGTGCCCATCGAGATCGGGGCCACCCGCAGCACGCCCGGCACGGTGCGGGTGATGGTCTGGGCGTCGGCCAGGGTGAGGTCGTTGGGGGCGCCGCCGACGCCCACGAAGCCGGTGGTCTCGATCTTGCCGGGCAGCACGATCAGCAGATTGGTGCCGAGGCTGGCGAACTGGTCGATGACGTAGCGGCGCGAGCCCTCGCCGAGGGCGGTCAGCACGATGACGGCGGCGACCCCGATGGTCACCCCCAGCAGGCTGAGCGCGGTGCGCAGCCCGTGACCGGTGAGCGCCCGCAGGGCGAAGCGGACGAGGTCGCGGGCGCTCATCGGCGGCTCAATCCGGCTCCTGCTCGTCGTCGGCGGCGAACCGGGCCAGCACCTCGGCCAGGCCGTCCGGCTCGACCCGCGCGTGGACCCGGCCGTCGACCAGCACCAGGATGCGGTCGGCCCGGTGCGCCACCTGCGGGTCGTGGGTGACGACCAGCAGGGTCAGCCCCTGGCGGTTCATCCCCGCCAGCAGGTCGAGCACCGCCTGCCCGGAGCGCCGGTCGAGGTTGCCGGTCGGCTCGTCGGCGAGCAGGATGCGGGGCCGCATCACCGTCGCCCGGGCCAGGGCCACCCGCTGGCGCTCGCCCCCGGACAGCTCGTCGGGCCGGTGCGTGGCCCGCGCCTCGAGCCCGACGGCCCCCAGCGCCTCACTCACCCGCCGCCGCCGCTCGGTGCGGGCGACGCCGGCAAAGAGCATCGGCAGCTCGACGTTCTCGGCGGCGGTGAGCCGGGCGACCAGATGGAAGAACTGGAAGACGAAGCCGATCTCGTGTCGCCGCACCTGGGTGAGCGCGGTGTCGTCGAGCCGCCCGACCTCGCGCTCGCCCAGGAAGTAGCGGCCGCTGGTGGGACGGTCGAGGCAGCCGACGATGTTGAGCAGCGTCGACTTGCCGGAGCCGGAGGGCCCCATGATCGCCACGTGCTCGCCGGCGGCGATCTGCTCGTCGACCGCGGCCAGGGCGTGGACCGGCTGGTCGCCGACCTGGAAGGCGCGGCCGATCCCCTCGAGCCGGATCAGCGGCCCGCCGCCGGCGGTCACGCTTCGCCGCCGGCCGCCCGTGCCAGGGCGCCGGCCTTGACCTCGGCGCGGTCGAGCGACACCACCACCCGCTCGCCGGCCTCGAGGCCCGATCGGATCTCGGTGTAGTCCCAGTTGCGCAGCCCGGTGGCGACCTCGCGCTGCTCGAGCCGCTCGCCGGCCAGCACCAGCACCGAGTCGCCCTCCATCAGGCTCTGCGTGGGGATCCGCAGGGCGTCGTCGCGGGCCTCGAGGATCACCTCGACGTCGGCCGAGGTGCCGGGCAGCAGGGTGGCGACGAACTCGGCGTCGTCCAGCGACACCTCGATCTCGAGGGTGCGGTTCTGCAGCTCGAGGTCGAGCACGTAGGGGGCGATGCGCTCCACCCGGCCGGCGAACGACCGGCCGCGGTGCGAGTCGACGGTCACCCGCGCCGGCTGGCCGGGCTGGATGCGGGCCGAGTCGACCTCGTCCATGGGGGCGCTGACGTAGATCGACTCCGGGTCCAGCAGGTCGAGCACCGCCGGCACCGGCAGCGCCGGCGGCGAGGGCGTCGTCCATTCCCCGACCTCGGTGCTGATCTCGGCCACCACGCCGTCGAACGGCGCTCGCAGCACCATCTTGTCGAGCTCGGTGCGGGCCAGCTCGACCGCCGCCTCGGCGCGGGCGACGTTGGAGCCGGCCGCCTGGCAGCCGGCGTCGGCGGTCTGTTTGGCGCTCTCGACGCCGTCGAGCAGGTCGGCCGAGACGATCTCCTCGCCGGCCAGCCGGCGGATCCGCTCCAGCTCGCGGCCGGCCCGCTCGGCGGCCAGGCAGGCCCGCCGGCGCTCGGCCTCGAGCGCCTGCAGCTCGCGCTCGGCGAGCCGGAGGCGCGCGCGCTGGACGCTGTCCTCGAGCCGCAGCAGCACGTCGCCACGTTTGACCCGGTCGCCCTCCCGTAAGGGCACGGCCACCACCTGGCCGCCGATCTCGGGCGACAGCTTGGCCCGCTGCCGCGCCTTGACGGTGCCGGCCCGGGAGTTGGTGACCGTCTGCTCGACCGGCCCCCGCCCCACCTCGGCCACCTCGACCTCCACCGGCTGCTGCTTGAACAGGGTCGCCCGCAAGACGAAAACGACGGCCACCAGGGCCGCCGCCAGCAGCACGCGCCCGCGCCATCCGCGCATCGCGGCTACTGTAACAGCCGGGTCGCCCTGCCGGCGGCCGGCCGGCTTGTGGCCGAGCGGTGGCCCCCGGTACCATCGGCGCCCGCGGAGAGGGACCGCACAACCCCGCCATGAAACGGATCCTGGTGAGCGGCGCCCTGGGGCAGATCGGCTCCGAGTTGGTGCCCGCCCTCAGACGCCGCTACGGCGCCGATCGCGTGGTGGCCTCCGACGTCCGGGTGCCGCCCGGCGGCGAGATCGAGGACGGCCCCTTCGAGTACGCCGACTGCACCCGCCTGCGCCAGCTCCAGGAAGTGGTGCGGCGCTACGACGTGGGCACCATCTACCACCTGGCGGCGCTGCTCTCGGCGGTGGCCGAGGAGAAGCCGCAGGTCGCCTGGGACGTCAACATGGGTGGCCTCTACCGGGTGCTCGAGCTGGCGCGGCAGAGCCGCTGCGCGGTCTTCTTCCCCAGCTCGATCGGCGCCTTCGGGCCGGGCACGCCGCCGCGCGACACGCCGCAGGACACCGTCCAGCGGCCGATCACCATGTACGGGGTCACCAAGGTGGCCGGCGAGCTGCTGTGCGACTACTACCAGCAGCGCTTCGCGGTCGACACCCGCGGGCTCCGCTTCCCGGGCCTGATCTCGCACGTCGCGCAGCCCGGCGGCGGCACCACCGACTATGCGGTGGAGATCTTCTACGAGGCGATCCGCAACCGCCGCTACTCGTGCTTCCTGGGCCCCGACACCCGGCTCGACATGATGTACATGCCCGACGCGCTGCGGGCGATCATCGAGCTGATGGAGGCCGACCCCGGGCGGCTGGTCCACCGCAACGCCTTCAACGTGACCGCCATGAACTTCACCCCGGCCGAGCTGGCGGAGGCGATCCGCCGGCACCTGCCCGATTTCGAGATCAGCTACCGGGTGGACCCGGTGCGGCAGGCCATCGCCGACTCCTGGCCCGAGAGCCTGGACGACGGCGCCGCCCGCGAGGAGTGGGGCTGGGCGCCGAGCTACGACCTGGAGGCGATGACCCACGACATGATCGACAAGCTCGGGGCCAAGCTGGCCGGCGAGTGGTCCTCATGAGCCTCCGCAGGAGAGCTGGCACGACAGAAGGGGAAACGAGATGCCCGTAGATCGACTGGCCGGCGCGCTGGGCGCCGAGCTCGAGGAGCTGGAGCGCCAGGGGACGCTCAAGGGCCGGGAGGCGGTGATCACCGGCGTGCTGCCGCCGGCCGCCGGCCGCGGTCCGCGCTACCGGCTGGCCGGCGAGGGCGACCGGCCGTTCCTGCGGATGAACTCCAACTCCTACCTTGGCCTGTCGCTGCGTAGCGAGCTGATCGCCGCCGAGGAGGAGGCGGCCCGCGAGTTCGGCACCGGCCCGGGGGCGGTGCGCTTCATCAGCGGCTCCTACCGCCCGCACCTCGAGCTCGAGGCGCGGCTCGCCGCCTTCCACGGCCGGCCGGCGGCGATGATCTTCAGCTCCGCCTACGCCACCACCATGGGCGTGCTGCCGGCGCTGATCGACGACCAGACCGCGGTGCTCAGCGACGCGCTCAACCACAACTGCATCATCAACGCCATGCGGCTGGCGCGGCCGGCGGAGAAGCGCGTCTACGCCCATCTCGACCTCGACCAGCTGCGCGCCGGGCTCGAGGAGGTGGCGGGCAGCTGCCGGCGGGCCATCGTCGTCACCGACGGCATCTTCAGCATGCGCGGCGACCACGCGCCTCTCGACCGCATCGTCGAGCTGGCCCGCGAGTTCGACCCGCGCTTCCCCGAGAACGTGGTGGTGGTGGCCGACGACTCGCACGGAGTCGGCGCCTTCGGGGCCACCGGCCGCGGCACCGAGGAGGTCACCGGCGGGCGGGTAGACCTGCTGGTGGCGACGCTCGGCAAGGCGCTGGGCGTCAACGGCGGCTACGTCGCCGGCGGCAAGCGGTTGATCGCCTATCTGCGCGAGAAGTCGGCCTTCTACATCTACTCCAACCCGATCACCCCGGCCGAGGCGTCGGCGGCGCTGGCGGCCCTCGAGCTGCTCGCGGGCGACGAGGGGCGCCGTCTGCTCGGGCATCTCCGCGAGATGACGGCGCGGTTCGAGCGCGGTCTGGTCGAGCTGGGCTACGAGACGCTGCCGGGCGAGCACCCGGTGGTGCCGCTGATGGTGCGGGACACCGCGCGCACCACCGCCCTGGTGCGCCACCTGCGCGAGAACGGCGTGCTGGCCACCGGCCTCAACTACCCGGTGGTGCCCAGGGGCGACGAGGAGATCCGCTTCCAGATCTGCGCCGACCACACGCCGGCCGACATCGACGAGGCGCTGGCCGTCCTCGAGCGTTTTCCCGGCCGCACCGGGTAGACCGCGGGGCGGCCGCTCGGGCGGCTACTGAAGCGAGAACCGCACCGTCAGGTTGTAGTAGACCGGGACCGGTCGGCCGTCCAGCCGGGCGGGCTCGAACCGCCACTCCCGGACCGTCTCGACCGCCGACTCGGCGAGGCCCATCGGCAGGTCCTTGAGCACCCGCACGGCGCGCACCCGCCCTTCCTGGTCGATGATCGCCTCCAGGATCACTACCCCCTGGATCCGCGCCTGCCGAGCCTCCTCGGTGTAGCGGGGCTGCGGGGCGTGGATCCGCACCGGTGGCGAGACCCCGCCACCCACCCGGTGCGGCGCGGGCCCGCTCCAGCCCGGCGCCGGCGGGGCATCGGGCACCCCGTAGATCGCGTCCAGGGCCAGCGAGTCGACCTCCGGGACCTCGATCTCGGGGGAGACGATCGGCTCGGGCTCGTCGGGCGTCGGGTCGGGGATCGGGATCCGGCGGCGCGTCTCGCGCGGCTTGGGGATCTGCTCCTGGGCCTTGGGGGGCGGCGGCTTGAAACGCACCTGCCGGACCACGTAGACCGGTTGCCGGGGTCCCGGGACCAGCGGCGAGGAGGCGCTCTCCGGGAGCTGCAACAGGAACAGTCCGACGTGCAGCAGCACCGCCGCGACGACGGCGATCCGCAGCACCCCGCGGCCCTCCTCTTCGGACGGCAGCTCGGGGACGTGGCCCAGGTGGAGGCGGATCGAGCGTGGCTCGTCCCCCTTGTAGCGCTGCCAGCTGGAGCTGCGCTCGAACATGGTGCACCGGACCGGCCGGGAGGCGACGCCGGCCGGGCCGCGGGAGACTCAGCCGTCGACCGCGGCCATCTGCGCCAGCGGCTCGGCCTCCCGGTGGCCGTTGGCGCGCATCGTGAACTCCTCGGCTAGCAGGCGGTAGGCGCGAGCCCCGGTCGAGGAGGGGTCGTACTCGAAGATGGTCTGCCCGGCGGCCGGGGCTTCGGCCAGCCGGATGTTGGTGCGGATCTCGATGGCGAAGACGCGGTCGCCGTAGAGCCCGCGCAGCCGCTCGACGTTGTCGCGGTTGGCGCGGGTGCGGTAGTCCACCATGGTCAGCACCAGACCCACCAGCCGGGTGCGGGTGCCGAACCGGTGGTAGAGCCGGTCGACCGAGGCGAAGAGGTTGCGGACGCCCTCCAGCGCCAGGTAGTGGGGCACGATCGGGACCATGAACAGGTCGGCCGCGACCAGGGCGTTGAGCGGCGCCAGCGACAGCGACGACGGGCAGTCCAGGATCACGTGATCGAAGGCGTCGGCCACCGGCTCGAGCGCCGAGGCCAGCCGGGTCTCCTTGTGCGGCAGCGGCCCCAGCTCGTTGTCGAGGCTCGCCAGGTCGGCCGAGGCGGTGATCAGGTAGAGCCCCTCGACCCGGGTGGCGCGGATGGCGTCGGCGGCCGGCAGCGAGCTGAGCAGCACGTCGGCCACCGAGGGCCCCAGCGCCGCGCGCGGCACCCCCAGCGACAGCGACGACGAGGCCTGGCTGTCCAGGTCCACCAGCAGCGCCCGCTCGCCGCGGCTGGCCAGCGCCGCGGCCAGGTTCACCGAGGTGGTGGTCTTGCCCACCCCGCCCTTCTTGCTGACGACCGCCGTGATCACCGGACCTCTCCTGCCCGCCCCCAGCGAGCGCCCTCCGCCCGTAACCCCCTCTAGTCTAACGCTTTTGACGCGGCAGCCGGTCGCGGCGCAGGGGGACGGCGGCGAGATCGGTGGCCCAGGGGCGGCGGCGGAAGGCGTAGAGAGAGAAGGACAGCGCCGGGCGGTGGTCGAGCGACAGGCCGAGCGCCGCCACCGGGCCGTCCCCCGGTGCCGGCGGCTCGGCGGCCAGGCCCAACCGCCCCGCCACCGCCATCCACAGCTCCGGCCGGTGCTCCCAGGCGACCGCAGCGGCCAGGCGCGGCTCGATCGTCAGGGCGCGCGTGGCAAGGTCGGGGGCCTCGGGGTCGTCCGGGTGGAGCAGAGCCAGGTGGAGCGGGGGTAGCGGGGAGAGCGGATCGAGGCGGATTGCCTGGCGGAGGGCGGGTGCCGCGCGCTGGTCGCCGGCCGCCGCCGCCAGGACGCCGGCCTGGAGCCACAAGGCGCCGATCCCCGGGGCGGCCTCGGCGGCTTCGAGTGCGAGGCGGGTGGCGCCGGCGCGATCGTCGCCCAGGCGGGCCTGCAGCCAGGCGGCGCGAGCCCGGTAGAGCGGGAAAGCCGGGTCGGTGGCAACGGCGGCCGCGATCGACTCCAGGCCCTGTGTTTCCGAGGAAGCCTGGGCGGCGCGGTCGTACTGCCGGTGGGCCAGGTCCAGCGGGACCAGCAGCGTGCCTGCGGCAGCCACGTAAAGCAGAGCTGGGTAGGAAGTACGCGGCCAGCTGCCTGCCGGGCGCTTCCGCGGAGGGGGCGGCGAGGTGGCCTGCCGCGGTAACTCGACCCCGGTCCCTGCTGGCCCCGACCCGACGGCCTGCGCCAGCCGTTCCGTCAGCGGTCGATGCGCGGCCAACAGCGCGCCGAGCGCCAACGCCCAGGCGATCGGCAAGGCGGGAACCGCGAGCGGGGCGTTGCCCAGAGTCCACACAGCGCTGCCGGCGAGCGACACGAGGGCGGCGCGGCGCAGTCCCGGGTCTTGGATCGGTTCGCTGGGACGGCGCCAGCGGATCAGTAGGAGCGCGGCCAGGGCGGCTAGACTCACAAGTCCGACGGCGCCCAACTCGTAGGCGAGCTGGACCGGCAGCGAGTGGAGGTCGCCGACGACTTCGCTCGGCGGATTGACGCCGGGGACGGGCCGCAGGTGGTCGCCGATGGTCCACGGGGTCGAGCCGGGGCCCCAGCCGAGGAGGGGGCGCTCGGCGAGGCCGCGCCAGCCGGCCTGCCAGTAGACCGTCCGGGCCCGGGCGGAGAGGTCGGTGACGGCGGCCAGGCGGGCCAGGCGCGGGGCAGTGGCGACCAGCAGCAGGGCGCCGCCGGCCAGCAGCCAGGGCCTGGCCCGGCGCCACCAGCGGGCGGCCAGCAGGCACTGGCAGGCGGCGGCCAGCAGACCGAGCAGCGAGGCGGTGGCGGCCAGCGCGCCGGCTGCCAGCAGTCCGGCGGCCGCCGCCGGCACCCGCCCCAGACGCGGCGAGCGCCAGGGCAGCAGGGCCAGCGGCACGACCGCCACCAGCCAGCCGGCCAGCAGGTTGTGGTGGCCCAGCGGCATGGCGGCGCGGGGCGAGCCGAGGCGCTGCCACGAGACCAGGGCGACGAGGGCGACGGTGGCGCAGACCATGGCCAGGGCGGCGGTGCCGAGCCGCCGGGCGGCCGGGTGGCGCCAGCAGCGCGCCACCGCCGCCGGCAGCAGCACGAAGGCCGGCCCCAGGACCAGGCCGACCCGGCCGGCCCGCTCGACCGGGGAGAGCGCCCAGGAGAGGGCGGCGGCGAGCCAGCAGGCGGCGAGCAGCCACCGCCCGCGGCCGAGGCGCCAGGGGTCGCGCCAGGCGGCGGCGCCGAGCAGGGCGAAGGCCAGGACCCCCGCCTGGGTGGCGACGGCGCCCGGCCAGCGGGCGGCGCCGGGAAAGGTGCCGCTCCACAGCGCGGTCAGACCCAGCAGCAAGGCCGGGAGCAGCGCCGGCAGGGAGCCGCCGCTAATCCCGCCCGCCTCGGTCTCGCTGACTGGAAGCCTCGCGCGATCGCTCAGCGGCCGGCGGAGAGGGCCGCTACCTTCGCCTCGGAGGCGGGGAGCAGCCGCAGCTCCAGGAGTCCGGTGCTCGGCAGGTCGGGGTCGAAGGGATCTTCGCCGTCGTCGTCCCCGGGCGGTGGCGGCGCCGGGGGCGGCGGCGCATCGCCGGGGTCCTGACCCCCACCGGGACTGCCGCCCGGATCCTGGCCTCCGCCGGGGGCCGAGCCGCCGCCTGTACCGCTACCAGGGCCGCCGCCGGGATCCTGGCCGGTACCGACCCCGCGCGGCGGGGTCACCGTGGCGCGGCCGGTTGGCGCGCCGACGACGCCCGGAGTGACCACCACCTGGCCGCGCGGGGCGAGGTCGCGCTCGGTCAGCACCCGCGGGCGGGCGCTCTCGCCGGTGGCCTCGTCGTCGGTGGATTCGGCCAGAGCGTCTTCGTCCTCGAAGTCCTCGCTGGTGCCCTCGTCCTCCTCGGCGGCGCCCTCGGCGAGGGCGCGCCCGGCCGACTCGGCTGCCCCCGGCAGCTCCTCGTCCTCGGCCCCTGGCAGGCTGGCCCGGCCGCGCTGGCGGCGGCGAGCATCGGCCACCGCTTCCTCTTTGGCGGCGGGCAGCGGCGGCACCAGCAGCTCCGCGATGCGTCCGGGTTCCTGATAGAGCCGCGGCGCGCCGGTGGCCGGCGAGCGCTGGCCGTAGGCCTCGAGCATCGCTTCGGTGGTGAGCTTGTTGTCGACGATGTGGGCGTTGACCTCGGGCTCGACCAGGCTGGGGTCGATCAGGAACGCCCTGGCGTAGGCCCGGATGGCCCGCTCGCGGTGCGCCTGTTCGGCGTGGAGCGTCCCCAGCTGGTAGTGCGCCCAGGCGTGCCGGGGGTCAGTCCTGACGACGCGCCGCAGCTCGTGGCGCGCCTGCCGGTCGGCGCCCCGCTGCTGGAGTGCCAGCGCCAGGTTGTAGCGCACCACGGTCTCGTCGGGCGCGACCCTCAGCGCTTCGCGATAGGTTGCCTCGGCCTCCTCCAGCTCGCCCGCCAGGACCAGCAGGTTGGCGAGGTCGTTGAGCACCTTGACGTCGCTCGGCCGCTGGGCCGCCAGACCGCGCTGGGCGGCGAGCGCCTCGTCGAGCTTCGGGGGTTTGGCGGCGACGCTGACCAGCGCCGCCAGCAACAGCACGCCGGATGTCCAGCCGAGTCGGGTAGGCAAGATGGTGACCTCCTGTTGGGGAATTCGAACGGACGGATCGTAGCACGGTCGGCGGTCATCCGGGCGCCGCCAAGAAGGCGCCGGCGTCCCGCCGCCGACCGGCCGGCGAGTCCGCGAGTCGCCCCTCCCTGATACGGACGGCGGCCGCGCCGCGTCCATGCCGGCGGGGTGCCCGGCTGCCAGGACCCCGCCTCGCACGAGACGGACTTCCACCTCGGGCTGCCGGGCCGTTATGCTTGTGAAGAGAGGGGAGTCCTACGCCGATGAGCCAACAGAAGATGCTGTCCAAGGCCTCGGTGCTGCTGATCTTCCTGGCGCTTGCCGCCTGGGCGATCTGGAGCGAGACCTCCGAGTTCGCGGCCGCCGAGCGGGCGGCGGTGGCGGCGATGCCCGAGACCGGCGACGGCGCCTGGCGCCGGGCCCGGGTGTGGGACGACGGCCGCGCCGAGTACTGCGTCTACGAAGCCACCTGGCGGCGCTACGGCGAGCTGTACCCGGGCCGCGTCCAGCTGGTGCTGGTCAAGGAGCCGTGGGCCCCCGACCTCGAGGTCAAGGCCGATCAGCCGCGGGACGGCGGTTTCGAGGTTCTCAAGCTCAACTACATCCGCGACGTGCCCACCGGCGTCTACACCTACCACCAGATGGCCAGCGTCTTCGTGCGTCGCGACAGCGGCCTGGTGCAGAAGCTGTCGGTGATGAGCTCGGAAGCCTGCGGGCTGTCCACCGCGCGGATGACGGGCGGGGTCCTCGAGACCAGCTCCTACTTCGACGGCCAGGGGACCGCCAGCCGACCCTATCCGCCGTCGGCGCTGCCCGAGGACGGGCTGCCGCTGCTGCTGCGGGGCTGGGTGGGCACCGACCCCCCCGCCGGGCTCGAGGTGTTCCCGTCGCTGATGGCGGGGCGCTTCCCGCCGCTCGAGGCCACCCTCTACCGCGCCAGCCGCCGCGAGCTGGGCGAGATCGAGCTGCCGGCCGGGACCTTCGAGGCGGTGGAGCTGAGTCTCGAGTCGGCGGACGCCAGGCTGCGCTACGTCTTCGACCGCCGGCCGCCGCACCAGCTCCTGGAGTGGGGCCGCGACGACGGCACCGCCTACCGGCTGGCCAAGTGCGAGCGGATCGCCTACTGGCAGCTCAACCGCCCCGGCGACGAGACCTGGTTCCCCGAAACGCTGCGCTGGGCGCCGGCGGCTGGAGAGCAATCGGCGGCGGAGCCGGCCGACCGGCCTGCGGCGCAACCGGCGGGCTGAGCCGGAGTTTTCACCGCGCCGCCGGGCGTCGGGTACTCTCGGCTCCGTGACCACCGCGGCCGAAGGCCCCACCAACCGCCTGGCGGGGGAGAGCAGTCCGTACCTGCTCCTCCACCGGCACAACCCGGTCGACTGGTATCCCTGGGGCCGCGAGGCGCTCGAGCGCGCCCGCCGCGAGGACAGGCCGATCTTCCTGTCGGTCGGCTATTCCACCTGCTACTGGTGCCACGTGATGGAGCGCGAGTCGTTCTCGGATCCCGAGACCGCCGAGCTGATGAACCGCGAGTTCGTCAACGTCAAGGTGGACCGCGAAGAGCGGCCGGAGCTGGACGAGATCTACATGGCGGCCACCCAGATCCTGACCCGTCACGGCGGCTGGCCCAACTCGGTCTTTCTCACCCCCGAGCTCGAGCCGTTCTTCGCCGGCACCTACTTCCCGCCCGCCGACCGCTCGGGGCTGCCCGGTTTCCGGACCGTGCTGCGCTCGCTGGCCGAGGCCTGGAAGACCCGCCGGCGCGACGTCCAGAAGCAGGCGGCCAGCGTGGCGGCGGCGATGCGGCGCTTCCTGGAGGAGCGGACCCTGCCCGCCGCCGGGCCGCCGGCGGCCGGCGAGGCCGCCGAGCGGGCTCTGGCCGATCTCGAGCGCTCCTTCGACCCGCAGTGGGGCGGCTTTGGCGGCGCCCCCAAGTTCCCGTCGCCCTCGAACCTGTTCCTGCTGCTGGAGCTCGCCGGGGAGCGACCGCGCGCTGCCGAGATGCTGGAGGTCACCCTCGACCGGATGGCCCGCGGCGGCATCTACGACCAGCTCGGCGGCGGCTTCCACCGCTACGCCACCGACCGCGAGTGGAAGGTCCCCCACTTCGAGAAGATGCTCTACGACAACGGCCTGCTGCTCGAGGTCTACGCCCGCGAGTGGCGGCGCGCCGGTGATCCCGAGGCGGCGCGGATCGTGCGCGAGACCGCCGAGTATCTGGGCCGCGAGCTGACCTCGCCGGAGGGGGCGCTGTGGAGCGCCCAGGACGCCGAGACCGAGGGGCACGAGGGGGCGTTCTACGCCTGGAGCCGGGAGCAGCTCGACGAGGTGCTGGGCGAAGAGGGCTCGGCCTTCCTGGCGCCGCTCCTGGGCTTCGAGGGGCCGCCCTTCTTCGAGGGTGCCTACGTGCTCCATCTGCCGCGGCCGCTCGCCGAGCAGGCGGCGCGCCGCCGCACCGGCCGCGAGGCGCTGCTGGCCGAGATCGAGCCGCTGCGCCGCCGCCTTTTCGCGGCCCGCGCCGAGCGGCCGCGCCCGCTCACCGACGACAAGGTGCTGGCCGACTGGAACGGGATGGCGATCGCCGGGCTGGCCACGGCCGGTCGGCTGCTCCCCGAGCCCGAGCTGGTGGAGCGGGCGGCGCGCGCCGCCGAGTTCCTGCTCGCCACCCTGCGCCCGGCCGGCGGTCCGCTGCATCACTCGTGGCGCGACGGCCGGCTGGGGCCGCGCGCCTTCCTGCCCGACTACGCGTTCCTGGTGCGCGGGCTGCTGGCGCTCCACGCCGCCGGCGGGCCGGACGGCGGCGAGCGCTGGCTGGCGGCGGCCGTCGAGCTTGCCGACGAGCAGCGACGGCGGCTCGGCGATCCGGCGGCCGGCGGCTACTTCATGGCCGCCGAGCGCCCGGACGTGCTCTTCCGCAGCAAGGAGGCGCTGGACGGCGCGGTTCCCGCCGCCAACGCGGTGGCGGCGCTCGACCTGCTCGAGCTGGCGGCGGTGACCGGCGAGCGGCGCTGGCTCGAGGAGGCGGAGGCCACCGTGCGCGCTTTCGCCGCCTTGACCGCCGGCCACCCCGCGGCGGTCAAGACCCTGGTGCTGGCCGGCGAGCGGCACCGCAAGCTGCTCGAAAGGCGTCCCGGGCTGGCGGTCGCCGCCCCGGCGCCCGCCGCCTCGCCGGCGGAGGAGGCGCGCGCGGTGGTGCGCCCGAGGCTCAATCTCCAGCCGGCCGGTGGCGACGGCTGGCGGCCCTTCAGCCTGGAGCTGGCGATCGAGCCCGGCTGGCACCTCTACCCCCACGCCACCCCGCCCGACGTCGGTTTTCCAACCGCCGTCGAAAGCGAGGACGCCGAGCTCCGCGGTCTCTCCTACCCGCCGGGCGTCGAGCGCCGTTCCGCCTACCTCGACCGGCCGCTGCGTCTCTACGAGGACCGCGTCGTCCTCCGGGGCGAGCTTCGCGCGCCCCCCGCCGCCGGCCGCCTCCTGCTGCGCTACCAGCCCTGCGACGATCGCCGCTGCCTCCCCCCGACGACCGTCGAGATCGACCTCCCCGAGTCCCCCTGAGCGGACTGACGAGCCGCAGCCGGGGGGCGCCGGACGCCGCGCGCGCGTTGTGACGCCCCCGAGCGCGGGCTATACTGATCCACGATGGCGCGTTTCGCCCCTAAGCTTTGCCCCGCCAAGGGTTTCGCCTTCTCCGTGGCCGCTCTCCTGGCGCTCGCCGCGGCGGCCCTCGCCGCCACCGGGTCCGAGCCGGAGTCCGAGCCCGCAGTGCCGGCCCCCGAAGTGGTCCACATCCGGGTCGACTCGATCATCCACCGCGGCTCGGCCGAGTTCATCCTCGAGTCGCTGACCGCGGCCGACGAGCGGGGGGCGGACGCCTTCGTGCTGGAGCTGTCCACCCCGGGGGGCGCCTACGACGCCACCCGCGAGATCTTCACCGGGCTGCTCAACGCCGAAAGCCCCACCGTGGTCTGGGTGGCACCCAGCGGTGCCCAGGCCGCCTCGGCCGGCTTCTTCATCTTGCTGGCTGCCGACGTCGCCGCGATGGCCCCGGGCACCAACACCGGCGCCGCCCATCCGGTGGCCGGCGACGGCAGCGACATCGAGGGCCACCTCGGCGAGAAGGTCGAGCAGGACTCGCTGGCCACCATCCGGTCGCTGGCCGAGCGCAACAACCGCAACCTGGAGATGGCCGAGGCGGCGGTCCTCAAGAGCCGCTCGTTCACCGCCGACGAGGCGCTCGAGAACGGGCTGATCGACCTCGTCGCGCCCGACCTCGACGCCCTGCTGGCGGCGATCGACGGCCGCGAGGTGAGGCGCGGCCAGAGCGAGGAGACGGCGCCGCTGCGCACCGCCGGCGCCGACGTCCGCCGGCTCGAGATGAGCCCCTTCCAGCGCTTCCTGTCGGTCATCGCCCACCCCAACGTGGCCGCCATCCTGATGTCGCTGGGCTTCCTGGGGCTCTACTTCGAGTTCTCCAATCCCGGCGCCATCCTGCCCGGGGTGGTGGGTGCCATCTGCCTGATCCTCGGCTTCCTGGCGCTGTCGGTGCTGCCGGTCAACGTCGCCGGCATCGCCCTGCTGCTGCTGGCCGGGATCCTGTTCATCGCCGAGATCAAGATCACCAGCTACGGGCTGCTGTCGGTGGGCGCCATCATCTCGCTGGTGCTCGGCTACTCGCTGCTGTTCAAGAGCGCCGACCCGGTGCTGCGGGTGAGCTGGCAGGTCATCCTCAGCGTCGCGGTCACCGCCGGGCTGGCGGTCCTGTTCCTGATGACCATGGTGGTCCGGGCGCACCGCTCGCAGGTCAAGACCGGGGTCGAGGGACTGGTCCACAAGGTGGGCGTGGCGCGCACGGCGCTCGAGCCGCGCGGCAAGGTGTTCGTGTGGGGCGAGATCTGGAACGCCGTCGCCGAGTCGCCGGTGGCCGCCGGCCAGCGGGTCGAGGTGACGGCGGTCAACGGCATGGAGCTCCGCGTGCGGCCGCACCCGGCCGGCGGGGGCGAGCAGCAACTTAAGCAACCGGTCGTCGAGGAAGGGGAAGCGGTATGACCTACGGACTGGTATTCGTGGTGGTGGTCGGGCTGATCGTGATCTCGCGCTGGATCAACATCCTCAACGAGTACGAGCGGGCGGTGACCTTCTGGCTGGGCCGGCTGGCCGAGAAGGCCAAGGGCCCGGGACTGGTGTTCATCTTCTGGCCCTTCGAGCGGATGGTGAAGGTGTCGCTGCGCACCGTGGTGCACGACGTGCCGTCACAGGACGTCATCACCAAGGACAACGTCTCGGTCAAGGTGAACGCGGTGGTCTACTTCCGCGTCGTCGATCCCTCCAAGGCGATCGTCGAGGTGGAGAACTACCTCTTCGCCACCAGCCAGATGGCGCAGACCACGCTGCGCTCGGTGCTGGGCCAGGCCGAGCTCGACGAGCTGCTGGCCGAGCGCGAGAGGCTCAACGACCGGCTGCAGTCGATCATCGACGCCCACACCGACCCCTGGGGGGTCAAGGTCTCCTCGGTGGAGGTCAAGCACGTCGACCTGCCGCAGGAGATGCAGCGGGCGATGGCGCGCCAGGCCGAGGCCGAGCGCGAGAAGCGGGCCAAGATCATCCACGCCGAGGGCGAGATGCAGGCCTCGAAAAAACTGGCCGAGGCGGCGGACACCATCAGCCGCAACCCCACCACCCTGCAACTCCGCTACCTGCAGACGCTGACCGAGATAGCCGCCGAGCAGAACTCCACCATCCTGTTCCCGATCCCCATCGACATGTTCAACGCCTTCCGCGGCGACCGCGGGCCGCGGCCCGGCTGAGGGCGCCCAAGGCCGCCCGCAGACCCGCGTCCGTAGCGTTCGCCCGAGGAGGCCAGACCGTTGAGCGAGTCGCACGAACCGAGCTACTACGAGATCGCCCTCACCAACCGCCAGGTGGTGGGCGTATTCGTGGTGCTCCTCGTCTGTCTGGTTGCGGCGTTCTTCTCCGGGGTGTGGATCGGCCGCCGCGAGCTGCCGCCGGCGACGGCCGGCGTCGCCGAGCTGGGAGCCGCGGGCGACGCCGAGCCGGCCGCGGACGCGCCGCCGCCCCGCCGGCTGCGCTTCTTCGAGGAGGAGCAGGGCGCGGGCGAGCCGGCGGCAGCCGAGCCGGGACGCCGGAGCGGCCGCCGTCCGGCGGTCGAGGAGCCGCGGCCGGACCGCACGCTGCTCGAGGAGGTGGGTGGGAGCACCGGCGCTCCGCCGGCGAGGCCCTCGGCCGGCCAGGGCGCGGCCGAGCCGGCGCCACCCGCCGCGCGGACGCCGCCCTCCGGCCCGACGCCGGCCGGTGGCGAGGCCGCCGACCCGCCGGGCGGGCCCAGCGGCGAGCCCACCGGGGAGCTGGTGATCCAGGTGTTCTCGTCACTCGACGAGGTGCAGGCGCGGCGACTGGTCGAGCGGCTGGGCGGCGGCGGCTACCCGGCCTACCTGTCCCCGGTCGACGTGGCCGGCCGCACCATGTACCGGGTGCGGGTGGGCCCCTACGACGAGCGGGCGCAGGCCGAGATCGTCGCCGAGAAGGTGCGCCGCGCCTTCAAGCTGGATACCTGGATCACCGAATAGCGGTCGGTGGTGACCCCGATCGTCCGTCTGCTGTTGGCGGGCCTGGCGGGGGCGGCCTGGGGTCTGTGTTTCGGGCGCCAGCCGCTGGGTCTGGCGCCGTGGCTGGCGCTGGCGCCGCTGGCCCTGCTGCTGGGGCAGCCCCACCCGGGGCGGTCGGGCTTCGCGCACGGGCTGGCGGCGTGGCTGGTCTCGGTGCCCTGGCTGGTGCCGACCCTGGTCGACTACGGGTACCTGCCGGTCTGGCTGTCGCGGCTGCTGGTGGTGCTGCTGGGCGGCTACCTGGCGCTCTTCACCACCCTCTTCGCGCTGCTCGGCGCCCGCCTCTGGCGCCGCGGCGGCTGGCGGCTGGCCGCCGGTCTGCCGGCGCTGTGGGTCGCCCTCGAGTGGCTGCGGGGGCACCTCTTCACCGGCTTCCCATGGAACCTGGCGGCCTACGCCGCCGCCGCGCTGCCGGGCGTCCTGCCGCTGGCGGCCTGGGTCGGCGCCTACGGGATCTCCTTCCTGGTGGTGGTGACCGGCGTCTGCTCGGCGCGTGCGCTGGCGGCGCGCCGCTGGCGGGTGGCGGTGGTGCCGGCGCTGGCGGTCCTGCTGGTGGCGGCGGTGGCGGCCCGCTTCGCGGTGCCGCCGGCCGGGGCAGAGGGCGGCGGCCGGCCGCTGGCGGTGCGGTTGCTCCAGCCCAACGTGCCCAACCTCACCGAGTGGGACGGACCGCTGGTCGAGGCCAACTACCGCAAGGTGCTGGATCTGTCGCGCCGGGCCTGCGACGAGCCGGGGGCGCTGGTGGTGTGGCCCGAGAGCGCCGGCTGGCCGTTCCGCGTCGATCACGACCCCGGTTTCCGCGCCGACCTCGCGGCGCTGGCGCAGCGCGGCTGTCCGGTGCTGTTCAACACCCCGTTCGACGGACCGGGCGGGGTCTTCAACTCGGCGATCCTGATGACCGCCGAAGGGGTGGCCGGCCGCTACGACAAGCGCCACCTGGTGCCCTGGGGCGAGTACGTGCCGCTCAAGCGCTGGCTGCCCTTCGTCGGCAAGCTGGCCCGCAGCGCCGGCGACTTCACGGCCGGCGACGCCGCACGGACGGTGCCGTGGGGCGACGAGCGGCTCGGACCGGCGATCTGCTTCGAGGTGATCTTTCCCGCCGAGGTGGCGGCGCAGGTCGCGGCGGGGGCGACGCTGCTGGTCACCGTCACCAACGACGCCTGGTACGGCGACACCGCCGCTCCCTGGCAGCACTTCCGGGCGGCGCGCTTCCGGGCCGCCGAGAACGGCCGCTATCTGCTGCGCGCCGCCATCACCGGGGTGTCGGGGGTGATCGCCCCGGACGGCTCGCTGGTCGCCCGGCTGGGGGTCGGCGAGGAGGGGGTGCTGAGCGCCCGGGTCGAGGGCCGCCGCGGCCTGACGCCGTACTCCCGCGCCCCCTGGCTGGTGCCCGCGGTCTGTACGCTGCTCGCCGCGCTTGCGATATTCTTGCCCCTCCGGAGGGAGCCATGAGAACCGCCGCCGAGCTCGAACAGCAGATCGACGACCTCTCCCAGAGGCTACTCAGCCTCAGGGGGTATCTTTGAAGGGTCCGGCGTCGAGGAGGGACTGGCGGAGATCGACCGCCAGCTCGAGAAGCCCGAGTTCTGGAGCGACCACGAGGCCAGCGCGCCGCTGATGCGGCAGCGGCGCTCGCTGGAGCGCCGCCGGGCCACTCTCACGCGGCTGCGGGCCGACGGCGACGAGCTGACCGCCTGGCGTGAGCTGATCTCCGAAGGCGAGACCGACCAGGAGGTCGACCGCTTTCTCGAGAGGCTGGCCGGCGACCTCCACCGGCTCGAGCTGCAGCTCAAGCTGTCGGGACCCGACGACGACAAGAACGCGCTGGTGGCGATCCACCCCGGGGCCGGCGGCACCGAGTCGCAGGACTGGGCCGAGATGCTGCTCCGCATGTACCTGCGCTGGGGGGAGCGCTACGAGTACGAGGTCGAGCTGCTGGACCGTCTGGAGGGCGAGGAGGCGGGCATCAAGAGCGCCACCTTCGCGATCCGCGGCGACTACGCCTACGGCTATCTGTCGGGGGAGAGCGGCGTCCACCGGCTGGTCCGGATCAGCCCCTACGACGCCGCCCGCCGCCGTCACACCTCCTTCGCCTCGGTCTACGTCTACCCGGAGGTCGACGACGACGTCGAGATCGAGATCGACGACAAGGACCTGCGGATCGACACCTACCGTTCGTCGGGCGCCGGTGGCCAGCACGTCAACAAGACCGAGTCGGCGGTGCGCATCACCCACCGGCCGAGCGGCATCGTGGTCTCGTGCCAGAACGAGCGCAGCCAGCACAAGAACCGCGCCACCGCGATGAAGATCCTGCGCGCCCGCCTCTACGACCTCGAGATGCGCAAGCGCGAGGAGGAGGCGGCGGTGCGCGAGGGGGCCAAGAAGGAGATCGCCTGGGGGAGCCAGATCCGCAGCTACGTGCTCCATCCCTATCGCATGGTCAAGGACCACCGCACGGCCTGCGAGGTGGGCGACGCCGACCGGGTGCTCGACGGCGACCTCGAGCCGTTCATCGAGGCCTGGCTGGAGAGCCGGATGGAGGAGCGCGACGCGGTCCGCGCCTAGCCGCGTCCCTCTGATTTCGACCGAAGGTCCCCGCCCTGCCAGCGCTCGCCCTCGACTACGTCTCACCGCTCCCCCCGGTGCGCTCGGGGATCGCCGACTACAGCGCCGACCTGCTGCCGCACCTGGCCGCTCTGTGCGACCTGCGAGTGGTCGAGGTGCCCGGTCTGCCGCTGGCCGACGAGGTGCGCGCCCGCTGGCAACCGGTGGCGGCGGCGGCCACCGGCGAGGGCGGGCGGCTGCCGCTCTACCAGATGGGCAACAACCGCTATCACGAGGCGGTCTTCGAGCTGGCGCTGGAGCGCCCGGGGGTGGTCACCCTCCACGACGTGGTGCTCCACCACCTGCTGGTCGAGGCCACCCTGGGGCGCGAGGACCTCGAGACCTACGGCCGCCGGCTGACCGCCGACCACGGCTGGGTCGGCGAGCTGACCGCCCGGGCGCGGCGCTGGGGCGAGCTGGGCCAGGCGGCGCTGTTCGGGCTGCCGGCGCATCGCGGCCTGGTGCGGCGGCAGCGCGGGGTGCTGGTGCACAGCGGCTGGGCGGCCGGCATGGTGTCGGAGGCCGATCCGGAGGTCGAGGTGCGGGTGGTGCCGATGGCGGTGCCGCTGCCGCCGCTGCCGGAGGGCGGCGCCGGCTTCCGCGAGCGGCTGGGGGTGGCCGCGGAGACGCCGCTTCTCGGCTGCTTCGGTTTCCAGACCCCGATCAAGCGCACCGAGCGGGCGCTCGCCGCCCTCGCCCGTCCCGAGCTGCGCGCCGCCCACCTGGTGGTGGCGGGCGAGGTCTCCCCGGCGCTCGAGCTGGAGGCCGAGGCGCGCCGCCTGGGGGTCGCCGACCGGGTGCACTTCATCGGCTTCGTCGACTACCGGCGGTTCGAGGCGGCGATCGCCGCCTGCGACCTGGGCGTCAACCTGCGCTACCCGTCGGCCGGCGAGACCTCGGCCTCGCTGCTGCGGGTGCTGGCGCTGGGCCGTCCGGCGGTGGTCTCCGACTACGGGCACACCGCCGAGCTGCCCGCCGAGGTGGTGGCCAAGGTGCCGGTGGGGGAGGGCGAGGTGGAGCGGCTGGCCGCGGAGGCCGGGGCGCTGCTCGCCGATCGCGCGCGGTTGGTTGCCATGTCGAGCGCCTGCCGCGAGTACGTAGCGCGCCGCCACGACCCGGCGCGGGCGGCGGCCGCGATGCTGGCGGCTTGCGCCGAGCTGGCGGCGCTCGAGCCGCCGGGGGAAGCGGCCTCGGAGCCGCGGGCGCCCTCGACCCTGGTCTGGCACCGGGTGCCCGGCGAGCTGGAGGTCGAGGGCGCGGCGGCCCCCTGGCCCGAGGGCGAAGCGCGGCGCCTGGAGATCCGTCTGCTCAACCGCGGACCGGCGCGCTGGCTGGCCACCCGCCACAAGCCCGGCGGCGTCATGGTCGAGCTCCACTGGCGCCGAAGTCCCTGGCACCCCCCGGTCGCGGCGCGCTGGCTCGAGCTGCAGCGTGATCTGGAGCCAGGGGGCGAGCGCACCTTCGAGCTCGAGGTGCGGCGCCCGCCGCGTCACGCGCTGCTCGTCGTCGAGCCCCATCTGCAGGGGGTGGCCGGCTTCAACGCCCTGGCGGGACCGTCGTGGAAGACGGTGTTCTGAGCAGGCCCCGGCAGGGGCGGCGCCCCGATTCATGGCGCCCCGACTCCCGTCACCCCGGCTCCTGGCGATCCGTCGCGGGGTGGCTGGCGCTGGGGCTGCTGCTGGCGCTACTGACGGTCGCCGCGGCGACCTCCGGCGGCCCGGAACGCGAGGGGGGGTGGATCGGTCCGGAGGCCAGCTACCTGGCGGCGGCCGCGAGCCTCGCCCGCGACCGCGACCTCAGGGTAGGCGAAAGCGAGCTGGAGGGGTTCGCGGCGGGCTTTGGCCGGCCGGCCGGGGAGGTGCTGCTCCAGACCGGGGCCGACGGGCCGAGGCGGCTCGCCGTGCCGGCGCCCTATGCGCTGCTGCTGGCGCCGGTCGTCCGCTGGGCGCCGCTCCGCGGTCCGAGGGTGCTCAACGCCTTGCTACTGGTGCTGGCGGCGCTCGCTGCCGCCCGGGCGCTCGAGCGCCGGCTCGGACGGCAGGCACCGTGGCTGGTGGCGCTGCTGGTCTTCGGATCGCTGGCCTTCCGCGCCGTCTTTGCGGCGCTTCCCGATGCCTTGCTCCTCGCCGCGGTGGTCGTCGGTCTGTCGCTGGCGCGCGGCGCCGAAGGGCCGCCGGCCGACCGCCTGCCGGAGCTCTACCGGCCGCCCGACCGCGGCGTGCGGCTGCCGCTGCGCTGGCTGGCGGTGGGCGCCCTGCTGGCCGTCCCGGCCAGCCATCACCCCGTCTACCTGCTGCTGGCGCCGGCCGCGCTGGCGCTGGCGCCCGCCGCCGGCCGCGGCCGGGCGGCCGCGGCGTTGGCCGCCGGCGTTGCGCTGGTCCTGCTGCCACAGCTCCTCCCGGCGGCGGGTGGCGGGGCCATCTGGGGGGGAGCCGGCTCGACCGCCGCTGCGGCCGCCGGCCCGGCCACCGAGACCGCCCTCGCCGCCGACCCGCTGGCCGGCGGCGTCCGTCTGGCCGCCTGGAACTTCCTCTACTTGTTGGACGGTCAGAACGGCGGGCTGCTGCCGTTCTTCTTCCCGCTGGTGCTGGCGCTCGGTGCGGCGTCGACCGGAGGCGGGCCGGGAGGCCGGGGACCGGTCGACCGCCCGCTGCTGGCGCTGGGGCTGGCGGTGGCCGTCGCGGCCGCGGTCCTGCTGCTGCTCTTTCCGTTCGATCTGCTGGGCGGCGTCTCCGGGGTGGGCAACCGCCGCTTCCTGCCCCTTTACGGCGCCCTCTGGCTGGTCCCGCAGCGGCGGCTGCATCCGCTCTGGTTGGCGGTGGCGGCGCTCTGGGCGGCGGTCTTCCTGTGGCCGGTCTGGGCGGCCCCTCGATCTCACCCGGTCGCCGAGGAACGCTACCGGCATCCGTCGCCGGTGGCGCGACGGCTGCTGCCGGTCGAGGCCAGCCAGCGCCTGCTCCCCGGCGGCGGCGAGCGCCGGCGCGGCGACCTCTGGGCGCGGTCGCTGAGCGCCGCCGCGGTGCCGGCCGGGTCGGACCGCTGGCGGCTGGGCGGAGACGGAGCCGACGAGTTTGTGGTCGACCTGCTGGTGGCGAGTCCCGAGCCGCTGGCGACGCTGGAGCTGGCCTTCGACCGGGCACTCGCCGAGGCCCCCGAGCTGCCGGGCCAGCGGCGATCGATGGTGACCTCCACCGGGGCCGTCACCCGCCTCTCCGTGAGCGACCCCCGGCCGGCGGCGCGGCACGCGCTACCGATCGACCCGTGCGTTCACTCGATCTACCGGCTGCGCTTGCGGCTGCCGGCGCCCGCGGCCGGAGGGCCTCGTTTCCTGACCCTCACCGGCTAGTGGCAAGTTCCTTTACATTCGAGCGGCGCTGCATCCCGCTGGGCGGCGTTGCTCCTCGGTCGCATATAGCCTCGAGATGCTCGCTCGTCGCGCCTTGCCCAGCGGCCGCTTCGCCGCTCTCGATGTGACAAGGAACTTACCG
>JBFGCA010000075.1:0-23205 GCA_041567315.1 Thermoanaerobaculia bacterium | reverse complement strand
GTAGCCGCTCTCGCGCAGGGTGCTCAGGAAGTCGTGGTAGGCGGCGCTGCCCTGCGAGGTGACGAGGGCGACGCGCAGCGGCACCGGCGGGAGCTCGAGACCGGCGTTGCGCTCCAGCAGCCCGGCCGCGGCGAGCGCGGCCAGGGTCTCCTGCCGGCGGCGGGCCAACAGGCCCATCGCGAAGACCGCGTCGACCTCGCGGACCACCAGCTGCAGGCGCCCGAACGGGGCGTAGAAGTCGACCCCCGCCCGGCAGCGGATCTCCTGACCCTCGGCCAGCTCCAGGCCGGCCGCCGCCAGTGCCGCCTCGATCGCCTGGTGGTCGGTGCGCCAGGCGACCGCCTCGAGCTTGCCGACGATCTGGTCGCCGGCGCCCTTCTCGACCAGCTCGAAGTAGAGGTGCCCGCGCCGGTGGACCCGCAGCCGGTTGATCTCGCCGCTGACCCAGACCGCGGGCAGCGCGGTGTTCAGCAGCTCGCGGACCTCGCCGCAAAGCTGCGAGACGGTGTAGGTCTCCTCGAAGAGCGGTAGGTTCAGCGCCGGGCCCTCGGCCGTCGTGCCCCTGACCGCGAGCACGGCCAGATCGGCGGCACGACTAGTGGTAGCCGACCAGCTCCTCGGAAGTCTCCAGCGGGATCCCGCGCGCCCAGGCCAACGCGTTGCGCTCGCCCAGGGTGAGCTTGTCGAGAAAGGCCTCGGCCTCGCCGCGGTCGTGGAACAGCCGCCAGATGAAGGTGTGGCCGGCCGGCGCCGTGAAGTAGGTGTAGTGCCGGGTGCCGTCGCTGAGGTCGAAACCCAGGTCGGTCTCGCCGTTGACCCCGACGCAGGCGGCGGCGATCGCCCGGTAGGCCAGGGCCAGGGCCTTGACCGCGTCCTCGTGCTCGCCCAGCTCTTCGCGCGACAGCGGCGTGTGGTAGATCGACACCCGCTCGGCCTCCTCCTCGGCCAGCAGGTTGTAGGGCACGTCGTGCCGGTCCATCGCCTCGCGGGTCTCGGCGGTGGTGACGAAGACGTCGTCGGTCCCGGTCACCTTGTAGGTGATCGCGAAGACGTCGTTCTCGAGGCGGGCGAAGGCCTCGGCCAGCATGCTCTCGTCCTCGATGGTGAAGTAGTACAGGCGGCTCATCAGTCGGCGAGCGTTCATGATCTGCTCATTTCCTCCAAAAAACGGACGACCGGCCGGCGGCGGACCGCGGACGGGCTCTGGCTGATCGATCGGGTGGTACGGCCGGGCGCAGGATCGGCCCGCGGCCGCTGGCGGCAGTATAACAAAGCTCAATTAACATGAACGCCCACGGCGCGGGCCACCCTCCGGCGGCGCGGCGAACGGTGAGCGAAGCTCGATGAGCGAAACGGAGCCATCTCCGGACCGGCGGCTGCCACGCCGGGTACCGGCCGCGCTGATCCGCCTGTGGCCCGGGGGCGAGCCCGCGGAGCGGCAGGATGCGGCGGCCCGCTTCCAGGAGCTGCTGGCCGGGCGGCCGGGCTGCCTGCTGCTCGAGCCCGGGCTGCTGGCGGTGCTGCCCGAGGCCGCCGACCCGGCCCCCTTCGACACCGCCGTCGCCTGGGCACACCACCTGCCCTGGGAGCTGCGCCGGCGCGCCCGGCTGCTGATCCTCCCCGGTCAGGTCGAGCGCCAGGGCGACACCGCGACCTGGGGGCGCGACGAGCTGGCCGACGATCTGGAAGCCCGGCCGCCCGAGCTCGCGGTAGGCCGCGTCCATCTCACCGGCTGGGCGGTCAACATGCTCGAGCTGCCGGCCGGGACGCGGGCCGCCGGCACCTACCAGGGACCTTCGGGCAAGTCCTTGCCCCTGCTGGCGGTCGAAAGCGCGCTCGGCGGCGGCCGGCCCTGGCGCAATCCGACGCTGCTGTCCCGGCGCCCGAAGACCGTCCCCCGGCCGGCCGCCGCCGGACTGCTGGGCGAGCTGCTCACCGGCCCGGGTCTGCGCGTCGAGGGACCGCTCGGCTGCGGCAAGACCCGACTGGTCTGGGAGACGCTCGAGCAGCAGCGGGCGGCGCGGCTATGGCTGCGCGCCCACCCCGGCCGGCGCCGGGGCCCGGGGCTCGCCGTCCAGGCCGCTCACCTGCTGCAACCGCCGGCCGGCGCCACCGCGGCCGCGAGCGGCGACGCCGAGGCGGCCGAGCGCCTGCTGGCGGCGGCCGATACCGGGGACCCGGCGGAGCTGGCGCTGCTGCTCGCCGACCTGCTCCGCGCACTCGCCGCCGAGACCGGCGCCCCGCTCCATCTGGTGTGCGACGACGCGGAGCAGCTCGCCGAGCCCGACCGTGCGCTGCTCACGGCGCTGCTCGCGCACCCCGCCCTGGGTGAGGCCTTCCGGGTGGTCCTGGTGGGCCGGGGGCCGGCCGACGGCGCCGGGCCCTTCGAGGAGACGCCACGGCTGCGCCTCGACCCGCTCGGCGACTCCGAGATGGAGCACTTTGCCGAGCAGCTGCTGGCGGGCCTGTCGCTCCCGGCGCCGGTCCGCGAGCGACTGCTGGCGGCCAGCGCCGGCTTCCCCTTCGCCCTCGAGGAGGGGCTGGTGGCCCTGGTCCGCGGCAAGGCGATGCGGCGGGTTCACGGCGCGTTCTTCTTCGGCGGTCCGCCAGAAGCCGGCTACCGCGCCTCTTCGCGGCTGATCTGCCATCTCCAGGCCGAGGCGGGACGGCACGAGGCACTGATGCCGATGACCCTCCTGGCGGCCCTCGAGGCCGCCGTGCCGCCGACCGAGCTGGGGGCGGCGGCCCGCGAGCTGGGGGCCGCGCCGCGGCCTCACTGGGAGCTGCCGGCGATCGCCGGCGGCCTGCTGGTCGAGGCCGACTCGCCCTGGGGCACCGCCGTCGACTTCGCCTGCCCGGCCTACGCCGCCGCGACGGTGGCGCCGTTCGCCGAGGAGGCGCGCACCAAGCTGCGGCGGCTGGCCGGCGGACTGCTGGCCGCGCGCAGCGGCGGCCGCGCCGCCCACTGGCACTCCTACCGGCTGCTGAGCGGGACCGCCGAGGGCATCGAGGCCTTGATGCACTACCAGCGTTCCCCATCGGGCGAGGTCGGGCGCGAGGAGCTGTTCGCCGCCCTGATCCACGAGCTGGAGGCTCATCGCGATCGCCAGGGCGATCTGGAGACCGAGCTCGAGCTGCTGTGGCGCCTGCTGCCCATGGCCCGCCGGCTGGGCCGCCTCCACCAGCACGAGGCCCACCTGGCGCGAGCGGTCGAGCTCGCCGCCAGCCAGCCCCGGCGGCTGTTGGCGCTGGCCAGCCTCAAGGCCGAGCTCGAGAAGGAGTCGGGGCACTACAAGCAGGCGGCCGCCACCATTCAGCGGGCGCTGGCCGGGGCGCAGGGCACCGACCCGCGCCGCCAGGCGCTGCTGCTGACCCAGCTCGGCCGTCTCTATCTGCACCAGGAGCGCTGGGCGGAAGCCAGGGAGCTGTTCACCAACCTGCGGACGGCGGCGGGCCGGCAGGGAACTACCCCGCTCGCCGCCACCTGCGACTACCACCTGGGCAACATCGCGTTTCACGAAAAGCGGCTCGAAGAGGCGCTCGACCACCACCGCGCCGCCCTCGAGGCGCGGCAGGAGCAGAACCTGGCGCGGCCGGCCGGCAGCTCGCTGACCGCGCTGGGCGCCGTCTCGCTGGCCAGCGGCAACTATCCGCGCGCCCTCGACTACTACCGCCAGGCCCACGAGACCCTGGAGCGCCACGGCAGCGACACCGACCTCGGCTACACCCTTCTCGGCCTGGGCAAGGCGCTGAGCCGCCTGGGGGACTTCGCGGCCGCCGCCGCGCCGCTGCGCCGCGCCCTGGCCCTGCGGGCCGGACGCGACGACGTCGCCGGCGAGGCCCACGCGCGGCTGGCCGTGGCCGACAACTACCTGGCCCTCGGCCAGCCCGAGAAGGCTCTGGAGGAGGCGCGGCAGGCCCACTTCCACCTCAGCATGCTGTCGCTCACCGGTGCGCTGGCCGACGCCGAGCAGCTCCTGGGACGCATCCGGCTGAGCCAGCGGCGACTCGAGGACGCCCGGCGGCACCTGGCCGCGGCGCTCGACCAGCACCGCGAGAGCGGCGATCTGCAGGCGGCCGCGTTCGACCAGGCCTGGCTGGTGGAGATGGCGCTGGTCGCCGAGGACGAAGCGGCGATCCGCGCCCACACCGCCGGACTGCGCGAGGCCGTCCAGCGGCTCCAGCAGGTCGAGCTCGGCGAACGGCTGGAGCTGCGGCTCTACCGCGGGCTCGAATGGCTGCGCAGCCGCGGCCACAAGGTCGGAGACCCGCTGCCCTACCTCGACCGCTCGTATCGCGAGATCCTGCGCAAGGCGTCCCACCTGGAGCCGGCGCTCCGCCACCGGTTCCTGTTCCAGATCCCCGACAACCAGGCGATCGTCGACAACGCCACCGCCGCCGGCCTGACCCACTGAGGGGCCTGGCGGGGTGCCGGTGGCCTGCTAGCTCAAGGGTAGTAGCCGCGGATGGTGCGGGCCTCGAGGCCGCGGCGGGCGACGTCTACCTCGACCACGCGGAAGTTGCCGTCCGGGGTCGGCCGGTCCGAGCTGTAGGCCAGCAGGTACTGGCTGCGCAGCTCCTCCTCGATCTCGGCGTAGACGGCGGCCAGCTCGCTGGCCTTGGAGATGAAGAAGACCCGGCCGCCGGTCTCCTCGGCGAGCTGCGTGAGCTTGCGGCGGACCCCCACCTTGAGCGCCCCCACGTCGAGACCGACGCAGAAGATCGCCACCCCGCTGCGCCGCGCGTACTCGACGGCGTCCTCGAACGGCGTCGCGCTGGCGGTGTCGTCGCCGTCGGAGAGCAGCACCAGGGCACGGCGGCCGCGGATGCCGCGGAAGTAGTAGAGGCTGGTCACCACCGCGTCGTGGAGCGTGGTCCAGCCGATCGAGCGCAGCCCCTCGAGCGACGCCGCCACCGCGCCGACGTCGTCGGTCGGCGGGATGAGCAGCACCGGCCGGTCGGCGAAGCTCACCGCGAAGGCGCGGTCACGCGAGGTGATGACGTTTTCCAGGAAGCCGAGCGCCGCCGCCTTGGCCTCCGGCAGCGACTCGACCATCGAGCCCGAGGTGTCGATGGTGATGCCCACCGTCAGCGGCAGGTCGTCGACCAGCTCGAACTTGGTCAGCTCCTGCGGCCGGCCGTCCTCGCGGACCTCGAACTCGTCGCGCGACAGGCCGCGGACCAGCCGGCCACTGCGGTCGGTGACGGTGGTGTAGAGCTCGACCAGCTTGACGTCCACCTGCTCGAGATACTGCGGCGCGTTGAGAAAGCGCACCTCCTCTGCGCGGCTGCCGTCGTCGAGGACCGCGACCACCGTCAGATAGGCCACCTCGCCCCCCGGCGGCACCTCGACCGGCGCCTCCCAGGGCGGCCGCTCGAGGGTGGCGACGGTGTCGTCGTTGACCTGGAACTCGACCCGCGCCACCCGCCGCTCCTCGGGGACCACCATCTCGGCGCGGGCGGTCACCGAGCCGCTCAGCGAGGCGCCGCGCTCGGGCTCCAGAATGCGCACCCGGAGCGCGCCCCGCGGCTGGTTGAGGACGATCTCGTCGGCCGCCACCAGCTTGCCCGCCGCGTCGTAGCCCTCGGCGCGGACCACCTGCTCGGTCGGGAACTTGGCGAGCCGCAGCTCGGCGGTGAACGGCCGGCGGGTGCGGGTCATCTGCTCGCGCTCGTCCACCTTGAAAACCACCTTCTCGATGGCGTCGCCGGTGACCAGCGCCTCGGCCCGCCACAGGCCGAGGACCAGCTCGCTCTCGGGCGGCACCAGCAGCAGGCTGTCGCGGCCGGCGATCTTGAGGCGCCTCATCTGCTCGGCAAAGGCCACCGCCATCTGCTCGGAGGGCAGCGGCTCGGCGACCGGGGTGGGCTCGCGAGGCACCGTGAAGCCGCGCGCCAGATAGGTCTCGGCGCCGCCCACCTCGTCGCGCAGCCGCAGCCGGACCACGAAGGTGCGCTCGGGACGGAGCGGCCGCTCGAGGACCAGCGCCAGCGGCTGCTCGGCGGCCGGCGGCTCGAGCCGGAAGCGCATCCGGAACTGGTCGAAGGGCGCCCCCTGCTGCTCGATGACCCCGTCGACGCCGATCACCCAGCGCGGCTCCTCGCCCTCCTCGGAAGAGGGCACCAGCGAGGCTCCCGCCGGCAGCGTGAGCTGGAACCGGGCCACCATCCGCTGCCGGACCAGCTCCGGGAACAGGACCTCGATGCCGCTCACCGGCAGCTCGGCGGGACGCGCGGGCAGCGGCGTCGCCACCGCCTGCCGGGCCCACGCGGCCAGGTCCTCCGGCGGCGCCAGGAACGCCTTGACCGATTCGTTGGTCGGCCGCCCCGGACGGAAGCCGCGCAGCGCCTCCACCCCGGTGGCGTCGTCCACCCGCGGCGTCTCGGGACAGATCTGTAGATCGAAGCGGCGGACGCGGATCAGCCCGCGCAGCTCCTCCCACTGCTCGAGCCAGTACTCCATCTCGCGGTTGTAGAGCACCCGCTTGGACTCGAGCGGCAGCCACAGGCGGAAGGGCTGGCCGGGGGCCGGCTCGTAGAGCACCACCGAGCGCAGCCCGTAGGTCCAGACCTCGAGCGGCTTGAAGGTCTGCCCGCAGTCGATCGCCAGCCGGTCGTCGGGCGCGCCGCGCAGGAACAGCAGCCGCGTCCGGTCGTCGCCGAAGGAGAGCAGCTCGGAGAAGGCCAGCCGGCGGCGGCGGTCGATTCCCGCGACCAGCTCGTTCTCGGGACTCTCGGGCAGCGGATCGGCGGCCAGGAAGGCGTCGATCCAGGCCTTGCGGCCGGCGAGGTCGAGGGCCAGCAGCTCGGCGCGCCGCGCCTCACCCAGCAGCAGCCCGGGACCGTCCTCGATGAAGGCCCGCTGGCGCTCCGGCCAGAGGGCGGTGTCGGGCCCGCCGGTGGCGGCGCCCGCCGGCCCGTCAACCTGCTGTGCGCGGGCCGGCCCCGCAGCCAGCAGGGTCGCCAGCAACAGGCCCAACCCGATGAGCACTCGAAGCCGTGCCGCCGGGATCGGCGAAGAGAGCGCGGCCCGCGCCCGGGCCGCCGGGCACCCGGCGGGCCAGGGGGCGCACCGCCCCGACTGTGGTTGCCTGCTCCGCATCGCCGTCTCCCTGGTTTTCGTCGAGAAGAGTTCGCGCCGCCGCGCCCGCCCCGGTCCACCGGGTGCCCTGCAAGCCCATTGCCAGGGGTCGACGCCCCGCCGGGAGCTCCGGTGACGGGCCCGGGCTCCGGGGCCGGCCTATAATGGCCTACCGGACCCAGCCGGATACCTCTGCCCGCTCTGTTACGCGCGACGACCCCGCCGGGACGTACTCCATCATGCCCCAGGTCCGCCGCAACGAGCCGATCGCCAGCTTCGAGGACGGCGACACGGTGAGCGGCTTCGCGCTGCTCGCCCGCAAGGAGCTGCGCCAGGACCGCAACGCCCGCGACTACCTCGACCTCGAGCTGGTGGACGCCAGCGGCTCGATCGTCGGCAAGGTGTGGTCCGACAGCCGGGCGCTCGGCGGCGACTACGAGGCGCAGGACTTCGTGGCCTACCACGGCACGGTCAGCACCTACCGCGAGCGCCCCCAGCTCAACGTCAAGGAGTGCCGCCGGGCCGGCCCCGAAGACGAGCGCCACGGCTTCGACCCGGCCCGGCTGATCCCCACCACCCCCTACGACGTCGGCGAGCTGTACCAGCGGCTCGAGCGGCTGCTCGAGGAGAACCTCGAGCGGCCCGAGCTCAGCCGGCTGGCCGCCGAGACGCTGGCCGCCCACGGCGCGGCGCTCCGCGAGCATCCGGCCGCCAAGAGCATCCACCACGCCTACCGCGGCGGTCTGCTCGAGCACGTGGTGTCGATGGCCGAGGTGGCGCTCGCCGTCGCCGGCCACTACCCCCAGCTCGACCGTGATCTGCTGCTGGTCGGGGTGCTGTTCCACGACCTCGGCAAGCTCATCGAGCTCGAGTCGATGCCGGCCGCCGGCTACACCCCGGCCGGCCGGCTGGTCGGGCACGTGGTCCTCGGCCGCGACCTGCTGTGCGAGCGCTGCCGGGCGATCCCCGACTTCCCGACCGAGCTCCAGCAGCAGCTCGAGCACCTGGTGCTCTCGCACCAGGGCCGGCTCGAGTACGGCTCGCCGGTGCCGCCGATGACCCCCGAGGCGATCGCCCTGCACTTCATCGACGACCTCGATTCGAAGCTCAACCAGCTCGAGCGCGCACGGCAGTCGGGCGCCGGCTTCCAGTACGTCCGCGGTCTGGGCCGCTACGTCTACCTCCAGGAGGAGGAAGAGGCGGCGGAGCGCGGCGCGGCGCCCGACGAGACCGGCGGCGAAAAACTGCAGGTGAGCCTCGATCTCTAGTCGCCTACTAGTGACCAGCCGGCGGGCTCAGAAGTCCATCCGGTAGAGCATCCAGTAGACCACCACCCCGGTCACCGAGACGTAGAGCCAGATCGGCAGCGTCCAGCGGGCGAGCGCCGCGTGGCGCTTGAAGCGGCCGCGGAGCGCCCTGAGCAGCGTCACCACCGCCAGCACCGGCACCGCAGCGGCCAGCAGGCTGTGGGTGCCGAGCACCGTCAGATAGACGGTGCGAGCGGCGCCGCTGCCGGCGAAGCGCACCGATCCCACCAGAAAGTGGTAGACGAGGTAGGAGATGAGAAACAGCACCGAGCAGGCGAAGGCGCCCAGCATGTAGGCGCGGTGGGCCGCCACCCGGCGCGCCCGGATGGCGAAGTACCCCGCCACCAGCAGCACCCCGGAAACGGCGTTGAGCGTGGCGTTGAGGGTCGGCAGCAGCGCCAGCTCGAACACCGTCGGAACGCCGGCGGCGCGCTAGCCGGCCGGCTGCTCCGCCTCGGCCGGCGACTGTGCTTCGACCGGTGGCGATTCGGCCGGCGCCAGCTTCGCCAGCTGGCCGGCCATCCACTCGTCGAAGGCCGGCTGGTCGTGGACCTGGAAGAAGCCGCGCATCCGGTAGTGACCCAGACCGCAGAGCTGGGCGCAGGCGATCTCCCAGCAGCTCTTCGTGGCGGCACAGCCCGGCAGCCGCGACTCCTCCGGCGTGGTCATCACCGGCGTGAAGTGGACCGGTATCTGCATCCCCGGGATGGCGTCCTGCTTGACCCGCATGGTGGGCAGAAAGAAGCTGTGGATCACGTCCTTGGTTGACAGCACCACCGTCACCGGCCGGTCAACCGGCAGGTGGAGCTGGTTGATGGTGACCACGTCGTCGCGGGCCGGCGGATCGCTGCGGTCGAGACCCACCGGGTTGGCGGCGTCGACCAGATGGGGATCGGTCTTGCCGAACAGCCCGTCCGGACCCGGGTAGTGGACGTTCCAGGCGAACTGCTCGCCCACCACCCGCACCTCGAGGTGCTGCGCCTCCTCGGGGTGCGGCGTCACCCAGCGCTTCCAGCCGGGGATCGCGAAGGCGATCAGCAGGATCGCTTCGACCACCACCACCCCACCCTCGACGTAGGTCGAGAAGTGCGAGGTGGCGCCCTTGTAGCTGGCCCGCGGGTTGCGCCCGGCCCGGAACCGGAACAGCACGTAGATGAAGTAGATGCTCCAGCCCACGAAGAGCACCGCCATCACCCAGTGCATGAGCGCCGTGAGGTAGTCGAGCTCGGCGCCGTGCGCCGAGCCGTCGACGGGAAGCCACCTGGCCAGCAAATCAGCCATCTAACGCACTCCTCCCTGAAGCACTTCGAACTCCCCGCGCCGCCGCTCGAGATCGCGCGACCGCTGGCGGATGGCGAAAAACAGCGCCACCAGCCCGCCCTGGACCAGCGCCACGATGCCGAGCAGCACCAGGATCGCGTTGTTCATGCCGTCGACCATCGGCGAGCCGGCGGCCCCGTAGCAGACGGCGCAGGCCGCCGCCGCCCGCGGCCCGAGGGCGAGCAGCGCCGCGGCGGCCGCCGCCGCCCAGGCCCGCCGCGCCTTCACCGGTCGAGCCTCCGCAGCTTGCCGAAGTAGCGCACCGCGTAGAGCAGCAGCGCGAAACCGGCGGCGAAGAACAGCGTCGCCATCACCAGCCCCAGCGGGCTGCCGTCGGCCCGGTAGCGCCCCACGCCCCAGGCCGCCGTCGCCAGCGCCAGCAGGATCGAGGCGACGATGAAGAAGACGTGGAAGACGCGCAGCGACAGCATCTCAGCCGAGCCGGTCGAGATAGCCCCCCAGGGGCAGGAACATCAGGGCGATGAAGAAGGCGACGGTCAAGATCAGCACCGAGTAGATCAGCTTGCGCTCGGAGATCAGATGCATGAAGAAGCCGGCCACCAGCGAGCCCTTGATGGTGGCGATGAACAGGGCCACCGCGATCGCCGCGCCGACGCTCAGATGGAGGTAGCTCACCGCCACCGTCACCACGGTGAGCGCCGCCAGGGCGACGAAGACCAGGACGTAGACCCGGGTCTCTTTCTTGATCTCTTCGACGCTGTGTCCGCTCATGCCGCGCCTCCCGCTACAGCAGGTAGAGGACCGGGAACAGGAAGATCCACACCAGGTCCACGAAGTGCCAGTACAGGCCGACGATCTCGACCCGGTTGGTGAAGCGCTCGGGCTGGCGCTTCCACATCCTGGCCCCCGGGCCCAGCAGATAGGCGATCACGATCATGCCACCCAACACGTGCAGCCCGTGGAGCCCGGTCATCGTGAAGTAGGTGGCGTAGAAGTTGTCGATCGAGGGATACAGGCCGTGCGAGAACTTGGCGCCGTACTCGAACGCCTTGACCACCATGAAGACCAGCCCCAGCAGGAAAGTGGCCGACATGTAGAGCCGGTACTTGCCGAACTCCTTGAGCCGCAGCGAGGCCCACGACATCACCATAGTCACGCTGGAGGTGATCAGCACCATGGTGTTGAGCGTGGCCAGCGGGACGTTGAGCTTCTCGTAGCCGTGCGGCCAGTAGGGGGCGCTGGTGCGCAGCAGGATGAGCGAGGAGAACAGCGCCCCGAAGAGCATCACCTCGGAGGCCAAAAACAGCCAGATGCCGAGCTTGGCGTTGTACAGCCCGGTGTCGGGCCGCTCTTCGATGGTGTACGGGATCTGCATGGCGTCTCAGCCCTCCTGCGGCGCCGCGTTCTGCGGCAGGAAGCCCTGCTCGTGGCCCGGCGGGCTGTACTCGTAGGGGCCGCGGGCCACCACCGGCACCTGCGGGAAGTTGCCGTGGGCGATCGGCGGCGAGGGCGCCGCCGACCACTCCATGGTGGTCGCCTCCCAGGGGTTGGCGCCCACCTTGGCGCCACGCCGGATGCTGACGAAGAGGTTGACGATGAACGGGATCTGGGCCACCAGCAGCAGCCAGGCCGAGACCGACATGAACAGGTTCCACTCCAGCACCGGCTGGGCGTGGGCGTACTGGGCGCCGCCATCGTAGAGACGGCGCGACACCCCGGCCAGGCCCTGGAGGAACATCGGCATGAAGATGCCGTTGATGAAGATCAGCGACGGCCAGAAGTGGAGCTTGCCGAGCCGCTCGCTCATCCGCCGGCCGGTGATCTTGGGGAACCAGTAGTAGATGCCGGCGAACATGGCGAAGATGGTGCCGGGCGCCACCACGTAGTGGAAGTGACCGATCACGTAGTAGGTGTCGTGGAGATGGATGTCGCTGGGCGCCAGCCCCAGCGGCAGACCGGTCAGCCCGCCGATCCCGAACATCGGCAGGAACGCGAGGGCGAAGAGCATCGGCGTGTTGAAGCGGATGGAGGCCCCCCACAGCGAGATCAAGAGCGCCGTCAGGATCACCACCGAGGGGATCGAGATGATCATCGTGGTGGTCTGGAAGAAGGCGCTGATCGCGGTCCCCATGCCGGTCAGGAACATGTGGTGGGCCCAGACGATGAAGGACATGAAGCCGAGGAAGACCACCGAGTAGACCATCGGCTTGTAGCCCCACAGCGGCTTGCGGGTGTTGTTGGCGATCACCTCGGCGATGATCCCCAGCGCCGGCAGGATCAGGACGTAGACCTCGGGGTGGGCCAGGAACCAGAACAGGTGCTGCCAGAGCAGCGGGCTGCCGCCGCCGGCCAGGTCCAGCACCTCGCCGCTCACCACCAGGCCGCTGGGCATGAAGAAGCTGGTCGACGCCAGCCGGTCCATGAGCTGCAGGAAGGCCGCCGCCTCGAGCGGCGGAAAGGCCAGCAGCAGCAGGAAGGCGGTGACCAGCTGCGCCCAGACGAAGAACGGCAGGCGCATGAAGCTCAGCCCCTTGGCCCGCAGCTGGAAGATGGTGGTGATGAAGTTGACCGAGCCGAGCAGCGAAGAGGTGATCAGGAAGACCATCCCCAGCAGCCACCAGGTCTGCCCCTCGGTGGCGATGTTGGAGAGCGGCGGGTAGGAGGTCCAGCCCGAGTTGGCGGCGCCGCCGGGCACGAAGAAGCTGGCGAACATGACCAGACCGCCCACGAGATAGACCCAGTAGCTCGCCATGTTGAGCTTGGGGAAGGCCATGTCGGGGGCGCCGATCTGGAGCGGCACCACGTAGTTGCCGAAGGCGCCCACCGCCAGCGGCACGATGGCCAGGAAGACCATGATGGTGCCGTGCATCGCCCCCAGCTGGTTGTAGAACTCGGGCAGCATGATGCCGCCGGGGGCGTTGGCCTCGCCCAGCAGCCCGCCGATGAGCGGCACCGCCTTGCCCGGGAAGGCGAGCTGCCAGCGCATGATCAGCATCAGCGAGAAGCCGAACAGCAGGAAGACCAGCGCCGTAAAGGCGTACTGGATGCCGATGACCTTGTGGTCCTGGGAGAAGATGTATCTGCGCCAGAAGGGCTCCTCGTGGTGCCCGGCGTGGGCCTCTTCGGCTGCGGCCGGATGCTGTTCGAGAACGCTCATCTGAGAACTCCCTCGCTGGTGATTGTCTGGGGCCGGGGACGCCGGCGCCGCCGGACGGGCCGGCGGCTCTGAGAAACGCGTGGCGCGGAGTCTATGACAAGGCGCCGGGGCGGACAACCGGTCGGGTGCGGCGCCCCCCAGTAGCGGGTCAGACTGGAGGGATTGTGGCGAGGGGCCGGTCGGGGCGGGGCACGCCCGGGGACGCTCGCGGAGAGGCCCCTGTCGAGCCCCGACCCGACCGGCTCGCACCGTCGGTGGGCTGACCCGCTACTCCCCCACCCGGATGAACGCCAGGAACGCAGACTTCGGGCTCGCCAGGCCGCACGAGCTTTCGCTCAACAACCCGTTCCGATGCGTCCCCACGGTCGGGGGCTGACCCGTCCGGGCCCTCCTACCCAGATGATCTTCTACCCAGATGATTTCCGTGGCCGTTCGGACCACCGGAGTCGTTGCTGTTTGAAGTGGGCGTCGAACTCCACGGTGACCGGCTACGTGGTTCAGAACCCGGAAACCGACGGAAACGTGACTAGCGGGCGAGCTGGCGGTGGCGATAGCAGGTGACCAGGTGGTCGTTGACGAGGCCGACGGCCTGCATCAGGGCGTAGCAGATGGTGGGGCCGACGAAGCGGAAGCCGCGGCGCTTGAGGTCACGGCTGAGGGCCCGTGACTCTTCGGTCTCGGCGGGCAGGTCGGACGTCTTGCGCCAGGCGTTGACTTGCGGGGCGCCGCCGACGAAGCCCCAGAGGTAGGCGTCGAAGCTGCCCAGCTCGCGCTGGACGGCGAGGAAGGCGCGGGCGTTGGTGACGGCGGACTCGACCTTGAGGCGGTTGCGGATGATGCCGGGGTCTTCGAGCAGGCGGGCGATCCGGGCGGGGCGGAAGCGGGCGACGCGGGCGGGGTCGAAGCCGGCGAAGACCTCGCGGTAGCGCTCGCGCTTGGCCAGCACGGTGGACCAGCTGAGCCCCGCCTGGGCGCCCTCGAGGACCAGGAACTCGAAGAGACGCCGGTCGTCGTGGAGCGGCACGCCCCACTCCTCGTCGTGGTAGCGGACCATCAGCGGGTCGGTCCCCGCCCACGGACAGCGGACCAGGCCGGCGGAGCGTGGCATGGGGTCGGGGTGCCGGCCCCCCTCAGCCGGCGAGCGCCTGCTCGAAGTCTGCGATCAGCTCGTCGGGGTCCTCGATGCCGACCGAGACCCGCACCAGGTCGTCGGTGATGCCCAGTCGCTCGCGCTCCTCGGGGGTCTGGCCCAGGTGCGAGCTGCGCGACGGCCGCACCACCAGCGACTCGACGCCGCCCAGGCTGGCGGCGTGGAGCGGGATCCTGACCCGCTCGAGGAAGCCCTCGGCGGCCTTGGGACTCGCCGCGTAGAACGACAGCATGCCGCCGCAGGCGGCGAACAGCCGGCTGGCGAACCAGTGACCGGGGTCGGACGGCAGACCGGGGTAGTTGACCCGCCGCACGGCCGGGTGGACCGCCAGCCGCTCGGCCACCCGCAGCGCCGTCAAGCTCTGGCGCGCCACCCGCAGCGCCAGCGTCTTGAGCCCGCGCTCGAACAGGAAGCAGGCGTGGGGGTCGAGCGCGCCGCCGAGGTGGAGCAGCAGCCGGCGGACCGGCTCGACCTTCTCCGCCGCCCCGGCGACCACCCCGGCGACGATGTCGCTGTGACCGTTGAGGTACTTGGTGGCACTGTGGACCACCAGGTCGAAGCCGATCTCGCAGGGCCGGAAGTTGACCGGCGAGGCGAAGGTGTTGTCGATGACGGTGACCAGACCGTGTCGGCGCGCGAAGGCCACCACCGCCTCGAGATCCCCCACCTCCATCAGCGGATTGGAGATCGACTCGACCAGGAACAGCCGGGTGTTCGGCCTCAGGACCCGCTCCCAGGCGGCGGGTCCCTCGGGGTCGGCGACGTCGACCGCGTCGTAGGCGATCCCGTGGCGCGGGGCGTCGTGGTCGAGGAAGCTCTGGGTACCGCCGTAGAGGGTCTTCTGCGCCAGCAGGTGCTCGCCGCTCGCCACGTAGGCCAGGATCGTCGCGCTGATCGCCGCCATCCCGGAGGCGGTGACCAGCGCCACCTCGGCCGACTCCAGCGCCGCCAGCCGCGCCTGCAGCGCGAAGTGGTTGGGCGAGTTGCTGAGCCGGATGTAGCGCACCGCGTCGTAGGTCGCCTCGTCGGCCATCAGATAGTTGGCCGACTGGAACACCGGCGTCACCACCGCCCCCGCCACGTGCGGCCGCGGCGACCCGGCGTGCACCACGTTGGTGTCCAGGGTGCCGAACCTGCGCGAGTAGTCCATGAGTCCGTCCTTTCTCGTCGCGCCTTGCTCAGGAGGCCGCCTCTCCGAGAGGGGGATCTTAGTACCGTTGTCGTAACAGAGACTCCAAGTAAGACGCGCTCGGTTCGGCGCCGAGCGGCACCCAAGAACCTGGCGCCGGGGATCTCGTATCAAGCCCGTCGAGCAATGAAACGAATCCTCCTGGCCTGCCTCGTAATCACGGCGCTCTCGCACACGGGTGCGCCCCTTGCCGCCGGCGACTGGCCGCAGCTCTTCGGGCCGGGGCGCAACGCCGTCACCAGTGCAGAGGTCCCAGCTGGAAGTTCCGCGGGTAGTCCGCTGCGAGCCGAGATGGTCTGGCGAAGGGAGGTGGGACCCGCGTATTCCGGAATGGCGGTGGCCGGCGGGCGGCTGTTCACTGGCGAGTCGGACGGGTCGAGCGACTTCGTGGTGGCGCTGGAGGCCGGCTCGGGGCGCGAGGTCTGGCGCCATCGGCTGGGGCCGGTCTACAAGGGGCACGGGGGCTCGGACGACGGACCGACCTCCACCCCGACGGTGGCGGGCGGGCGGGTGTTCATGGTCGGCCCCCACGGCGTGCTGGTGGCGCTCGACGCGGCGAGCGGCGATCTCGTGTGGCGGCGCGACCTGGTCGCCGAGTACGGGGCCCAGGCGCCGACCTGGTCGTTCTCGACCGCTCCGCTGGCCTGGGGACGGCTGTTGATAGTCCAGGTGGGCGGCCGCAGCCCCTACAACCTGATGGCCTTCGACCAGGCCTCGGGCGACGTGGTCTGGACCCGCGACGCCGACACCCGGCTGGGCTACTCGTCGCCGTTACTGGCCGAGCTGGGCGGCGTCGAGCAGGTGGTGGTGGCCGGCGACACCCGGATCTACGCCGTCCGGCCCGCCGACGGCAGCCCCACCTGGAGCCACGCCGTACCCAAGGCCGACCGCTCGATGGTCATGCCGCTGCCGAGCGACCGCCTGTTCGTGGCCACCTGGGACGAAGGCCTCATCCTCGCGGTGGAGCGCGACGGCGGGACCTTCAGAGCGCGCGAGATGCTCACCACTCCGCTCCTCAAAGGCACCTACAGCCCGACCGTCCCCCACGACGGCCACCTCTACAGCCTCAACGGCAGCTTCATCACCTGCCTCGACCCGGGATCCGGCGAGGCCTGCTGGCGCGAGCGCGCCTTCGAGGGCTCGCTTATCCGGGCCGGCGCCGACCTGGTCGTCTGGGGCGACGGCGAGCTGCGCGTCGTCGCCGCCGACCCCTCCGCCTACCGCGAGCGCTTCGCCGCCAAGCTCGCCGAGCCCACCGGCTGGACCGTCGTCGCCCCCGCCTACGCCGGCGGTCTCCTCTACCTCCGCCAGCCCGGCGAGCTTCTGGCCGTCCGGCTCACGGCCGGCTGATCACCTGCGCGAGGGGACAGCACCTCGACCGCTGTCCTGAGCTCTCGACCCGAGCGTCAGTGAAGCAAGTTGCTCACCCGGCAGAGGTGCTTGTGCTACTCTAGCCCTAAAGTTGCAACCTTTAGCTACTTCTGGAGACCTGAATGAGCACCACCAGCGTCGGCGTCAAGCTCGATGAAGACACGCGAGAGCGGCTCAAGAAGCTGGGGGAGGTCCGGCAGCGCTCAGCCCACTGGCTGATGAAGGAGGCGATCGCTCGCTACCTGGAAACCGAGGAGCGGTACGAGCGGGAGCGGGCCGAAGATCTTCTGCGCTGGCAGCACTATGTCGACACCGGTAAGGCGATTCCCCACGAGCAGGTCAAGCAACGCTTGGCTCGCCTGAGGGCAGGGGCGGCTGGAAAAACCCCGGCTGGATGAAGGTCCTCTGGCTTCCCGAAGCCCTGGCAGACCTCGAGCGCCTCTACGACTTTCTTCAGGCAAAGGACGCTGCGGCCGCAGAGCGCGCCCTGGGTGTCATCGAAACCGGAGCTGATCGGCTACTCCAGTACCCGCGCATCGGTCAGCCGATGGACGACGATTCCGAGCGCCGACAGCTCTTTCTGCCGTTCGGCGGCGGTAGCTACGTCCTACGATATCGGCTCCATCGGGACTCGGTAGTCATCCTCCGCGTCTGGCACAGCCGGGAGGATCGGGGCTGACAAGGCCGTCCCCGGCTCTAGCGCCGCCCGCGCCCGACCGTCGCCAGGCCGGCGATGAAGGCGGCGGCGGCAGCGGCTCCCAGGATGGCCAGGGACACTCCGAGCGGCGGCAGCGAGCCGCCGGCGGCGGTGGGGTCGGGGTAGAGGGCGAGGCGGAGGGCGGCGACGCCGTAGGTCAGCGGGTTGAGGCGCATGACCCACTCCAGCCAGCCGGGGGCGCCGCCGAGCGGGAAGAGGGCGCCGGAGAGCAGCCAGAGCGGCATCAGGAGCAGGTTCATCACCGCGTGGAAGCCCTGGACCGACTCGACCCGCCAGGCGAAGACGAACCCGAGGCCGGTCAGGGCCAGCGACAGCAGCGCCAGCACGCCGGTGGCGGCCAGCGCGGTGCGCCACGTCAGCGGGATGCCGGCCAGCGGCGCCACCGCCAGCACAAGGGTGCCCTGCAGCCAGGCCAGGGTGGCGCCGCCGAGCACCTTGCCCGCCACCACGACGCCCCGCGCCACGGGCGCCACCAGCACGCCCTGGAGGAACCCCTCGGTGCGGTCCTCGATCACCGAGATGGTCGAGAAGATGGAGGCGAAGAGGACCAGCAGGACCACCGTGCCGGGAAACAGGTACTCGAGATAGTCGAGCCCGGGCGGCGCCCCTGGGGCCCGGAAGGAGGCCGAGAGGCCGCTTCCCAGGAAGGCCCAGAACAGGAGCGGCGTGGCGATGGCGCTCCCCAGCCGGCTGGGCTGGCGGAGGAACCGCACCAGCTCGCGCTGCCACAGGGTGTAGCCGGCCAGCAGATCGCTCATCCGCCCTCCCACAGCCCGTGACCGGTATGGCGCAGGAAGACGTCTTCCAGGGTCGGCTTGGAGACCGTCACCGCGTCGATCCGCCCCGGGAAGGCCTCGGCCAGGCGGCTCACCAGCTCGTGGGCGCGCTGCTGCTCGAAGCGCACCACGGTGTCGTGCTGCGCCGCGTCGAGGTCGAAGCGGTCGCGTAGGTCGCGGCACAGGGCGGCCGGGTCGCGCGCCGCCAGCACCACCACGTCGCCGCCGATCTCCTCCTTGAGGGCGGCCGGCGCCCCCTCGGCGACGATCCGCCCGCGGTCGACCAGCGCCAGGCGGTGGCAGCGGTCGCCCTCCTCCATGAAGTGGGTGGTCAGCAGCACCGTCACCTCGCCGCCCTCGCGCAGCGACTCGAGGGCCGCCCACAGGTCGCGCCGCGCCCCCGGGTCGAGACCCGAGGAGGGCTCGTCCAGCAGCAGCAGCCGCGGCCGGTGGAGCAGCGCCTTGGCGATCTCCACCCGCCGGCGCAGCCCGCCGGAGAGGGTCTTGACCCGGTCGCGCCGGCGGCCGGCGAGCCCGAAGCGCCCCACCTCGACGTCGATCTGGGTGCGCAGCCGGCGGCCGCGGAGGCCGTAGAGCCGCCCCTGATGGACCAGGTTCTCCTCCACCGTCAGATGGGGGTCGAGGCTGGGGCTCTGGAACACCACCCCGAGCTGCAGCCGGACCAGCGCCGCCTCCTCGACCACGTCGCAGCCGAACACCTCGAGGGCACCGGAGTCGGGACGCGCCAGCGTCGCCAGCAGCCGGAAGAGGGTGGTCTTGCCGCCGCCGTTGGGCCCCAGGATCCCGTAGACCTCGCCGGGCCGGACCTCGAAGCTCAAGCCGTCGAGAGCCGGCCGCCGCCCGTAGGCGAACCGCACCTCACGGGCCCGTACCGCCAGGTGGCGGGCCCTGGTGCCGGGTCCAGCGCCGGGTCCAGCGCCGGCCCCGGCGCCGACCCCGGTGGCGACTCCGCGGGCGGGCTCCCCTGGGACCACCGACGTCAGGCCACCCGGTCGAGCGCCATCACCGCCAGGACCGCCGGCAGATAGAGGACCGAGGCCAGCAGCACCCGCCGCGCCGCCCGCTCCGAGCCCGAGCTGGCGAAGGCGACGCAGAAGCCCAGGAACGCCAGGCCGAGCAGGCCGGCGCCCAGAAGGTACGGCCAGCCGGTCAGCCCCAGTGCCGTCGGCAGCAGGCTGACCGGCACCAGGGCGAGGCCGAAGAGCACCATCTGCCGCGCCGTGCTGCGGCCGTCGGGCTCGACCACCGGCAGCATCGGGAAGCCGGCCCGGCCGTAGTCCTCGCGGCACATCCAGGCGATGGCCAGGAAGTGCGGCAGCTGCCAGAGGAACAGGATCCCGAAGAGCGCCCAGGCCCCGAGATCCAGCCGCCCGCTGACCGCCACCCAGCCCATCATCGGCGGCAGCGCGCCCGGCACCGCGCCCACCAGGGTCGACAACGGGCTCACCCGCTTGAGCGGCGTGTAGACGAAGACGTAGCCGGCCAGCGCCACGGCGCCCAGCAGCGCCGCCGCCAGGTTGGTCCCCAGGGCCAGCTCGACGAGCCCCGCCACCGCCAGCCCGCCGCCGAAGACCAGCGCCACCTCGGGGTCCATGCGGCCCGCCGGCAGCGGCCGGCCGGCGGTGCGGCGCATCAGGGCGTCGACTTCCCGCTCGACGAGCTGGTTGAGGGCCGAAGCGCCGGCCGCCACCAGCCCGGTGCCCAGGAGAGCGTGGACCACCAGCCCCAGCGGCGCGCCACCGCCCCCGGCGAGCAGCACGCCGAGCCCGGCGCTGAGCACCACCATCAGAGTGATCCGCGGCTTGACCAGCATCGCCAGGTCGGCGGCACGCACGGCGTAGCCGAGCCGGCGGGGCTCAGCGATGATCGGTGCGCTCACGAGACCACCCGCTGCAGCCGGGGCGGCGCCGCCCCCAGCTCGATCCGCACCGGCTCCCGGCGCCGCTCGGCCAGCCAGGCAAAGCGCCAGGCGCGGAGCGTCAGCACCAGGCCGACCGCCAGCAGCACCGCGCCGGTCGCCACGTGCAGGGTGTTCGGGTAGACCGCCTTGCGGGTCAGCACCACCGCCGCCCCCAGGCCGCCCTGGAGCAGCACGATGGCGACCGCCGCGACCGCCGGCACCACCAGCCGCCGCTCGCCGCGGGCAAACCGCAGCGTCCGTCCGCAGGTCCAGAACACCAGGGTCGCGACCACCAGCGCCCCCACCCGGTGGGCGTAGTGGATGGCGATCGGGAAATCGAAGTACGGCGGCACCAGGGCCCCGAAGGCGAGCGGAAAGTCGGGGATCGCCAGCCCCGCCCCGCTGTGCCGCATCACCGCCCCGACCAGGATCTGCAGATAGACGGCGGCCGTGGTGGCGGTCGCCACCACCGCGACCGCGCGCGCCTCGCCCGGCTCCAACTCCGCCCCCTCGCGCCACGACGCCGAGGTCGCGATCCCCAGCCCGACTACCATGCAGAGGAAAAGCTGCGCCAGCCCGGCGTGCGAGACCGAGATCGGCGTCGGCAGGAAGAACAGCACCGTGAGGCCCCCGAGCAGCGCCTGGGCGAAGACCGCCACCACCGCCCCCCAGGCCAGCCGCCGCACCCAGCGCCGCCGCTCCCGCCGCTGGAACCACACCGCCAGCCCGACCGTCAGCAGCGCCACCGTGCCCGCGATCAGCCGGTGCCCGTGCTCGGCCCGAACGTTGGCGATCCCGGTCCACCCCGGCGGATTGACCATCCCGTACGAGAGCGGCCAGTCCGGCACCGCCAGCCCCGCCTCCCGGCTGGTCACCAGCGCCCCCGCCGCGATCAGCACCACCACGCAGCAGGCCAGCACCACCGCATAGCGGTGCCGGCCCCGGGGGGGCGGAGGGTCGGGTCGTACTGGGCTCATGAAGCAGCGCCCAACGAGGGCCGGCCGAGTCTACCGCGACCGGGTCAATGCCGGGCACGCGGTGAGACTGTCGGTCAGGCCGCCGACTCGCTCTCCACGTCCCATCCGGGGAAGACCAGCACCGCAGGGTGGCACCGCAGGGCGCGCGCCAGGACCTTGGCGCGCTCGACGCCCAGCTTCACCCGCTCGTTCTCGATCGCCGAGATCGTCGACTGCGGAATCCCCGTCTGCCTGGACAGCTCGTTCTGGCTCAGCTCCTGAAGCTCCCGGAGGATCCTCACCGACTCCCCCGGCGACACATCGACTGTGCGCCGCGCCCGCCGGAACTCGCTCTTGCCCATCGCGCTATCTCCTTCTGTAGTCGTGAGCGCTCAGATCGATGACCTCCACGACCACCTCCCGAGCCACGACACGGTAAATGACCCGAGACTGGAAACCCAACCGCGAGGAGCGGCGCCCCCGCCATTTGCCCCGCGAGACTTCATCGCGGAAGCCCCTGATCTGCCGCAGACCTTGCGGGCCAGAGAACCTGACGATGTCCTTCCACTTCTCGTACCGCTTTAGTACCTCGAGCGGCAATCGCCCGAGTTTCCTCGAGACGCGCCGGTGCTCGAGGATCTCCCACATACCAATTTAAGACTATACCATAAAGAGTATGTGCCCTCTCAAGGACGGATCTCCTGCGTCGGACGCGGCGACTCGCGCCAGCGCGCTCCGCCTACTCGGAGCCGGCGGCCGCCCGCAGCCGCGCCGCCTTGCCGGCGAGGCTGGCGAGTTCGGCGACGTCGGCGTTGCCGGGGAATTCGGGGACCAGGCGCTGGGCGCGGTGGAAGACGTCGTCGAGGCTGCCTTCGCGGGCCCAGTAGGAGCCGCGGAGGAGCTCGGCCAGCTCGGCGACCAGGGAGGCGAGGCGCAGGGCCGGGGTGGCGCGCTCCCAGGTGGGGGCGAGGTCGCCGAAGCGCAGCTCGCGGGCGGTCTCGAGGACCTCGCCGGCGGCGGTCGAGCGGTAGCGGAGGCGCAGGGTGGCCAGGCGGTCGTTGCGGCGGACGCCGTCGTTGAGCTTGACCTCGTAGAGGGCGGTCACCTGGTGGCCGGCGCCGATCTCGCCGGCGTCGACGGTGTCGTCGCGGAAGCGCTCGTCGGCGACGTCGCGGTTCTCGTAGCCCAGCAGCCGGTAGCGCGAAACCGCCTGCGGATCGAACTCGACCTGCGCCTTGGCGTCGGCGGCGATGGTCTCCAGGGTGCCGGTCAGGTCCTCGACGAAGACCCGCCGCGCCTCGGCCAGGGTGTCGACGTAGGCGTAGCGGCCGTCGCCGCGGTCGGCGAGCTGCTCGAGCAGTACGTCGTTGTAGTTGCCCATGCCGAAGCCCACCGCGGTCAGCTCGATCCCCGCCGACGCCTCGGTCGCCACCCGGTCGAGGATCGAGCCGGCGCCGGTGCGGCCGACGTTGGCCACCCCGTCCGAGCACAGGATCAGCCGGTTGACGGCGCCGCGGCGGTAGTGGTCGCGGGCCAGCCGGTAGCCCAGCACCAGCCCCTCCTCGGCGTTGGTCGAGCCGCCCGGGGTCAGCCGCTCGATCGCCCGGCGCACCGCCCAGCGATCGCCGGTCGGCTCGAGCAGCACCTGCCCGCGCGTGCCGTAGACCACCAGCCCGATGCGGTCCTCGGGACCGAGCTGATCCAGCAGCAGCCCCAGCGCCCGCTTGACGAGCTCCAGCCGGTCCTCCCGGTCCATCGAGCCCGAGACGTCGACCACGAAGGTGAGGACCGCCGGGCGCCGGTCGGCCGCCGCCACCTGCCGCCCGCGCAGCCCGAAGCGCAGCAGGTAGTAGCGCTCGCCCTCGCCGAACGGGGTCGGCGCCCCCTCGGCGCGGATCGCGAAGTCGCCCTCGGCCGGCGGCGGGTCGCCGTAGTCGAAGAAGTTGAGGAACTCCTCCACCCGCACCGCCTCCGGCGGCGGCAGGTGACCGCGCTCCAGGTAGCTCCGCGCCACCGTGTAGGAGCCGGTGTCCACCTCCAGCCCGAAGGTCGACAGCGGGTCGTCCTCGACGTCGATGAACGGGTTGACGCCATAGGAGCGGAAGAACATGTCGCCGTACGGCTGATCGTTGGGCTCGGCGGTGCCGCCCGTCGACGGCGGCTGCCCCGGCAGCGGCGGCCCGGGCGGCAGCGGCTTGGGCAGCGGCAGCGGCCGGTACGACGGGTCGACCCGCACGGCCTCCGGCGCCCCCTCCGGGTCGCGCCGCCGCTGCAGGGCGGCCCTCCCCTCCCCCAGCC
>JBFGCA010000074.1:0-23424 GCA_041567315.1 Thermoanaerobaculia bacterium | reverse complement strand
GGCGGACGCCGGCGATGGCGGGGGGGTCGGCCGCGTCCATGGCCGGGTCCAGCCGCTCGAGGAGCCGCAGCCCCTGGCGGGTGATCCGGCAAAGCACCCGCCGCCGGTCTTCGGCCGGCAGCTCGCGCTCGACCAGACCCTTGGCCACCAGCCGGTCGAGGATGCGGGTGATGCCGGGCGCCTGCTCGAGCATCCGCTGGCGGATCTCCATGGTCGGCAGCGGCTGGCCGGCCCCTCGCAGAATGCGGAGCACGTTGTACTGCTGGAAGGTCAGCCCCGCCGGCTCGGCCAGCGCCGTGAAATGGCGCCGCAGCCGGTCGGCCGCCCGCAGCACGGCGGTGACGGCTCGCGCGTTGCGGTCGGCGCTCGGGCGGCGGCGGCCGGCTGTTTTCTGGACGGGCATGGCGGCCTGCGAACGGCTCATCACTCTACCTGCAAACATTCTACGTGTCAATCATCTTTCCGGTTTCCTGACCGGCTTGCGCCTCGCGCGCCCGGCGCGGCGCGCGGCCACCGCCCTCAGAACGGCCAGATCCGGGGGATCAGCAGCGCCGCCAGCAGCCAGAAGCCGAGGTTGAGCGGCGCCCCGAAGCGGGTGTAGTCGAGAAAGCGGTAGGCGCCCGGTCCGTAGACCATCAGGTTGGTCTGGTAGCCCATCGGGGTCATGAACTCTGCCGAGGCGGCGAAGCAGACGGCGATGATGAACGGCCGGGCGTCGATGCCCAGCTCGGCGGCCAGGCTGATCGCCACCGGGGCGACGATGATCGCCGCCGCGCTGTTGGAGACCACCTGGGTCAGCAGCGACGTGACCAGGTAGACCAGCGCCAGGAGCAGGTGCGGGGCCAGCGTCTCCGGCACCCGGGCGACGAGCCCCAGCAGGCCGTCGGCCAGGAAGGCTGCGGCGCCGGTCTCGATGAAGGCGTGGCCCACCGGCACGAAGGCGGCGATCAGCACCACCACCGACCAGTTGATGGCCCGGTAGCCCTCCTCCGGCGTCATCACCCGCAGCACCATCAGCACGACGGCGGCGATGGTCGCGCCGGCGGCGATCTCGAGCACCTCGAGGGCGGCGAGCACCACGGCGAGCGGCAGCAGGATAAGCACCACCCACCAGAAGCGCGCGCGCCGGAACTCGACGTCCAGCTTGGCGAAGACCACCAGGTCCTCGGAGCGCCGCAGCTCGGCGAGGCGGCTCTCGGGCACCAGCATCAGCAGCGAGTCCGAGAACCGGAAGCGGGTGCGGGCGATCTTCTCGCGCAGGGTGCCGGCGCGCCTCCGGACGGCCAGCACGAAGCCGCCGAACTGGCCGCGAAAGTCGAACTCCTCGGGGGTGCGTCCGATCATCCGGCTGCCCGGGGCGACCACCCCCTCGGCTACCACCAGACCGCCTTCGGACAGCTCCTTGTCGGTCAGCTTGACGTCGGGGACCAGCTCGAGGCCCTCCTCGCGCCGCGCCGCCATCAAGTCGTCGATCGCCGCCTGGACGATCAGCACGTCGCCGGCCTGGAGCGGCAGCATGCTCGCCTCCTCGACGTAGCGCCGCTGGCCGCGGAGGATGGCCAGCACCGTCACCCCGCGGCGCTCGTTGAGCTCGGCCTCGCGGCAGCTGCGGCCGATGAGCGGCGAGTCCTCGGCCACCCGCGCCTCGGTGAGGTAGGGGCCCAGCTCGTAGGAGCCGGTGAGCGCCGCCGAGTCGGCGCGGGCGGGTAGCCCGCGGCGGGCGAAGAGCAGGATGTAGGTCAGCCCGATGGCGAGAAAGACCAGTCCCAGGGTGGTGAACTCGAACATCCGCAGCGGCGGCTGCCCGGCGTCCTCGACGATGCTGCTCACCAACAGGTTGGTGGAGGTGCCCACCAGGGTCAGGGTGCCGCCGACGATCGAGGCGTAGGAGAGCGGGATGAGCACCTTGCTGGGGCTGAGCTTGAGGCGCCCGCAGAGGTCGAGCAGCAGCGGGATGAACATCGCCACCACCGCGGTGTTGTTGAGGAAGCCCGACAACACTGCCACCAGGGCGAGCACCAGTCCGACGCCGAGCCAGCTCCGCTCGCCGGCGCGCCGGCCCACCCACTCGGCGGCCAGGCCGAGCACTCCGGTCTTGATCAGCGCGTGGCTCAGCAGGAAGAGGGCGCCGATGGCGATCACCGCCTTGTTGCTGAAGCCGACGAAGGCCTCCCCCGGCTCGATCAGACCGGTGAGGATCATCGCCGCCAGCAGCGCCAGCGCGGTGACCTCGATCGGCACCGCCTCGCGGACGAAGGACACCAGCGCCGCCGCCAGCAGCAACAGCATGAAGAGGATCTCGTAGCTCACCGGGGCCCCGGGACGTGCTTCCTGCGTTCCAGTCTACAGACGCCGGGCTCGCCGAGTGCACAAAACGCTGTGCTACTTTCGGCAGGTGCGACTGCGCCCCTTGCTGCTGACCCCGCTGCTATTGGCCGGCTGTGGCGACTCCCCGCCGGGCGGGGGGCCGCCGGCCGCGATCAGCCTGGCGACCCTGGCCCACACCAAGGCGGCGGCCGAGACCCGGCGGCTCGACTTCTCGAGCCCCGAGGTGCGGCCGAACCTGGTCCGCGGGTGGGCGCTTCGCGGCCGCGAGCAACGGGCCGCCGCCCCGTTCATCTGGGGCACCGGGCCACTGTCGAGCCTGGTCTTCCAGCTGTTCGAGGTCCGCGACCTCGAGCTGTCGCTGCGCTGCCGGCCGCTGTCGGTCGAGGGCCGCAAGCAGACGGTGTCGATCGCGGTCAACGGCCACGAGGTGGACGAGCTGGTCCTGGCCCGCGGTCAGCGCCTTTACGAGGTCACCCTGCCCGCCGAGCACCTGAGACCCGGCGAGAACCACCTGGTCTTCAGCTACGCCTACAACCTGTCGCCGGCCGAGCTGGGCCGCAGCGGCGACGAGCGCCCGCTGGCGGTCGCCTGGTACGAGATCGGCTTCGGGCGGGAGGCGTCGGTGCAGGCGCCCGCCGAGCGCCCGCCGCCGCGCCGGGACGGGCTGTTCGTGGGCTACGGCCGGCGCCAGGAGTACCCGCTGCGGCTGGAGGCCGGCAGCTCGCTGGTGCTGGCGGCCCCCGAGTTCACGCCGCCGGGCGGCCGGCTCGAGGTCGAGGTCCGGGCGCCGGGCGCCGAGGAGCCGCGCCTCGAGCGACTCGCGGCCGGCGACCGGCGGCTCGAGCTGCCGCTCACCGACGGCGAGCCCGGGATGGTGCGGGTGCGGCTCGAGGCGGTGCCGGCGGCGGCACCCGAGTCCGGCGGGCCGAGCGCCCCCGCCGGCGTCCTCCTGGGTCAGGCCACGGTGTCGGCCCCGGCCGGCAGTCCCTCCCCGCCGACGACGGCCGGGCCCGGTGCCGCCGCATCCGACGTCGCCAGGCCCATCGTCCTCGTTTACCTGATCGACACCCTGCGCGCCGACCGGCTCGGCGTCTTCGGCCACGACCGGCCGGTCTCGCCCCACATCGACGCCTTCGCCGCCGAGGCGGCGCTGGCCGAGCGCGCCGTCTCGCAGGCGCCGTGGACGCGGCCTTCGGTGGCCTCGCTGTTCACCGGCCGCTGGCCGCAGTCGCACGGCGTCAACAGCTGGCGAGCGGTGATGGAAGAGTCGCTCGCCGTGCTGCCCGAGCTGTTCCAGGCCGCGGGCTACTACACGGTGGCCTTCGTCTCCAACCCGCAGATCGGTCACGAGTTCGGTTTCGCGCGCGGTTTCGACGAGTACCACCAGCTCCACGAGGAGGACGGCGACTTCCTGCGCGACTCCGCGCGCAAGCTCAACGACCGGCTGGCCGCCTGGCTGCCCTGGCGGCCGCGCGACCAGCCGCTGCTGATCTACGTCCACACCATCGACCCGCACTCCCCCTACACGCCCGGGGAGCCCTTCCGCCAGCGCTTCGCCGCCGGGGTCGAGGAGGCCGAGATGACGGCCGAGGCGTGGCAGGCCGTTGCCGCCGTGACCGAGCGCATGGGCGACAAGGCCTACTTCCGGGACGGCGACCTGGGGCTCGGCTCGATGCCCTGGATGGCCGCCCTCGAGGAGGGCAAGATCGAGGCCACCAGCGAGCAGGTCGCCGACCTGCTGGACCTCTACGACGCCGAGATCGCCGCCAACGACCACGAGTTCGGCCGTTTCGTGGAGCTGCTGCGGGAGGCCGGTCTGTGGGAAGAGTCGCTGGTGGTGCTGACCTCGGACCACGGCGAGGAGTTCGGCGAGCACGGCCACTGGGAGCACGCCTGGACGCTCTACGGGCAGGCGGTCGAGGTCCCGCTGATCGTCAAGCTGCCGGCGGCCGCCGGTGAGGCGGCGCCCAACGGCGGCGTCCCGCGGCTGATCGACGTGCTGCCGACCCTGCTCGCCGGCGCCGGGCTGCCGGTGCCGCCGGAGGTCGAGGGCCGCGCCCTGCTGGCCGCGGCGCCGGCGGCCGATGCCTTGCCCGCCGATCCGCTGGCCTTCTCCTACGTACAGATGACCGGCGTCAAGGGCGCGAGCGTCATCGAGTACCCGTGGAAGCTGATCCGCCAGCTCGACGCCGACTCCTCGCTCGAGCTCTACAACCTCGAGCGCGACCCCGAGGAGCGCGTCGACCTGGCCGACCGCCACCCGGTGCTGGTGAGCCACCTGCTGGAGCTGCTCTGGCAGCGCGAAGGCCTGCTCCACGCGGCCGCCGAGATCGAGATCGACGACGAGACCCGCCGGCGGCTGCAGGCGCTGGGCTACTTCTAGTCGTCGCGCGACTACAAGCCGCCGGTCGTGGCCAGCAGGTCCTCGACCACGTCCGCGACCGAGATCGAGCTGTTGGGGGCGCCGGCGCCGGGGTTGGGGAGGAACAGGTCGGCCGAGTTGCGGCAGACCACGGCGGTGATGCCGCTGCCGGCCTCGCTCTCCAGCGAGTGCGCGGCGAAACAGTTGCTGCCAATGGTGGCACCGCCCTTGGTGATCAGGGTGCCGAGCCCCGCCGAAGGCACCCGGAAAAGGCCGAAGCCGTGGCTGAAGACGGTGCCGTCGACGGCCAGAAAGCCGTCCTCGAGGAGCTGCTGCGCACCGCCGCTCAGCAGGCCGCCCCGCAGCAGCGCGTGGAAGAACCGCGCGTAGTCGCGGGGCGCCGCGGTGAGCGCCCCGGCGCCGCCGCCGCCGTTGGTGAGCACGAACGGCTCGACGTCGTAGGCGTCGAGGGCCAGGTGACCGTTGAGGTCGACCAGCGCGTAGAGCCCGAACAGGTCGTCCGGAACCTGCTGTCCACCGGGGAAGGTGGTGAGGCCGGCGCCGCCCTCCGGCCCGAACGCCCCCTCGTCGGCCAGCATCATGGTCAGGGCGGCCGTCACCGGCTTGGTCAGGCTCCCGAGGTGGTGACGGGTGGCGGTCTGCATCGGCCGCCGTGGCGTCAGCCACCGGTCGCCCGCCGCGTAGGCGAACACTCCGCAGTCGTCGCTCACCACCGCCGCCGAGTAGCCGGGCGCCCCCGAGCCCCGGCCGTCGCCGAAGAACGGCCCCGAGGGCGAGGCGGCGAGCGCCGCGTCGACCAGCGCCCGGAGATCGGCGGCCGGCGTGCAGCCCTCGCCGCCCCAGGGCTGGGCGGCCGCCGGCGCCGCCACCGCCGTCGCCAACAGCAGCCGGAGGACCGCATCGTGTGTCCGACGGCTCATGGCTCGGCGGCGGCTTCCGGCGCACTCGCCTGCTCGCACGGCGACTCGCCGGACTCGAAGACCAGCTCGAAGCCGTGGCTGCCACCGGCGGTGTCGGCCTCGACCCGGGCATGGAGCCGCCCGTCCTCGGCCATCCAGTAGTGGATGCGCTGCGGGAAGTCGTGTCCCGGATTCTCGAACACCGCGTAGCGCCGGCCGCTGCCGCTCAGGGTGAACCCGGTCGGCGGCCGGCCGCCGGGGCTCGCCCAGTAGACCACCCGCCCCTCCTCGGCGGCGATGCGCAGGAACTCGAAGGCACCCTTCCGGCCCTCCTTCCAGGACCGGTTGAGACCCAGCATCTGACCGTCGCGGGGCCTCAGCCAGCACTCCTCGGTCGTCGTCCCCTCGGCCTCGCTGACCCAGCACCCCGCCAGCCAGGCGAGACCCTCGACGGCAGCGCCGGCCTCGCCGGCACTCTGCCCGCCGGCCTCCTGCTCGGCGATCAAGGCGAAGGCGGCCCCCTCCGCGGCGTTTCCGTCATCCGCGGGCGGCCGACCGGCGGCCGGCAGCGTGCTGACGCTCGGCAGTGACAGGACCAGCAGGACAGGTAGGACGCACAACATCTCAGGAGCCTCCGGTGTCGACCTGATCGCAGGGAGCTTAACGTGGCCGGCCCGCGGCCCTCTCGCCAGGCCGTCGCCGCGGCTGCGCGTGGGCCAACCTGGTGCATGGACCGGGCGCGCCCGCGGCGGGTTCCGCGGTAGAGTTCGTCAGCCGGTAACCAGGTGCCCCGGACCGCCGAAGCCGTGCCGCTGCGGCCGAGGACGCGATCGTGGCGCCACCCCGTCTTACCCGGAGCTTTTGTCGAGTCCCGTTGAAGCCTCCTGGCCGAGCGAGCGAGCGCCAAGCCTCGACGGCGGGTGCAGGTCTCGAGTGAGGATCCGCTGATGAGCGAGCGAGTCGGAGTCCCCGAGGCCCGCCGCATGGTCGAGCGGCTGGCCGACAGCCTGGCCCGCGGCATCGTCGGCCAGGAGCAGCTGGTCGACGGCCTGCTGACCGCGCTGCTGGCCGACGGCCACGCCCTGATCGAAGGGGTGCCGGGGCTGGCCAAGACGCGCAGCGTCAACCTCCTGGCGCGGGCCTGCGGCGGCACCTTCCGGCGGGTGCAGTTCACCCCCGACCTGCTGCCCGCCGACGTCACCGGCACCGAGATCTACAACCAGACCACCGGCGGCTTCGAGACCAAGACCGGCCCGCTGTTCGCCAACTTCGTGCTCGCCGACGAGATCAACCGCGCCGCCCCCAAGGTGCAGTCGGCGCTGCTCGAGGCGATGCAGGAGCGGCAGGTGACGATCGGCGAGACCACCCACCGGCTGCCGCGGCCGTTCCTGGTCTTCGCCACCCAGAACCCGATCGAGCAGGAGGGCACCTACCCGCTGCCCGAGGCGCAGGTCGACCGCTTCCTGTTCAAGCTGGTGGTGCGCTACCCGAGCGAGGACGAGGAGCAGCGGATCGTCCGGCTGGTGATGAACGAGACGGCGCTGCCGGACCCCGGGGAGCTGCTGACGCCCGAGGCGATCCTCGCCCTCCAGGCCGCCCGCCGGCAGGTCTTCGTCGAGGACCGCATCATCGGCTACGCCACTTCGCTGGTGGCGGCCACCCGCGAGCCGGCCAGGGCGGGGCTCGACCTCGAGGGCCAGATCCGGCTCGGCGCCTCGCCGCGCGCCTCGATCGCGCTGGTCCAGGCCGGCCAGGCGCGGGCGCTGATCGACGGCCGCGACGCGGTGCTCCCCGACGACGTGCGGGCGGTGGCCGCCGACGTGCTGCGCCACCGCATCCTGCTCACCTATCACGCCGAAGCGGAAGAGGTGACCTCCGACCAGCTCGTCGAGCAGGTCCTGGCGGCGGTCGACTCGCCCTGAGGCCGGAGCCCCGGACCATGGCGGAGCCGGCGCTGCGCGAGCTGCTGACCGCGGTCCGCGAACTCGAGCTGGTGGCGCGCCGCAACGTCTCGTCGCTGCTGGCCGGCAACTACCTGACCACCATCCCCGGCCAGGGGATCGAATTCCACGAGGCGCGGCGCTACGTGCCCGGCGAACCGGCGCGCAGCATCGACTGGAAGATGACCGCCCGCCTGGGGCGGCCCTACGTGCGGGTCCACCTCGAGGAGCGGCAGCGCGAGATCTTCGTGGCCCTCGACGTCAGCCCGTCGATGCACGCCGGCTGGCAGCAGCGCACCAAGCTGGAGACGGCGGTCGAGCTGGCGGCGACGCTGGCGGTGTCGGCGGTGGGGGCCGGCGACCGTCTCGGCCTGCTGACCTTCGCCGACCGGGTGCTCCTGGTGATGACGCCGCGGCCCGGCCGCCGCCAGCTCTTCCGCGTCCTCAAGGCCCTGGTGGCGGCCCGCGACGCCGCCCCGCGGCCGGCGCCGGTCTCCGACCCGCGGGCCGCGATCCACGCCGTCCAGCGCCTGCGCGGGCGGCGGTTCGTCATCTTCCTGATCTCGGACTTCATCGACCACGACCTGCCCGACGACCTGCGCTACGTGCAGCGGCGGCACGACCTGTCGCTGCTCCACGTTTACGACCCGCTCGAGTACGGGCCGCCGGGGCCGGTGCGGCTGGCCGTCCGCTCGCCCGAGGGCGCCGCCGGCTGGAGCGTGCTCCGCCCCGGCGCAACCGGCGACCTGGCCGCGATGGAGGCCTTCCTGGAGAGGACCGCCGGCCGCCAGGGCGTGGCCCGGGCCTCGATCTCGACGGCCGATCCGGTGGGCGGCGCTCTGGCCGACTTCTTCCACCGCAAGCGGCGGCGCTTCCCGGGATGAGCGCGCTGCCGGCGCCGCCGTCCGCGCCGCTCCACCTGCTCCCCGACCTGGCGTTCCTCATCACCCGCCTGCTGGCCTGGGGACTGGCGGCGGGCGCCTTGACCGCCAAGCTCGTGGCCCGGCTGCGGGGACACTGGCAGGCCGCGGCCCAGCCACCGGCGGCCGCGGCGCCGGCGCCCGCCAGGCCGGCCGGCTTCGGGGAGGAGATCGAGGCGCTGCGGCGCGCGGTCCTCGGAGAGGGGGACTTCCGGCGCGGCTGCCACCTGCTGGCCGACCTGATCAAAAGCCTCGTGACCCAGCGGACCGGGCTGGCGGCCTCGAAGATGACCGGCCACGAGCTCGCCCGCCGGCTGCGCGATCCGGCGGCCGGCCGCCTGATCACCGAGCTGGCCCTGCGGCGCTTCGGCAAGGAGCCGCCCAGGCGCTCGGACTTCCTGGCCTACTGCGACCGCGCCCGCCAGACGCTGGGGCAGCGCAAGCTCGAGGTGCGCGGCTGAGATGCCGGCGCTGACCGAGCTGGCCGGGATGGCGCTGACCCACCTCGGGGTGGCCCTGCAGGGGCCGGCCCCGCTCGAGCTGGTCCAGCGACAGCTGACGAGCTTCGGGTTCGTGCGCCCCTGGCTGCTGCTGGCGCTGGTGCTGCTGGTGCCCTACGCCGTGCTTCGCCGGCGCCGGCTGCGGGCGGCGGCGGTCGACTTCCCGCCGCTCCAGTATGCCCGCCGCGCCGGCCGGCGGGGCTGGCTGCTCGCCGCCCAGGTGCCGCTCGAGACCCTGCTGCTGGCGGTCCTGGTCGTCGCCCTGGCCGAGCCCGCCAAGCGGCTGCGGGTCGACACCATCGGCGAGGACGGTCTCGACGTCGCCCTGGCGCTCGACATCTCGGCCAGCATGCAGGCGGCCGACTTCGAGCCCAACCGGCTCGAGGCGTTGAAGGCGCTGGCGGTCAAGTTCGTCAAGCGCAGCGCCGCCCACCGCATCGCGGTCTACGCCTTCGCCGGCCACGCCTTCACCCAGACCCCGCTGACCACCGATCACGCGACGCTGATCGGTCTGCTCGAGGGTCTGGCCTACGAGTCGATCGACCATGGACCGAGCGGCGGCACCGCGCTCGGCGACGCCCTGCTGGCCACCGCCGACGGCCTGCTGCGCGCCCGGCTCGAGGGGCGCGACCAGGTGCTGGTGCTGGTCACCGACGGCGAGAGCAACAAGGGGATCGACCCGCTGCTGGCGGCGCGCTTCGTGGCCGCGCAGGGGATGCGGCTCTACGTGGTGGGGATCGGCGGCGACGAGGAGGTCGAGGTCTACGTCCACGGCCAGCCGTTCATCACCATCAACGACACCATCCTCCGCACCTCGCTCGACGAGGCCCAGCTCCGCGAGATCGCGGCGGCGGCCGGCGGGCGCTACTTCCGGGCCCGGAGCAACGACGTGCTGGCGGCGATCTTCGACGAGCTGGCGCGGCTCGAGACCACCCCGCTCGAGATCGAGGCGGTCGAGGTCCGCTTCTCGCGCGCCCCCCTGCTGGCGGCCGCCGCCTTCCTGCTCTTCGCAGCCTGGCTGCTGGGCGAGGGCTGGCTGCTGCGGAGTCCGCTCCGATGATCGCCCTCGAGCATCCGCTGTGGTTGCTGGCGATCCCGGTGTGGGGCCTGGCGCTGCTGCTGCTCGCCCGCCGGCAGCGGGCGGCGCTGGCCTGGATCGACGCCCGCGTCGCACCGCGCTTTCGCGGCGCCCTGACCCGCTACACGCCGCGGCGGATCGTCGCCCACTTCGCGCTGCTGTTCGTCGCCGGGTCGCTCCTAGCGCTGGCCGCCGCCGCCCCGTTCACCCGCGGCACCGCCGAGCGGCTGGCCGAGGAGCGCACGGTCCTCTTGCTGCTCGACGCCTCGCTCAGCATGGGGGCCGGCGACGTCGGCGAGACGCCGCGCGAAGCGTTCGGCTCCGCGACCCCCAGGGAGGGCGAGGAGCCGCCCGCCAACCGCTTCGAGCAGGCCACCGCCTTCGCCCGCGACCTGGTCGCGGCGCTCCCCGAGGGCGCCTTCGGTGTCCTCTCGTTCAGCGGCGTGCCGGTCATCCACGCGCCGCCGATCCGCGACCGGCCGGCCCTCGACGGGATGCTCCGGACCCTCGGGTACCACATCGACCTCACCGCCACCGGCACCCGCTTCTCGACCGTCTTCGAGGCCGCCCTGCATCTCATCCAGGGGCATCCGGGCTCCTACCAGGCGGTGCTGCTGAGCGACGGCGAGCTGTCGCGCCCGGACGAGTTCGACGAGGGCCTGGCGGTGCTGGCCAACCTCGGGGTGCCGGTCCACGCCGTGGGCTTCGGCAGCCGCGAGGGCGAGTCGAGGGTGATCTACCACCCCCAGGACATCCGCGAGAAGCGCGAGGAGAAGCGCATCGCCCGCCGCTACCACACCAGCCGCGACGACCGCACCCTGCGGCGCATGGCCGACGCCACCGGCGGCGAGACCCTGGTGGTCGAGGACGGCGCCTGGGTGGACGACCTGCTGCCGGCGATCCGCCGCGTCGAGCCGCAGCGGATCCAGATCGTCGAGCGGGGGCGCCGCGACCTGGCGGTCTATCCGCTCGCCGCCTTCCTGGCCTGCTTCCTGCTCGAGACCCTCGGGCTGTGGCGGCGGCCTCGCCCGGCAGTCCCGGCCAGGCCGCGCCCGGCCACTGCCGGGCTTCTCGTCCTCGCCGTCCTGTCGTCCGCCCTGACCGGCTGCAACTCGCGGCTATGGAAGGCGCACCGCGAGAACGAGCAGGGCCTCGCGCTCCACGCCGAGCGCCGCTACCCCGAGGCGGCGCCGCGCTTCGAGCGCGCCCTCGCCTACCAGGTCCGCCAGCAGATCCCGCTCTTCAACCTGGGCCAGAACGCCTTCGCCCAGGAGGACTACGCCGCCGCCCACGAGCTGTTCCAGCAGGCGCTGCTGGTCCACCCCGAGATGGCGGTTGCCTACTACAACGACGGTCACGCCCTCTACCGCTGGGGTGAGCTCGAGCTCGACCCCGAGAGCTGCGTTTTCGAGCGCACCCGTGAGCTGTGGACCCAGGCCCTCGAGCGCTTCCGCCGCGCCGCCGACCTGGCTCCCGCCCTCGGCTCCCTCGCGCAGTCCGCCAGGACCGACGCCCGCTACGTCGAGGCCCGCCTGCGCCAGCTCGACGAGCTGGAGGAGCTGTGCAAGGGCGGCGGCGGGGGCCAGCAGCCACCTCCGGAGGGCGAAGGCCAGCAGCCGCCACCCGAGGGTGAGGGAGGACAACCCCCGCCACCAGGCGAAGGGGAACTGCCGCCTCCGGAGGGCCAAGGACAGCAGCCACCTCCGGAAGGCGAGGGCCCCGAAGGTCAGGGCGACGGCCCCGGCGGCGGTGGCGGGGGCTCGGGAGGCCAGGGCCCCGCCCCGCTCAGCCCCGGCGAGCTGGCCGAGATCCAGGCCGCCCTCGAGCGCATCCGCTCGGAGGCCGCCGGCGCCGAGGGTTACTCCCAGAGCCGCCCCCAGCAGCTCTCCCCCGAGATGCTCGAGGCCGCCGAAGACGCCGAGCTGTGGTGGTAGCGGCCGGCGGCCCCGATTGCCGTCGTCGCCGGCCATCGGCTACCCTTCGCCGCGTCGATGAAAGGGCGGCGGCGGCCAGGCGGCAGGGGCTTCTTCCCGATGGCGCGGGGCGAGGCGGGGGCGCTCGCCTTCCTGATCCTGTTCTCGGTGGTCTCGTTCCTGCCGGTGTGGCGGACCACCGAGGTGGCGGGGATGGCGGTCTTCGGGTGGCTGATGGCGGCGCTGATGCTGCTGTCGCCGGCGGTGACGCTGTGGGTCTTCCGGCGGCGGTAGGGGGCTCGAGGTGGTCGTCGAGCGGGTGCTGGTGCTGCTCTACCTGGCGGCCTGCATCGGCATCGGCGTCTACGCCTCCAGGAAGGTCCTGGCCTCGCGCGACGAGTACTGGGTGGCGGGGCGGCGGATCGGCACCGCGGTCAACGCCATGGCGATCATGGCGAGCCTGGCGAGCGGCGGCTCGATCATCGGCGTCATGGGGCTCGCCTACTCGCGCGGCATCCCGGCGACCCTGGCGCTCTTCGCCGGCGCGGTGATCGGCTTCCCGCTGGCCTCGATCCTGGTGGCCCGGCCGCTGCGCAACTTCGGGCGCTACACCATCACCGACTTCCTGGCCTGGCGCTTCCCGAGCCCGGTGGTGCGGCTGCTGGTGCCGGTTTCGATCGTCGTCGCCTTCACCATCTACATCGTCGCCCAGCTCAAGGCGGCGGGGATCACCGCCACCGCGCTGCTCGGCATCCCCTACGACACCGCGCTGTTCATCGCCACCGTGGTCTTCATCCTCTACGTCTCGATCGGCGGCATGATCGCCATCACCTGGACCGACGTCATCCAGGGCCTGCTGATGCTGCTGGTGGTGGTGGGCGCCGCCGCGGCGGTGGTCTGGCGGGCCGGTTCGCCCTTCGAGCTGATGCGCCAGGCGACCCTCGCGGCGCCCGAGCTGGGGCGGCTCACCGATCAGGACGTGGCCAGCTCGCTGGGTTTCTTCGTCATCTGGGCGACCGCCATCCCGGTCATCCCGCACATCGTCATGAGGGTCTTCACCGCCCGCGACGCCGCCGGCGCACGGCTCTCCCTCAACCTCGCGATGCTGGTCTACAGCGTGATGATCCTGGCCGCCGTGCTGGCCATCGTGCCGGTCGGCAAGCTCGGCTTCCCGGGTCTCGACGACGCCGACCAGGTCTTCCTCCGAGTGATGGAGAGCGAGTTCCCGGCGGTGATCCGCGGCGTCGCGGTGGCGGCGGTGCTGGCCGCCGTCATGTCGACCACCGACGCGCTGCTGCTGGCCTGCAGCTCGGCCATCACCCACGACCTGCTGGGCGGCTTCTTCAAGCTCGAGGCCAGCGAGCGCACCCAGACCGTCCTCCGGGTCGGCTCGACCTGGGTGATCGGCGCCCTCGCCCTCTACTGGGCGCTGTCGCCCCCCGAGCTGATCACCCGCTTCTACACCGCCGGCGTCGGCCTGCTGAGCGCCGGCCTCTTCGTCCCCACCATCGCCGGCCTGTGGTGGAAGCGCGCCAACCGCGCCGGCGGCGTCGCCGCCCTGGTCGCCGGCGCCGGCGTCTACGCCCTGGCCCTGACCGGCGTCCTCGACCTAGGCGTCACCCCGATCGTCGTGGCGCTCCTGGCCAGCGCCCTGGCGATGGCCGCCGGCGGTCTCCTGGGCCGCCCCGAGTCGCCCGCCACCGTCGAACAGGTCGCGGCCCTGCACGCCGGCGGGCGAGGGTCCAACCCGACTGCGGGCTTTCCCGTATCTGGGTAAGCAGAGCCGAGAGGAGCTCCGTCATGGCCTGGATCCTGCCCGCCCTACGCAGCCTGCTGGCGGTCGTCGCCGGTTACCTGGTGATCGCGCTCGGCACGACGCTGACCTTCGAGACCTGGCTGGGAGGGATCGGCTACCACGAGTCGCCTCCCTCGGAGCTGGCCCTGGCTACCCTCGGGGCGTTGCTTTCCGGCCTGGCCGGCGGCCTGGTGGCGGCCTGGATCGCCGGGCGCCGGCCGCTGCTCCACGGCTCCCTGGTCTCGATCCCGCTGGCCCTCGACACCACCTGGGTCGTCACCTCGGGGATCAGCGACGACCCCGTCTGGTTCGACCTCGGCGGCGGCCTCACGCTGATGCTGGGCGCGGCCCTCGCCGGCTACCTGCTAGAGCGCCGGCGGCAGGAGCCGCGCCCGGCTCCGGCGACCGGCTAACGGCGCGCGCTCGACCTCCCTCCTCGTCCGCCGGAGCACGGACCGCCGGGACCCGTAGCCGCTCACTCGCCCTGCCCAGAAATCTGCCCACCGACGGTCGTGCGGTCGCCAGCCGTGGGAGCTGCGGCATTCCCCCGCAGCAGGGACCCTTCGGCGACCTATCGGCCCCGGCCAGTGGCGTCTGAAGTGCCGGCTCCGGCGACCGCCAGCTCTCCTCCCGCCACGGCCCCGACGCCCACGCGCAGGCGTCGGGAGTCGGCGTAGGGGAAGAAGTCGATCAGCTCGCCGCCGCGGTTGCGCTGCTGCATGGCGCGCCAGAAGCCGACGCCGAAGAGGTCGCCGTGGCGCGCGACGAAGAGGCGCTTGAGGTCGCCGGTGAGGGCCAGGAAGGAGCGCAGCTCCTCGGGGAAGACGTCGCCGTCGGCGACCGTGAACCAGGGCTCGGCGGCCAGCTCCTCCTCGGGCGAGCGCGGCGGCGGGAAGCGCCGGAAGTTGCACTCGGCCAGCGGGCACAGCTCGTCGTAGTCGTAGAACACCACCCGGCCGTGGCGGGTGACGCCGAAGTTCTTGAGCTGGATGTCGCCGGCGAAGACGTCGGCCGCCGCCAGGTCCTTGATCGAGTGGCCCCAGTCGACGATCGCCGCCGCCGCCCGCTCGGGAGTCTCCTCGGCCACGAACAGATCGAGCGGGGTGACCCGCCGGCCGACGTAGAGGTGGCGCAACACCACCTGGTCGCCGGCCACCCGCACCGCGCCCGAAGCCACCTGGAGCAGCTCCGCGAGCAGCTCGTCGGCGAAGCGCCGGCGCGGGAACTCGAGGTGCTCGAACTCCTGGAAGTCGACCAGCCGGCCCACCCGGTCGTGGCCCATCACCTGGCGGTACTTCTCCCGCACCTCCTCGGCCGTCGTCTGTTTGGGGGGCGCGAAGCGGTCCTTGATGACCTTGAAGACGAACTCGTAGGAGGGCAGGGTGAAGACCGACATCACCATCCCCGGCTTGCCCGGCGCCGCCACGAACTGCTCGTCGGTGGCGGCGATCTGGCGCACCAGGTCACCGTAGAACTCGGTCTTGCCGTGCTTGTTGTAGCCCAGCGAGATGTAGAGCTCGGCGGTGCGCTTGCGGGGCAGGATCGAGTGCAGGAAACCGATCACCTCGCGCGGGTTGCGGACGTCGGCGTGGAAGTACCAGCGGGCGAAGCTGAAGACGACGCTGGCCTCGTCCTCGGTCGGCAGCACCGCGTCCACCCGCAGGCCGTCCTCGCCGTTGAGCAGACACAGCACCAGCGGCACCAGGTCGCTGCCGCGACGCGCCCGGCCGACCACGTAGGCCGCCTTGTTGCGCACGAAGAGCGGCCGCAGGACGTCGAGCGCCTCGACCTCGTCGCCGCCCCAGGCCTCGGCGATGCCCTGGCGGAGGCGCTCCGCCGCCGCCCGGCAGTCGCCCTCGAGATCCGCGAAGGGCGCCTGGAAGCCGACCTTCTCGAGCACCTTGCGCACCACCGCGGCGTCCACCCGCCGCACCGCGAAGGTGCGGGCGCTCGCCATCTCCCAGCCGTAGTAGGGCAGCGGCGGGAAGTCGGTGGCGACGAAGTCGATCTCGCGGTCGACCCCGGCGTGGGGGAAGGCGCGCCGCACCACCGAGTTGAAGTAGGTGTGGGCGACCTCGAAGTCGCCGCGGCCCAGGATCTCGTGGGTGTAGGTCTCCTTGAGGGCCACCCACAGCGCGCGGTCGCCGAGCCGCACCGAGAGCCGCTGCCGGAGCCGCCGGTAGGTCTCGTCGACCGAGCGCGCGTGGAGGGCGAGCCGCTCGACGGTGTCGTCGCGGACGCCGGTCCAGTCGCGGCGCTCGAAGCGGCGCTGCACCCGGCGGGTGAGCGAGCGGAATCGCTCGTGCCAGTCCTCGAAGCCGCCGTGCACCAGCTCGGCGCCGAGGGCGCTGGCGCTCCTGAGGTCCATCGCCGCGCCCTTCGCCCTGCCGGCCACCGTCGTCACCGGGGCCTCAGACCACCGCCTCGAACTGCTCCTCCTCGGTCGAGCCGTGCAGCGCCGACAGATCCTCGCTCTGGGTCACCAGCCGGGTGACGTCGTCGAAGTAGGAGGCGCCCACCTCGCGCTGGTGTTTGGTGGCGGTGTAGCCGTCGACCTCGGCGGCGAACTCCAGCTCCTGGAGGTCCACGTAGGCGCTCATCTGCCGCCGGCGGTAGTCGCGGGCCAGCCGGAACATCGTGTAGTTGAGCGAGTGGAAGCCGGCCAGGGTGATGAACTGGAAGCGGTAGCCGATCGCCGCCAGCTCGCGCTGGAAGCGGGCGATGGTGGCGTCGTCGAGGTGGCGCTTCCAGTTGAACGACGGCGAGCAGTTGTAGGCCAGGAGCTTGCCCGGGTACTCGCGGTGGACGGCCTCGGCGAAGCGCCGCGCCTCGTCGAGGTCGGGGTGGGCGGTCTCGCACCACACCAGGTCGGCGTAGGGCGCGTAGGCCAGGCCGCGGGCGATCGCCTGGTCGAGCCCGGCGCGCACCCGGAAGAAGCCCTCGATGGTGCGCTCGCCCTCGATGAACGGGCGGTCGCGCTCGTCGACGTCCGAGGTCAGGAGCGAGGCCGCGTTGGCGTCGGTGCGGGCGATGATCAGCGTCGGCACCCCGCAGACGTCGGCCGCCAGCCGCGCCGCGACCAGCTTCTCGATCGCGTGCCCGGTGTGGACCAGCACCTTGCCGCCCATGTGGCCGCACTTCTTGGCCGACGAGAGCTGGTCCTCGAAGTGCACCCCGGCGGCCCCGGCCTCGATCATCGCCTTCATCAGCTCGAAGGCGTTGAGCACGCCGCCGAAGCCGGCCTCGGCGTCGGCGACGATCGGCTGCAGCCAGTCGATCGAATCGTCGCCCTCGGCGTGGTGGATCTGGTCGGCGCGCAGCAGCGTCTTGTTGATGCGCCGCACCAGCGCCGGCACCGAGTCGGCCGGGTAGAGCGACTGGTCGGGATACATCTCGCCGGCCAGGTTGCCGTCGGCCGCCACCTGCCAGCCCGAGACGTAGATCGCCTCGAGCCCGGCCCGCACCTGCTGCATGGCCTGGTTGCCGGTCAGCGCGCCGAGGGCGTTGACCAGCGGTCGCTCGTGGAGCGCCCGCCAGAGCTTCTCCGCCCCCAGCCGCGCCAGCGTGTGGTCGAGCCGCACGCTGCCCCGCAGCCGCACCACGTCGGCGGCGCTATACGGGCGCTCGATCCCCAGCCAGCGCCGGTCCTCCTGCCACTCGCGCTCGAGCCGCTTGATCTCGGTCTCCGACATGCCGACTCTCTCCTCGAAAGTAGGTAGTTGAGATCGATCTAGTCCGCGCCTCCGGCCGGCGCCGCCGGAGCCAGCTCCGAGCGGTCGGTCAGGAAGGGGCGGAACTCTTTTTCGGTGAAGATCTCGCGGGCGGCGCTCTGGGCGTGGGCGAAGTCCGCGATCTCGCGGGCCACCGCCGCCTCGGGGCGGCCGGCCATTGCCTCGCGCACCTCGGCGGCGATCTTCCGGAACTCCTCGTCGAAGACCCGCCCGACCAGCTCGCGGGTGACCGCCGTGCCGTCGTCGAGCGCCACCCCGTGGCGCAGCCACTGCCAGATCTGGGCGCGCGAGATCTCGAGCGTCGCCAGGTCTTCCATCAGGTCGTCCCAGGCGACGCAGCCGACGTCCGCCTGCCAGCCCCTGAGGTAGGCCATTCCTACCCGCACGTTGGTGCGCAACCCGGCCATCGTCCGCGGGCCGGTGCCGGCCGGCAGCAGGTCGGGGCGTTCGTCGACCTCGGGCACGACGTCGAGCTGGTTGTCGCGCTCGAAGGCGGCCAGCGCCGGGCCGATGAAGTAGGGGTGCGACACCCAGCAACCGTCGTGGCCGAGCGCGGCCTCGAAGCGCTTGTCCTCGACCACCTTGGCGGTCTGCTCGGCGCGGCGCTCGGGGGTCTTCCCCGGGGTGAAGGCGGCCATGCCGCCCATCGCGAAGGCGCCGTGGCGGTGGCAGACCCGGATCAGCCGCTCGGCGTACGCCTTCATCCACGGCCGGTTGAGCGAGATGCTGGCGCGGTCGGCGAGCACCCGGTCGGGATGCTCCTTGAGCACCTTGATGTCCGAGAAGATCTTGTCCCAGCGGCCGACGTTGAGGCCGGCGGCGTGGTCGCGCAGCTCCCAGAGGATCTCCTCCATCTGGAAGGCGGCGGGAAGGGTCTCGATCAAGAAGGTGGCCCGCAGGGTGCTGGGCTCGAGGCCCAGCTCCTCCTCGAGCCGGGCGAGCAGCCGGTTCCACCACCGCGCCTCGAGATGGTGCTCGACCTTGGGCACGTAGTACTTGGGAGTCCGGCCGCGCGCGAGCAGCGTCTGCGCGGTGTGGAAGGCGGCGAGCGTGAGATCGAACAGGCCGCCCGCGACCGGCTGGTCGTCGATCAACAGGTTGGACTCCGCGAGATGCAGCCCGCGGCAGCGCGCCATCACCAGCGGCAGGTCGTCGGGGTCCAGCTCGTAGCGCTTGGCGGGCTCGCCCCCGGCCGCCGGCTTCTCGAAGGTCAGGGTGCCGGCGGCGGCGCCGACGAGGTTCTCGACCCCCTGGACGACGTTGGCCCACGACGGCTTCATCGAGTCCTCGAAGTCGAGCATCGCGGCGTCGGCGCGCACCCCGTCGGCGTTGCGGGTCAGCATGTTGATGACCATCTTGGGGTCGTTGACCGGGCCGGTGATCTCGACCCGCCGCCGCAGGAGATCGGCCGGCAGCGGCGCCACCCGCCAGTCGCCCCCTGCCGCCGATGCCACGTCCGCCGTCGCCCCGGCCGCCGGCAGGTAGCCCGGCGTCGACCCGGCGTCCCACTCGGCCTGGCGCCGCGCCCGCTGGGCGAGGAGCTCGCGGCGCTCGGGGTCCAGCTCGCGATGCAGGCGGGCCAGGAGATCGACGACCTCGCCGCCCAGGATCCGCTCCGCCCCGCCGGTCCAGGCGGGGCCCCAGAGGGCGACGCCCTCGGTCAGCCGGCGCCAGTCCGCGGCGCTCCGGCGGGGCGGCTCGGCGATGGCGGAAGTCGTGCCTGTGTCGCTAGGGGTCATGGACGGTCCCTCCTCCGTCGTGGCCCGTGGATCTCTGGGCGGCGGGCCGAGGTTATTGACTGCGAAACCCGGCTGTCAAGCGAAATTTCGCTGATCGCCTGTCCGCGAACGGCCATCTGGTACATTTCGCTCCAAGCGAAATGCCGAGCGCGATCCCGCCGACAGAAACCAGCTCGGAGAGCCTGCGGTTCATCCTCGGGCTCAAACTGCGCGGCCTGCGCCACGAGCGCGAGCTCTCCCTCCGCGAGCTGGCAGGACGCTGCGGGCTGTCGATCTCCTACCTGAGCGAGATCGAGAAGGGCAAGAAATACCCCAAGCCCGACAAGCTGCTCAAGCTCGCCGCGGCCCTTGAGGTCCCCTTCGACGAGCTGGTCTCGCTGCGGGTCACCGACGAGCTGGGACCACTCAAGGCGGCGCTGAGCTCGGGGTTTCTCGAGGACTTCCCCTTCCAGCTCTTCGGCGTCGAGCCCGGGGACCTCTTCGCGCTGCTGGCCGAGGACCCGATCAAGGTCGGCGCCCTGATTCGCACCTTCCTCGAGGTCGGCCGCACCTACGACGTCCACATCGAGCAGTTCCTGCTGGCGGCGCTGCGCTCCTACCAGCAGCTCCACGCCAACTACTTCGCGGATCTGGAGCGGGCGGCCGCCGAGTTCCGCGAGCGTCGCGGCTGGCCGGCCGGCGAGCGCCTCGAGGGGGCGGCGCTGGCCGCGGTGCTGCAGGGCGACTGGGGCTACGCGATCGAGGAGGACACCCTGGCTGGCCACCCCGACCTCGGCACCCTGCGCTCGGTCTTCGTCGACGGCCGCCCGCCGCGGCTGCTCGTCAACGGCCGACTGCTGCCCTCGCAGAAGGCCTTCGTCCTGGCCCGCGAGATCGGTTACCGCGAGCTCGGCCTCGGCGCCCGCGCCATCACCTCCTCATGGCTCGAGGTCGAGTCGTTCGAGCAGGTGCTCAACAACTTCAAGGCCTCCTACTTCGCCGGCGCCCTGCTGCTCGACGCCGAGCGGCTGGGCGCCGACCTCGAGGAGTTCTTGGCCGCCCCCACCTGGCGAGGCGACGCCCTCCTCGCGCTGATCCGCCGCCACGGCGCCACCCCCGAGATGTTCTTCTACCGGCTGACCGAGCTGGTCCCCGAGCGCTTCGGCCTGCGCGAGATCTTCTTCCTGCGCTTCACCCGCCCCGAGGACCGCCCCGACCCGGTGCTCACCAAGGTCTTCAACCTCTCCCGCGTCCCCGTCCCCCACGGCATCGGCCTCGACGAGCACTACTGTCGCCGCTGGCCCGCACTCGAGCTCCTCGCCCGCCTGGCCGCCGCCCCCGACCGCCACCCCGAGCGCCCGCTGGTCGCCGTCCAGCGCTCCCGCTTCCTCGACGCGGAGGCCGAGTTCTTCGTCCTCTCCGTCGCCCGGCCCCTGGTCCTCACCCCCGACAGCGACTCCGCCGTCTCCCTCGGCTTCCTCCTCGACGACGACTTCCGCCGCCGCGTCGCCTTCTGGGACGACCCCGCCATCCCCCGCCGCGACGTCAACCTCACCTGCGAGCGCTGCCGCCTCACCCAGGCCCAGTGCGCCGAGCGCGCCGCACCCCCCCGCCTGGTCCGCCGCCAGGAGCGCCAGACCCGCAAGAAAGCGGCGCTCGCCGACCTGCTCCGGGGCTATCGCTCGCCGTAGCGCACGACTGCCGAGCCCTTCGGCTCGGACTCGTCACAATTGCCCGTCTTCTCGGGCAACCGGCGTGACGCGCTCAGCTCTCCGCCGGTTCATTGCGCCAAGAAATCACACAACAAGTCGGCGGCCACCGCGCTCGAGCTCGAAGTCAATGGCGCACGTCGGTGCTTGTAGACTCCGGCGATCGCGACCGAGCCGCCCTCTCCGGTACTGCCTCCTGCCATGCTGGACTTCTACGCCCACCACTTCATCAAGCTGTGCGCCGAGCTCTCCAAGGTGAGGTTCTGGATCGACGAGGCAGGAGACGGTGAGATCGACGCGCTGAAGCAGGATCTCGGTCGTCTGAGTGCGGCGTACAACGCCCTCGGCTTTCGCCAGCTCGCTCGACGCGCCGACCGCCTCGCGGCCACCTCCAGCAGTAAGACCGCGAGAATCAAGACCCTGGCCGACGAGCTCTGGATCGAGACCCTCGACGCGCTAAAGGGGCCTCGGTTCCACATGATCCCGGAAGGCGACGGCCACCTCCTGTCTATGGGCGGTGGGCTCAAGCCGTCTACCCAGAGGGCGTTCCCGTCGGTCAAAGCCGAGATGGAGCAGGCTGCGGTCAGCCTCGCCTTCGACCTGCCCACGGCTTCGGTCATGCATTGCATGAGAGCTCTGGAAACCGGCATCAGGGTGCTCTCTCGATCGCTTGCCCTCCCGGCGCCTGACCGGGGTTGGCACTCGGCCCTCGACGCCATCGAGAAAGAGATCCGACGACAGTCCAACAAGTCGAGGACCTGGCGGCTCGAACAGGGCGGCTTCTACTCGGAAGCAGCCGCCGAGTTCCGCCATTTCAAGGACGCCTGGCGCAACCACGCGATGCACGCTTCAGAAAGCTACGACGACAAGCGCGCTCGGAAGATCCACGAACACACGACGACGTTCTTCGATCACCTGGCAACGCGGCTCTCCGAACCCGGCTGATCGCGTCCCGGTGGTAGCGAGCCCTTCCCAACCTTGCGCCGCCACCGCTTGAACCCCGACCAGTCTCCCAGAGTCGCGAGATAGACTCCGCTTTGGAGCCCGATCCGCACCCCTATTGGAGGTAGTCTTCGATGAAGATCCCGGTCAGCGAAGCGATGGACAGCTCGCCGGCGGCGGCGCGACCCGAGATGCCGCTCACCGAGCTGATCAAAGTGCTGAGCGAGCACAGCGTGCGCGCCGTCCCGGTGACCGACGAGCGCGGACGGCTGCTGGGAGTCGTCAGCGAGACCGACCTGTTCATCAAGGACCAGGGGGTCCCGTTCTCGCTCGAGAAGGTCCCCTCGCTGCTCGGCCAGGTGATCGAGAAGCGCGAGGTGGATCAGCTCGAGCGCTGCCGGCAGGTGACGGTCGGCGAGGTGATGACCAGCAAGCCGATCACCGTCACCAGGCACGCCACCCTCGAAGACGCCGCCTGGAAGATGTACCGCAGCCACGTCGCCATCCTCCCGGTCGAAGAAGCCGGCCGCCTGGTCGGCGTCCTCCGCCGCATCGACGTCCTCCGCGTCCTCTACGCCGAGGGCGCCGAGGCCGCCAGCGGCTGACTCCCGCTAGCCCTCCAACCTCTACGCCCTTGGGAAGTCTGGCGCCGCCGAGGGGCGGCGACAGTCGGTGTACCGCTAGCCGTCCTTGCCCTGAACTTGACGACTCGCAACAGAAACCGTGATTCTGTGATACTGTGGCGCCATGAGAAACATCACCGTCTCGGTCGCTGACGACGTCTACCGGAACGCCCGGATCCGCGCCGCCGAGCGCAACACCTCGGTGAGCGCCCTGGTCGCCGACTTCCTCCGATCCCTCGGCGACTCTCAGTCCGAGTTCGAGCGCCTCAAGGCGCTGCAGGCCGACGTCATGACCGAGATCGAGCGGTTCTCCGCCGAGGATCGGCTGAGCCGGGACGAGGTCCACGACCGTGCGCTTCGTTGACACCAACATCCTCCTCTACGCGATCAGCCGTAGCCCCAAGGAACAGCGCAAGGCCGCGATCGCCAACGACGTCCTCGAGGATCCCGACCTCGCGCTCTCCGTGCAGGTCCTCCAGGAGTTCTACGTGCAGGCCACGCACTCGCGGCGCCGCCACCGCCTGACCCACGACCAGGCCGGCAGACTCCTCGAGTCCTTCCTGCGCTTCCAGGTGAAGGAGCTGACCGTCGAGCTCGTCCGCGCCGCCCTCGCGACCTGCCGGCGCTACAAGCTCTCCTACTGGGACGCCACCATCGTCGAAGCCGCCCGCCTGTCAACCTGCGAAACCCTGCTCTCCGAGGACCTCAGCCACGGTCAGGACTACGGCGGCGTCCACGTCCAGAACCCGTTCCTCTAGACCCTCGGGACGTTCCGCCCGAAGCCGCCGAGCCACGAACTGATCGACAGACTACGGATCCGTGGACTTGATGCCCGGCGGCCGAGGTACTCGACACGACCGTTGGTGTGGCGGGAGAGAGGGTTGCCTAGCCCTCCGCCAGCCGGAAGTAGTGCGGCGACGGGGTCAGTTCCACGCGCGTGCCCGG
>JBFGCA010000073.1:0-23653 GCA_041567315.1 Thermoanaerobaculia bacterium | reverse complement strand
GACCTCGCCGACGGCGGCGTGCGGCTGCTGCGGGCCGAGGCCCGGGACGGCGAGCTGCGGGTCGTCTTCGGCCGCTAGTGTGGCGTCTCCGACTTGGCTTGCCAGATAGGCGAGTCAATCGTTGGTGCTGCCAAGGCGCGCAGACGCAGGCATAGCGGGGACTATGTCGAGGAAGCGCAACGCCGGCAGCGCCAGCGAGGGCCGCCTAGATGGTAAGGCGAAGTCGGAGACGCCACACTAGCGCCAGACGAGCTCGACCGTGGGGTCGCTGACGAAGGCCGGGCGCGCGTCGGGCGCCGGCGGCCAGGGGACCAGCAGGCCGCGGCCGATGCCGCGGGCCACCTCCTCGCCATAGAGCAGCTGCACCAGGTAGAGCGCCGCCTCGTAGCTGCGGGCGCCGCCCTGCGAGGTAAGGGCGCGGCGGTGGTGGACGAAGCTGACGTTGACCCGCAGGTCGTGGTCCGGGAAGGCACGCGCGAAGGTCCCGTAGTCGCCCGGAAAGGTGGTGCAGGCGTGGCCGTCGAGCAGACCGGCCTCGGCGAGCAGAAAAGCGCCCCAGCACAGAGAGACCACCAGGCGGGCGCGCCCGCCGGCCCCGCGCACCCACTCCACCAGCCGGCCGTCCTCGAGGTCCCGGTCGCGGCTGCCCTCGGTGCTGGGCACCACCAGGATGTCCATCTCCGGTACGTCGTCGAAGCCGTAGTCGGGCAGCAGACGGAGCCCCTCGGCGGTGGTCACCGGCCCGCCGTCGGGCGACACCGCGAAGACCTCGATGCCCGGCTCCGGCGCCCGGTGGTGGACGGTGTGCTGGAAGACGTCCCAGGGGGCGGCGAGCTCGGTGTTGTAGACGCCGTCGACCACCAGGAATCCGGCCTTGAGCGGCCGCCCGGCCGGCAGCTCGATGACCGTGGCGCCGGCCGCGCCCGGCGGCGGGGCGCATCCCAGCAGGGCGGCTCCCAGCAGGGTCGTGGGGAGTGCACCGCGGCCGCGGCGACCGCTGGTCCGTCGGCTAGCAGTCCGTGGTGGAAGTCGGTCGGGTTGGCTGGCGAGCGTGGCGGGGCCGGATGCCAGGCGACGCGACGCAGGCAATGCCGAGCCATTGTCGAGGAGCGGCAACGCCGCAGACGGCTCCGCCCCGCCGCCAGACGGCCGGGCAGACTTCCACCACGGGCTGCTAGGGCTGCTCGGGGTCGAAGCCATGGCGATCGGGGAGTCTAACCGAGCGCTCGGTCTTCACGAACCGCGCCGGCCGGTGTCGTAGAATACCCCCCGCGCCGCCGGCCCGCGGCGGCCCCACCCCGAGAAGCGCCCAACGAGGAGGTTCCACACCGTGCCCTACAGCCCACTCATGGTCCGCCCGATGAAAGAGGAGCTGACCTCGGTCGGCTTCAACGAGCTGCTCACCGCCGAGGAGGTGGACGAATTCATGGCCGACCGCCGGGGCACCGCCCTGCTGGTGGTCAATTCGGTGTGCGGCTGCGCCGCCGGCCAGGCACGGCCCGGCGTCCGGCGCGCTCTGGAGCACCCGCTGCGGCCCGAGCGCCTGGCCACGGTCTTCGCCGGCCAGGATCTCGAGGCGACGGCGCGCTTGCGCAGCTATTTCGCCGACATCCCGCCCTCCAGCCCGTCGATCGCCCTGTTCAAGGACGGCGAGCTGGTCTATTTCGTGCCGCGCCACCGGATCGAGAGCCGCAGCGCCGAGGACGTGGCGGCCGACCTGACCGCTGCTTTCGACCGCTGCCTGGCGGCGCCCGCCGCGACGTCGTAGTGGGTACGTTCCACGACGGCAAGCACCGGCTCCACGGCATCACCGTGGTGGTGGACACCGACGGTCCCGAGCTCTACGTGGGCCGCTGCGACGACATCGACGAGCTGATGGTGATCCTCCAGGACGTCGACGTCCACCGCGACGGCGACGGCGGCCGCTCCAAGGCCGAGTACCTGGAGCGCGCCGCCCGCTTCGGGGTGTGGAAACGGCACGACCGTCTGGCCATTCCGCGCCAGCGGGTGGCCAGCATCCGGCCGCTCGGCGAGTTCGGGGAGTCGGCGTGAGCCAGGGCGTGGCCGCCCTGGCGCGGCCGGCCAACGAGCCGGTCCGCTCCTACGCCCCGGCCTCGCCGGAGCGCGCCCCGCTCGAGCGGCGGCTGCGGGCCATGCTGGCCGAGCGCATCGAGATCCCGCTGCTGATCGGCGGCGAGGAGGTGCGCACCGGCGACGTCGTGGAGGCGGTCTGCCCGCACGACCACGGGCACGTGCTGGCCACCGTCCATCAGGCCGGTGCCGCCGAGGTGGAGCGGGCGATCGCCGCCGCCGCCGCCGCCTGGCGCGAGTGGTCGGAGCTGCCCTGGCGGGCCCGGGCGGCGGTCTTCCTCAAGGCCGCCGATCTGCTGGCCGGGCCCTGGCGCGACACCCTCAACGCGGCCACCATGCTCAACCAGTCGAAGACCGTCTATCAGGCGGAGATCGACTCGGCCTGCGAGCTGATCGACTTCTGGCGCTTCAACCCCTGGTTCCTGCAGCGCATCCTGGCCGATCAGCCGGCCTCGGCGCCGGGGACCTGGAACCGCGCCGAGTACCGGGCGCTCGAAGGCTTCGTCTTCGCGGTGACGCCGTTCAACTTCACCTCGATCGCCGGCAACCTGCCGACCGCGCCGGCACTGATGGGCAACACGGTGGTGTGGAAGCCGGCCTCGTCGGCGCTGCTGGCCGCCTACCAGATCGCCCGGCTGCTGGAGGCCGCGGGACTGCCGCCGGGGGTGATCAACTTCGTGCCCGGGCGCGGCGCGGCGGTGGGCGACCCGGTGCTGGCCAGCCCGGCGCTGGCGGGCATCCACTTCACCGGCTCGACCGGCACCTTCCAGCGGATGTGGCGGCAGGTGGGCGAGAACATCGCCGGCTACCGCACCTACCCGCGGATCGTCGGCGAGACCGGCGGCAAGGACTTCGTCTTCGCCCATCCCTCGGCCGACCCCGCGGCGCTCGTCACCGCCCTGGTGCGCGGTGCCTTCGAGTACCAGGGGCAGAAGTGCTCGGCCGCCTCGCGGGCCTACCTGCCGCGGTCGCTGTGGCCGGAGCTCCGCGAGCGGCTGGTGGCCGAGCTGGGGAAGCTGCGGATGGGCTCGCCGCTCGACTTCCGCAACTTCATGGCGGCGATGATCGACGAGAAGGCGTTCGACAACGCGGTGGGCTATCTCGATCACGCCCGCCAGGCCGCCGGCTTCGAGATCGTCTGCGGCGGCGGCGCCGACAAGTCGGAGGGCTATTTCCTGGAGCCCACCGTGGTGCTCTCGGAGGACCCGCGCTCGAAGCTGATGAGCGAGGAGATCTTCGCGCCCATCCTCACCCTCTTCGTCTACGAGGACGCGCGGCTGGACGAGGCGCTGGAGCTCTGCGACTCGACCAGCCCGTACGCCCTGACCGGCGCGGTCTTCGCCACCGACCGCCGCGAGATCGAGCGGCTGAGCGCGGCGCTGCGGCACGCCGCCGGCAACTTCTACGTCAACGACAAGCCCACCGGAGCGGTGGTGGGGCAGCAGCCGTTCGGCGGCTCGCGCGCCTCGGGCACCAACGACAAGGCGGGCTCGCTGCTCAATCTGCTGCGCTGGACCTCGATGCGGGCGGTCAAGGAGAACTTCGCCCCGCTCATCGAGATCGCCTATCCCCACATGGCCGGCTGAGACGCGCCCGCGGCGGCCGCGGCCCGCTTGTGCCGGGCCGGTCCATCCCTTATTGTGGCGCCACAGAGTCACCGTGAAGGAGCCGTCCACCCACCAGGCCATCGACCGCCGGCTGTGCGGTGAGCCGGTCGAGCTGCGCGAGGGGTTCGCGCGGGTGCGTCTGGAGGCCGTTGCCGAGATGCAGGCGGACGGGCGCGGGCTGGTCCACGGCGGTTTCGTGTTCGGTCTCGCCGACTACGCCGCCATGCTGGCCGTCGACCATCCGCACGTGGTCCTGGGTTCGGCCCGCGCCCGCTTCCTGCTGCCGGTACGGGTCGGCGAGGTGCTGGAGGCCGAGGCGGTGCTGCTCGACCAGGAGGGGGCGAAGAAGATCGTCACCGTCGACGTCCGCCGCGGGGACGAGGTGGTGCTGCGCGCCGAGACGGTCTGCTATACCCCCGACCGCCACGTCCTCGATCGATGACCGGTGGCGAGCGGATCGCCCGGGTGCTGGAGCGCCACGGGGTCCGCTTCCTGTTCACCCTCTGCGGCGGCCACATCTCGCCCATCCTGGTGGGCGCCAAGCAGCGCGGCATCCGGGTGGTGGACGTGCGCGACGAGGCGAGCGCGGTCTTCGCCGCCGACGCGGTGGCGCGGCTGACCGGGGTGCCGGGCGTGGCTGCGGTGACCGCCGGCCCCGGCGTCACCAACACTCTCACCGCGGTCAAGAACGCCCAGCTCGCGCAGTCGCCGGTGGTGCTGCTGGGCGGCGCCACCGGCACCATCCTCAAGGGCCGCGGGGCGCTCCAGGACATCGAGCAGCTCGAGCTGCTCGGGACCTGCGTCAAGTGGACCGCCACCGCGGGGCGGGTTCGCGATCTCGAGCCGCTGCTCGAGCGCGCGCTGTGGATCGCCGCCGAAGGGGTGCCGGGACCGGTCTTCCTGGAGTGCCCCGTAGACCTGCTCTACGAGCGCCGGCTGGTGGCCTCGCTCTACGGCGCCAAGGCGGCGGCCGGCGCCCGCAGCCTCGCCGGGCGGGCCGTCGCGCGCTATCTCGACTGGCACGTGCGGCGGCTGTTCGCCGGCGCCGGCGGGTCCGCCGCCGACGGGGCTCCGCCGCGGCGCCCGGAGGCCGCCCTGCCCGCCGCGCCCGCGGTCCGCCGCGCCGCCCGCCTGCTCGCCGCCGCCGAGCGCCCGGTGCTGATGGTGGGCAGCCAGGCGGTGCTCGAGCCGGCCGCGGTGGGCGAGCTGGCGGCGGCGGCCGGGCGCCTGGGCGCACCGACCTACCTGTCGGGCATGGCCCGCGGGCTGCTGGGCGCAGGCCATCCGCTGCAGCTCCGGCACCGGCGCCGCGAGGCTCTCAAGGAGGCCGACCTGGTGCTGCTGGCCGGCGTGCCCTGCGACTTCCGGCTCGACTACGGGCGGCAGATCGCGGGTCGCGCCCGGGTGGTCGCCGTCAACCGCAGCCGCGAGGAGGCCGAGCGCAACCGCCGCCCGGCGCTGACGGTCGAGGCCGACCCCGGCCGCCTGCTGCGGGCGCTGGCCGCCGCACTGCCCGCAGCCGGGTCGGGCGCCGGCCCGACCGGCGAGGGCGCCGCCGGCGCGTCCGCGTCGAGCGGCACTGCCGGGCGCTGGCCCGACTGGCTGGCCCGTCTGCGCCAGCGCGACGCCGAGCGCGAGGCCGACATCGCGGGGCGCGCCGCCCAGCCCACCGAGCACTGCAATCCGCTGGCCCTCTGCCGCGCCCTCGACGAAGCCCTACCGGGCGACGGCCTGCTGGTGGCCGACGGCGGCGACTTCGTGGCCACCGCCTCCTACGTCATCTCGCCGCGCGCACCGCTCAGCTGGCTCGATCCGGGGGTGTTCGGCACCCTGGGGGTGGGGGCCGGCTTCGCGCTGGGCGCCAAGCTGTGCCGGCCCGACGCCGAGGTCTGGCTGCTGTGGGGCGACGGCTCGGCGGCCTACAGCCTGGCCGAGTTCGACACCTTCGTCCGGCACCGGCTGCCGGTCATCGCGGTGGTGGGCAACGACGCCTCCTGGGCGCAGATCGCCCGCGAGCAGGTCGAGATCCTGGGTGACGACGTCGGCACGGTGCTGCGGCGGACCGACTACCACACCGTGGCTGAGGGCTACGGCGGCGCCGGGTTCCTGATCAAAGACCTCGACGCCCTGCCCGGAGCCCTGACCGCCGCTCGGGCCGAGCTGGCCGCCGGCCGACCGGTGCTGCTCAACGCGCTGCTCGGCCGGACCGACTTCCGCAAGGGCTCGATCTCGATGTAGGCGGTGCGGAGGAACGGATCGGGGCGGTGGCGGGTCAAACCCCATAGAGAGACCGCGAAGGAGGCCGGCCATGCGTCCACCGATCCACCGTCCACAGGCAGTTTCCGCAGCCCCGTGGGAGACCGCGGAGGAGCTGCGGGATCGCGCCCGGCTGCGCGCCTGTCTGGCGGGCTCTGTGCTCTTTCACCTGGCTCTTCTCAGCGTGACCGTGCCCGGTCTGCGCCGGCTGCCGCTGGACGAACCGCCGGCGCCGCCCGCGATCTTCCGGCTGGAGGATTTCCGGATCAGGCCGCCCGAGCCGCCGCCGGTCCCCACCCAGCGCCCGGCGCGGCCGGAGGCGCGGACGGTCCCGGTGCCCGAGCTGCTGATCGAGGATCCGGTGCCGGTCGAGCCGTCGACCCGCATTGCGCCATTGCCGGTGATTCTGAGCCCCACGCTGCCGGTCTTGGCGCCGCCGCCGCCGGTCCCGGAATCGGCGCCGCTGCGGTTCGGCGCCGGCATGACCCGTCCGCTGCGCCTCTCGGGGCCCGACCCGGCCTACACCGAGGTCGCCCGCCGCGCCCGCCGCACCGGGATCGTGGTCCTCGAGGCGGTGATCGACCGGGACGGCAGCGTGCGCGACGTCAAGGTGCTCAGGGACCTGGGGTTCGGGCTCACCGAGGCGGCGGTGAACGCCGTCCGCCGCTGGCGCTTCGAGCCGGCGACCCTCGACGGCCGGCCGGTGGCGGTGCTCTACAACCTGACCGTCCGCTTCGACCTGCGGTAGCCCGGGCCGCAGCGAGCCGGTGAGAAGTGCAGGCTAGCGCTGGTCCAGCAGCCGCGCCAGCTCGAGGTCGGCCTCGGTGAGGCCCGCGGCGCCGGGGCCGGCCAGGATGACGGTGACCTCGTTGGCGTGCAGGCGCAGGTCCGGGTTTTGACCGGAGGAACGGGCCAGGGTCCCGACGTACTGGACAAACGCCAGGGCCGAGGTGACGTCGGGGAGCCGGTAGGTGCGGCGGACGGCGGCGTTGCCCTCGCTGGCCTCCCAGCCGGGCAGCCGACCCAGGAGACTCTGGATGCGCTCGGCCTTGAGGTGGCTGTCCACGGGGCGGGTGCCCCGCAGGGTCCCGGCGTTGCTTCCCTTCATCGGCGGCTCCGTCTCTGGTGGCACCAGGGGTGGCGTTCCTGACAACGGTATAGAGCGGCCGGCTCCGCTGTCAAGCGATTTTGTTGGATTTTCAGAACAAATTTGAAACGGCTGCTGGTGTGGATCGGCCCCTGGGCCGGGCATGGGTTGCATTTGCGTCACCCAGCCGCTACAATCGGACCTCATGTGGCAGAACAGTTCTGCGTTTGCTGGAATGGGAGCAGTCATCCGTCGGGAGAGGCGGCGCCGGGGCTGGAACCAGGAGGACCTGGCCCGTCAGGTGGGAGTCAACCGCTCGACGCTCAGCCGCTACGAGAAGGGCCACCAGGTGCCGGACCGGGCGGCCATCGACGGAGTTTTGGCCGCCTTCGGCTGGGACCTGCGGGAGCTGGCGCGGCGGCTGGCGGCAGGGGAGGAGGGCGGGGAAGAGGCACCGGAGGACCAGGGACCGGAGGCTGCCCCGAGCGCGGACCCGTCCGCCGGCACCATTGCCGAACCGCCACCCGCCGCGCCAGCTCCCGCTCCCACCCTGCCGTTGCAGGCGGCCCTGATCCAGGGCATGTCGTTCCCCCAGCTCCATGCCCTGTTGGGCGGGCTGGCCGAGAACGCGGTCCGCGAGGCGCTGGCGAGGGAGCGCGGGGGCCCGCCGCTGTCCGGCGGATCCGACCGTCTGGGGGATCGGCGCGACGATGGCTGAGCACCCGGCGAGGTCGGTGCTGGAGGCGTTCGCGACCGGTCGGTCGACGGGCGCGAGCGAAGCGCGGGACATCGTTCGCCACCTGCTCGCCGGCTGCCGGCGCTGCCGGAGCATCGCCCGCGAGGCGGCCCTCGGGTCGCTGGCCGAGCCACTGCCCCCGGAGGCCTATCGCTCGGCGGTGGCGGCGGTCCGCAGCCGGGCCTCGCATCTGGGCGCCGGCTTGGACGCCGAGGACCGGCTGTCCGAGGAGCTTTTCGAGCAGCTGATGGACCATCCGCCGGGTCGCCAGGAGACCATCCTCCGCAACCACCGGCGGTATCAGACGCCCGGCCTGGTCGACCGCCTCGGCCGTGAGAGCCGGTCGGTGCTGGGGGAGGACCCCCGGCGGGCCGCGGAGCTGGCCCGGCTGGCGGTCACCGCCGCGGACGCCCTGGCCGACGACCGTTATCCGGAGGCGCTGATCCGCGACGCCCGGGCCCGGGCGCGGATCCGGCTGTCCGAGGCGCTGCGCCGGTCCTCGCACCTGCGCGCCAGCGGCCGGGTGCTCGAAGAGGCCCGCGGCTACGTCGTCCACGGTCCGGGAGACCGGTCGCTCGAGGCCCAGCTGGCCTACAAGGAGGCCATGCTGCTCAACGACCAGGGGCGTCTAGCCGGCGCCCTGGCGGCCATCGACCGGGCCTTCCGGCTGTACCGCGAGATGGAGGACAGCCACCTCGCCGGCAAGGCGCTGATCAACCGGGGCGTGATCCTGGCCGACCACCAGCGCCCGGCCGAGGCGATCCACGCGGTCTCGCACGCCGCCGCGCTGGTCGATCCGGTCCGCGATCCGAAGCTGATCCTGGTCATGTTCCACAACCTGGCGCTCTACTTCTCGCAGATCGGCTGGCTCGACGGGGCGCTGCGCTTCCTGCGCGACGCCTCGGTGCTGTACGAGCAGGTTGGCAGCCGCTCGGAGCGGCTCCGCCGGCACTGGCTGGAGGGCAACATCCTGGTCAAGCAGGGGCGGATGGAGGAGGCCTGCCGCGCCTTCCGTCGGGCGCAGGAAGGGTTCATCGAGATGGGACTCGCCTGCGAGGCGGCCAAGGTCTCGCTCGAGCTGGCGGCGGCGTACGCCGAGCTCGGGTGGTCATTGCATCTGCGGCGTCTGGCCCGCCAGATGCTGCCGATCTTCCGCGCCCAGCACCTCCACCGGGAGGCGATGGCGGCGCTGGTCTACTTCTGCCGGTCGGTCGAGGAGGACCGCGCCGGGGTGTGGCTGGCCCGGGCGGTGCTGCGCTTTTTCGAGGCGGTGGAGAAGGACCCCGAGCTGGTCTTCGAGGGCTGGCGGCGGCGGCAGCAGAAGACGGGGCGCCGCGGCGGGCGCGGCGCCCCCGGGTCGGCCACCGCGGCTAGTCGGCCTCGATCGAAGCCCCAGAGTGGACCGTGACGCCGCCGCCGGCCTCCGGCGTCCCCTTCATCGCTCCCCAGAACGGCAGAAAGAACAGCAGGAACGGCAGGATCCAGCGCATCGTTGCGCTCCTTTCCCTGGGCGGTCGCCCGGTGAGTCTGGATTGACCGCCGCCGCCGCCCGTGCCGGTCATCCTATCGGCGGAGCAGAATATTTCTTCCATTCGGACGCACGGATGGCAGAAATGATCTGTGTAACCGAGATGTGCGCTGGTCGCCTCGGATGTGCGCCTGTCACGGCAGACGCCGCCCAGCCGTCGTGCTGAGCTTCCCGGGGTCCCACCGTCACGCGGTTCTCGGCCGCGGGGCGGAACCGGTATCCTCTCGCCGCTGACTGAGCGGAGCCGATGCGATCGAGATTCCTGCCGTGGCTGTTGCTGGCCGTGCCTCTGGCGGCGGCGCCCCCGGTGGCGGTCGCCCAGCCGCGCCCGTTCACGGTCCACGACCTCGTGGCCATGGAGAGGATCTCCGACCCGCGGGTCTCGCCGGCCGGCGACCGGGTGGTCTTCGTGCGGCGCACCACCGACCTGGCGGCCGACAGGGGGCGCACCGACCTGTGGCTGGTGGGCAGCGACGGCCGCGGCCTGCGCCAGCTCACCGCGCACCCGGACGCCGACGGCAGTCCACGCTGGGCGCCCGGCGGCGACGTGGTCTATTTCCTGTCGACCCGGTCGGGCTCCTCGCAGGTGTGGCGGATCGCCGTCGACGGCGGCGAGGCGCGGCAGGTCACCGAGCTGCCGCTCGACGTCGGCGGCTTCGCGCTGTCGCCCGACGGCGCCAGGCTGGTGGTCGCCCTCGAGGTGTTCGTGGACTGCGAGGGCGTCGCCTGCACCGCCGAGCGGGTGGCGGCGGCGGGCGAGCGCCGCTCCTCGGGACGGCTCTACGACCGGCTCTTCGTCCGCCACTGGGACGTCTGGAAGGACGGCCGCCGCTCGCATCTGTTTGCGGTGCCGGTGGCCGGGGGCGAGCCGGTGGACCTGATGCGGGGGCTGGAGGCCGACGCCCCCACCAAGCCCTTTGGCGGCTTCGAGGAGGTGGCCTTCGGGCCGGGTGGCGAGCTGGTGTTCACCGCCCGGGCGGCCGGCGCCGCCGAGGCCTGGTCCACCGACTTCGATCTCTGGGCGGCGCCGCTCGACGGCTCGGCCCCGGCCCGCAACCTCACCGACGACAACCCGGCCTGGGACACCGGACCGGTGTTTTCGCCCGACGGCCGGCTGCTCGCCTACCGGGCGATGGAGCGCGCCGGCTACGAGAGCGACCGCTACCGGATCGTGCTGATGGACTGGCCGGGCGGCGACCGGCGCACGCTGGCCGCCGACTGGGACCGCTCGCCCGCCGACCTGCTGTTCTCGGCCGACGGCGGCACGCTCTACGCCACCGCCGCCGACGTCGGCAACGTCGCCCTGTTCGCCGTCGAAGTGGCGAGCGGTGCCGTGCGGCGGTTGACCGGGGAGGGGCACGCGCGCTCGCCAGGCCTGGCCGGTGAGCGGCTGGTGATCGGGCTCGACCACCTGCGCTCGCCGGTCGAGCTCTACTCGCTGGCCGGCGACGGCGGCGGGCTCGAGGGGTTGACCGGCATCAACGACGAGAGGCTCGCCGCCGTCAGCCTGGGCGAGCCCGAGCAGGTGAGCTTCGCCGGCTGGAACGGGGAGACGGTGTGGGCCTGGGTGGTCAAACCGGTGGGTCTCGACCCGGCCCGCCGCTACCCGGTTGCCTTCATCGTCCACGGCGGCCCCCAGGGCTCGGCCGACAACGACTTCCACTATCGCTGGAACCCGCAGGTCTACGCCGGCGCCGGCTACGCGGCGGTGATGGTCGACTTCCACGGCTCGACCGGCTACGGACAGGCCTTTACCGACTCGATCCAGGGGGACTGGGGCGGCAAGCCGCTGGAGGACCTCCAGAAGGGACTCGCCGCGGTGCTCGAGCGCTACCCGTGGATGGACGGCGAGCGGGTCTGCGCGCTGGGCGCCTCCTACGGCGGCTACATGATCAACTGGATCGCCGGCGCCTGGCCCGAGCGGTTCCGCTGTCTGGTCAACCACGACGGGGTGTTCGACCTGCGGTCGATGTACTTCGCCACCGAGGAGCTGTGGTTTCCCGAGTGGGACCACGGCGGCCCCTACTGGGTCAATCCCGAGGGCCACGAGCGCCACAACCCGGCGCTCAACGTCGAGCGCTGGCAGACGCCGATGCTGGTGATCCACGGCGCCCTCGACTACCGGGTGCCCGAGACCCAGGGTCTGGCCGCCTTCACCGCTCTCCAGCGCCGCGGGGTGCCCAGCCGGCTGCTCTTCTTCCCCGACGAGAACCACTGGGTCCTCCGGCCCGCCAACTCCATCCTCTGGCACGAGACCGTGCTCGATTGGCTCGCCCGCTGGCTGCAGGCGCCGGCCGGGGGCGGGTAGCGGGGGCGGGGGGGCGCGCGATGACCGAGCCACGAAGGTCCGCGGCGGGACGGGCCATGCCGGCGGTCCTGACGCTGATGCTGGTGGCCACCGCCTGCGGTGGCGGGCCCGGCGAGCGGGCGCCGGCGCCCGATCTGTCGCAGGCGCGGGTCGTCGACCTCACCCATCCCTACGACGGGGAGACGATCTACTGGCCCACCTCGCCGTCCCGCTTCGAGCTCACCCGGTTGGCGTGGGGCGACACCGAGGGCGGCTTCTTCTACGCCGCCAACGCCTTCTCGACGCCCGAGCACGGTGGCACCCACCTCGACGCGCCGATCCACTTCGCGGCCGGCGGGTGGACGGCCGATCAGGTGCCGCTCGAGCGGCTCATCGGCCCGGCGGTGGTGATCGACGTCGGCCGGCAGGCGGCGGCCGACGCCGACTACCGGCTGAGCCGCGAGGACGTCCTCGCCTGGGAGGCGTCGCACGGCCCCGTGCCCGAGGGCGCCGTCGTGCTGCTCCGCACCGGCTGGGGCCCGCGATGGCCCGACCGGCTCGCCTACCTGGGGGACGACGCGCCCGGCGACGCCTCCAACCTGCACTTCCCCTCCTACGGCGAGGCGGCCGCCCGCTACCTGGTGGAGCAGCGCGGGGTAGCGGTGCTCGGCGTCGACACGGCCAGCATCGACTACGGGCCGTCGACCGACTTCCTCGTCCATCGGGTGGCCGCGGCCGCCAACGTCCCGGGTCTCGAGAACGTGGCCAATCTCGAGGCGCTGCCCGCCACCGGTGCCTGGGTCTTCGCGCTGCCGATGAAGATCGCCGGCGGCTCGGGTGGCCCCGTCCGCATCGCCGCGCTGGTCCCCTGATCCGGCCGCCAGCGGCTAACCGTGGTCCGCGGCCCGGCCGGGGAGGCTGGTCAGGGCGCCGCCGAGCCGCAGCAGCAGGGGGAGACCGGCCGCGATCGCGGTGGCGACGGCGACCGCGCGCTCGAAGAAGTGCGGCTGGGACGTGAACATGAAGGCCATCACCGCCATCGCCGACAGCAACAGCGGCAGTCGGATCTGCGACCACAGGCTGGTGCCGGCCTCGCGCTCCCAGGCGTCGAACACCTCCGGCGGCTCGGCGTCGAGCACGAAGCACGCGAAGCTGCGGCTCATCGGGCGGACGTTGGGGGTCATCAGGACCAGGCCGCGGTGGATCAGGCGGCGGACGAGCTCGCGGCTCTTCCAGCTCACCACTCCGTGCTGGCAGATCCGGTAGAGGACCATCTTCTCGTCCTTGCTCGAAAGCGACCACAGGACGCCGTAGTAGTTCTCGGCCCGATCGAGAACCGCCTTGACCAGGGGCTCGCCGTCGTCGTCGATCTCGCCGTCGGCGGCCCCGGCGCACAACGCGGCGAGATCGGGGTGGGCGGCCAGCCGCTCGGCGATCTCGCCGAGGCGGGGATCGGCCCAGCATTCCTCGGCCAGGTGCTCGAGCGCGGCTTCGAGGGCCGCCGGCGCCGGCTCGCCGGGGGCGGCGCGCCGCGCGAGGCGCAGGCGCTTCAGCAGCGCCGCCGGCGAGGACTCCTCGGCCGTGCCGAGCGGCCGGCGCACCCTTTCGAAGCACTGCAGGATCGCCGACCAGCGCTCCAGCTGCGAGGGCGTCTCGGCGGCGCCGCGCTGGAAGTCGGCGGCCCGGTAGTGGAAGAAGTGCCAGGGGTTGACCTCGCTGTGGACGACGATCCGTTTGCCCTGGATCGCCACCAGCCGTTCGAGCAGCTCCAGCTTGCGCTCGGCCTGGACGGGCTCTCCGAGGCCCTCGTGCAGCCGGTCGACGACGATCCGCGTCGCCGTCGCCTTGCCGGCCGCCGCGGCCAGCTCGGCGGGCGCCGTCTCGGACCACAGCCGGCCGGCGTCGATCTGGTGGACGTCCTCGTCCTGCGCCGGGGCGGCGTCGGCGCACAGCCGCCGTCGCAGCTCCAGGCGGTGCGGCCAGCGGTCGGAGACCTCCAGCCGGCCGCCGTCGAGCTGTCTGGGCCGCGGCTGGTCGAGCAGGAAGACGCGCCGCGTGACGGTGTGGACCGCGTGCCACAGCAGGGCCAGACCCAGCAGACCGGCCAACCACCACCCGGGGCCGATCTGCGAGCCGCGGAGGCGGGCGACATCGGTGGCGAGGCGCCACCCGAGGCGGCGTTCCGCCAGGCGCGGTGGGTTGACCTCCGCGCCGAGGACCGGCGGCCCGGCCGGGCTGCCAGCGAGCAGCACCGCGTTGTCGGGCTCGGCGTCGGCCGGCCACTCGAAGAGCCCGTCGGCGCTGCGGGCCCCGCCCAGCCGTCGCAGCGCGTGGCTCAGCGGCGTCAGCGGCGGCAGCCGTCTGCCCAGCTCGAGACCGAGCCACGGCGCCGGGGCGGGCGCTCTTTCGTCCCGGTCTCGCGCTTCGGGTGAGCCGGTGCCGGCGGGCCGTTCCTCGAGAGCCGGCCGGACGCGGGTCAGCCGGGTGCCGCCCAGGTGGAGGTCGCGGGCCTGCTCCAGATCGGCGGGGAAGAGCTTCTCCTGCAGCGCCACCCGGTAGTGCGGGGCCAGTGGAACCGACCGGAAGCGCTGGGCGATCCGCCGGCTGCGCTCGTCGAGCGCCATCGCCAGGTGCTGCTGGTCGTGGCGAGTCAACAGCAGCATCGCTTCGTCCTGGGCGGCGCGGAAGATCGCCAGCGTGGGCAGCACGCTGCCGACGACCGACAGCGCCGCGGCGCCGACGAGATACCAGAAGCGCGCCGTGAATCGGGACGCGGTCCGGGGCCGGGGCGGCACACGGAAGGCCAGCCACGGGAGGCCGACCAGCACCGCCGCCGCCGCGAGACCGATCTCCCAGTCGCCCGCTCTGGCGGCTCCGGCGGCGGTCAGCAGCAACAGGCCGAGGATCGCCACCAGCAGCCCGCCGAGGTGGCGCTGGACAACCACCGTCAGCACCGCCGCTACCGTCGCCAGCAGACCGATCGGCCAGCCCCAGATCCAGGCCACCAGCGCCACCGCCGGGACGATGCCGGCCGGCGCCAGCGCCCGGCGCTCGAACCGCAGCGACGAGCGCCCGTCCGCCCCCTCTTCGGATTCACGCAGCAGAAGAATGCTGGAAGCGATGCCCACGAGACCGAGCAGGCCGCAGGTCAGAGGGCCGTAGAGGGGCGACCAGAAGCGCTGCACCGCGGCCCAGGCGGCGGCCAGCAGCAGCAGGGTCCAGACAGCTCGCCGGTAGGTCGCGGCCCGTGCCGGATCGAGCCAGAACCAGAGGAAGAACGGCGGCCGCCGGCGACCCGAGCGGAACAGGACCATCCCCAGGGTGACCATCAGAACGGCGGCTGCATAGGCCAGGAAGAGCAGGAGCGTGAGGCTGAGCGCCTCCACCCGCGCCAGCCGCGACTCCTCGCGGTCGGCGAAGACCACCAGCGTCCAGGGGGTGCCGGCGAGCGGTTCGGAGCGGAGGCGCAGCGAGCGATCGCGGTACCGCACCCCCATCTCGTCGGTGCCCCTCATCTCGACCGCGGTTCGCAGGCGGGTGTCGGAGTCCAGCTCCTCGAAGAGTTCCTCGCGCAGGTTGCGCTCGCGATCGGAGTGGAAGAGCACCCGGCCGTCCGCGTCGAGGATCGCAAAGCCGTGGCCGTGGGGCAGCACCGGATCGATGACGCTCTGCAGCGAGGCCACCGCTGCCGCCACCACCGCCTCACCGTGCCCGTCCAGCCGGCGCGACAGGACGGCCCGCACCTCGCCCGTGTTGAGCGACCGGATCGACTCGACGAGGCAGCCGCCGCTGGCCGGGTCCTCGTTGCCGCCGCTCGTCGCCGGCGGACAGGCCTGTGGCCAGAGGTCGCGGTCGCGCGCCCGGCGGAAGTAGAGCCGGTCGGCGGCCGAGATCAGTGCCGTGGTGGTCTCCTTGACCGTCCACTTGCCGATCTGGAGGCCCTCTTCGTTCATCCAGATGGCCATCTCGAGAAGAGGATAGTCGCCGAGCGGGTCGGTGCTGGCCGGTGGCGGCGGCTCCTTGGCGAGCAGTCGCGTGCGCCGGCGCTCGTACTGTGCACTCCCGGGCAGCGTCTCCCGGTCGCCGGTGCGCCGCGCTGCGCTCAGCCGGTCGAGGGTCCGCGACAGGTCGGCGATCTCGTCGGAGAAGGCGCTGCGGATCGAGGTCGTGACCTCGCCGAGCCGCCGGTCCCGTAGCGTCGACAGCTCGGTCGAGACCAGCAGCTCCGCGGCCGCCAGGGTGAACAGGGCCGAGGACAGACCGATGGCCACGGCCTCCACGAACACGTCCTGCTTGCGCAGGGCTTCGCGTACCCCGATGAACCGGATCTTGAGATACGGCAGGGCGAGCAGGCCGTAGACCACCAGAAAGACCGCCCCGAAGACCACCGGCGGCGGCAGCGACCTGACCTCGGCGCGGAACCCGGACTCCTGCTTGATGCCCGCCAGCAGCCAGTACGGTTCGGGCTGACCAGTCTCGGCGCCGCCCCGGCACCACCGGCCGGCGTCGCGTGCCGCCAGGCTTCCCATCCAGGCCAGCTCGATCGGCAGCCGGAGGGGCTGGACGAACAGGCGGTGCGTCTCGCCGGCGATCGCCTGCGCGTAGACCCGGCTCGAGGACCAGGGCTCCCCATCCCCGATGGCGCCGGCTTCCTTCGAATCGGCCGCCCTCGGCGGCGGCGCGGGTAGCCGGTCGATGCGCAGCGTACGGCCACCGACGCCGGCCAGGACCTCGCCGTCGCGCCGGGCGAGGAGCAGCTGATCGAACTCCGCGGCCGGTAGCAGCGGCGCCGCCAGGGTCTGGAGAGGCGTGTCGACGGTCGCGCTGCCGCGCTGCCACAGCGCGCGCAGCGCCGCGATCTGCGGCTTGTCCTCCTCCCGGAGCTGCGCCAGAGCGAACAGGCCGGCGCGCCGGCTCGTGTCGTCCCACGGGCGCTCCCAGCTGGCGCCCGGCCGCAGCAGCGCCCGGCCACCCTGCCAGCCGGCGCAGACCTGCGGCTGCAGGTCGGCCTCCGGGGTTTTCTCGAGCGCGGCGACCGTCACGTTCTCGGCCAGCCTGATGAGCTCAAGGGCCGTCCGCGGGCTGGTCCACCGTTCGAGACAGGGCACTGCCCAGGGGCCCGGTTCCGGCTCCCGGCGGGCATCGCCCCCTGACGGCGCCCCGCCGTCGGCCCCGTGCGAACACCGCATGAACCAGTCCTCGAGCGCGTCGCCGTTCTCGGGGCTGGGGTCGCGGGTCTCGCGGCCCGGCTCGTCCACCGCGTTCTGGAAGTTGGTTTGCAGCCACTGGATGGCCTCGGCGATGTTCTCGCCCGACACCGCCAGCCGCCGCAGGTAGTGACCCGTGAGGCGCTCTTCGTGCCGCTTGAGGTAGACGAAATAGGATCCCGCGAAGGCGACCAGGATGGCGAGCAGGCCGAAGGCCGACGTCGGCAGCCAGCCCGGGCGCCGCTGTCGGGGCGGGCGCCGGGTCGGCTTCGGCTGCTTGTCGTCGTCGCCGCGCGACACGTCCAGTCCTCCCGCTGTGGGGGGCGTATCGGCCCCTTCGGAAACACAGGCGACCGACCCCCGCCCGGCGTTTCATGCGAGCGGTCCGGCCCGGCGCCGGGCGGTGGCCGCCAGCTCTCGACTTTTTCTTCGAGGATCCGCCAGCCGTCCCGCTCGCGGACCAGGACCAGCGTCTTGGTGACCTGGTCCGAGTAGACCTCCGAGCGACAGGTCTGGACCAAACGGGCGACCGCCCGGTCGCCCTCGAGGCCGATCTCGAGACCCTCGATCTTGACGTCGATGAAGGCGGGGCCGGTGAGCCGCGTCCGCCGGCGTGGGCGTCGGGACGGCCGCGTCGTCAGGGGCGGGGCGGCCCGTAGCCCGCCAGCTCGGCGTAGCCGTGGCCGGTCAGCGGGACGCCGCGGGCGGTGCCGGCGACGCCGACGGCGCCCTCCCAGTAGCGGATGGCGCCGGTGTGCTCCTGGGCGGCGAGGAGCGGGCGCACCGCGAGGCTCAGCTCCTCGCCGGGCACCCCGAGCCGCCAGCCGGCCGGGTAGAGGATCCCGGTGGCGGGACTCCGCCAGGCGCCGCGCTCCTCGAGCTGGACGTCGCCGGCCGCCAGGGTGCGGGCGGCGCCGCCGGGGCCGACCATCACCCCGGCGCTGTGGCGATCGGTCGTGCCTTCCTCGCGGCGCAGCCGGTAGTACATCAGGTCGCGGCCGTCGTCCAACTGGAGGGCGAACCAGTCCCATCCCTGCTGGCCGGCTTCCAGGGCGCTGGTGCTCCACTCGCGGTCCATCCAGGAAAGCCCGGCCACCTCCAGCACCTGGCCGTCGACGGTGACCGAGCCCCGCGTGGGCAGCCGGGTCAGCGAGTAGTAGTAGGAGGCGTTGCCGGGCTCGGCGCCCTTGCGGCTGAGCCCCGCCTCGCCCTGGAGCACCGGCGGCCGCACGACCTCGAGGCGCAGGTCGATCCCCACGCCAGGCTCGGCGGCGCGGAGCCGGAACGGCGGTCCCTCGATCGACCAGTCCTCGAGCCAGGCCCGCACTCCGCCGTCGTGCCGCCGGCGCGCGCCGGCCAGCCCCAGGGCACCGCGGCTGAAGCGCTCGAAGGCGTGGAAGCGCCCGCCCGCCACGTCGGTCACCGCCAGGTGGGCCATGTAGGCGTCGCGCGTCGCCCAGGCCGAAGCCCGCGCCGGCGGCGCGGCGGCCAGCGCGCTGCGGAACAGGGTGAGCTGGTAGCCGAAACGGCGGCCGCCCGGCTCCTTCAGGTTACCGGTGAAGTACCACCACTCGGTGCGGAAGGCCGGGTGGGGTCCGTGATCGGCCGGGAAACGGAACTCGCGCGGTGCCAGGGCGCGGGCGAAACCGGCCGCCGGAGCGCCGCCCAGCAGCCGGTCGAGCGACAGCGCGGGCGGGCCGCTGGCGGTGTCGGCGCGCCGGCAGCCGGCGCCGGCGGCGAGCAGCAGGAGCGCCCCGATCAGCGCCGCCGTCCGGCGAGCGGCCCGCCGGCTCATTCGTCCCTCAGCGCCTCGGCCGGCGAGATGCGCGACATCCGGAACGCGGGGTAGAGGCCGGCCAGCAGGGCGGCGCCCACCGCCAGTCCGACCGCGGCGAGCAGGGTGCCGGGACTCACCGCCAGCTCGAGCGACCAGCCGAAGGAGCGGCGGTTGACCACCAGCACCAGCACCGCCGCCGTCAGCAGGCCCACCGGCAGCGCCAGCAGGCCCGCCGCCAGTCCCATGAGGCCGGTCTGCTGGGTCACCAGCCGCCAGAGCTGGGCCGGGGTCAGGCCGCAGGCGCGGAGCACTCCCAGCTCGCGGACCCGCTCGAGCTGCAGAGCCATCAGCGCACTCAGGACGCCGACGAAGGCGACCACCACCGCCAGCAGACGCAGCACGCCGGTGATCAGGAAGGTGCGGTCGAAGACCTCGAGCGAGGCCTCGCGCAGGCCGCGGGTGGTGCGGACCAGGACGCGCCGGTCCTCCCCCACCGCCCGCCGCAGCTCGACCGCCAGCCGGTCGAGATCGACGCCGGCCGCGGCGTGGACCGACACCGCGGTCACCGTCGGGTCGTTCCAGCGCCGCGCGTAGAGGCCGCGCGGCAGCAGCACCAGCCCCTGCTCGGAGGCGTAGTCGTAGAAGACGCCACCCACCGGCAGCTCGAGCTCGCCGGTGGGCGTATCGAGCCGCAGGAGCGAGCCCGGCACCAGCCGGCGGCGGTAGGCGAGAGGCTCGGAGACCAGCAGCAGCTCGCCGCGCTCGAAGCGGGGCCAGAGCTCGACTGGATCGCCGCGGGCGAACCCGAAGGCGCTCCGCGCCCGCGGGTCGAGCTCGATGGCCAGGGCCGGCGTCGCGGTCTCCGCCGAGCCGCCGAGCCGCACGTGGCGCAGCGTGTTGACGCCCTCGACGCCGGGCAGCCGGCGGACCGCGTCGACCGTCTCGGGCCCCAGCCCGCCGCCGGCCACCGCGAAGCGCCCGGCCGGGGTGTCGTAGAGGGTGAGATAGAGATCGGCCGGCAGCGAGTAGTCGAGCCAACGCTCGACAGTGGAGCGGAAGCTGCGGACCATGAGGTCGACGCCGACGGTGACCGACACGGCCATGGTCAGCGCGGCGATCGCCGGCCCGGTGCGGCTCAGCGCCGCCACCACCCCGCGGGTGGCCATCCGCCCGAGCAGACCGGCCAGTGCCGCCGCCGGCACCCCGCACAGGCGCATCAGGCCGAGGGTGGCGATCGGCGTCAGCAGCGCGCAGCCCAGCAGCAGGGCGAACATGGCCGCCAGGCTGGCGGCCAGGGTCTCGCCCGGCAGCGCCAGCAGGACGCCGCCACCGGCCACCGCCAGGCCGCCGGCGACCGTCGCCCGTGGCACCCGGCGGTGGGCCAGCGCCTCCAGGTCGGCGCGCGCCAGCGCCTGCCGCGGCGCCGTGGCGGTGGCCTCGGCGGCCGGCGGCAGCGCCGCCAGCAGGGTGGCGCCCAGCCCCATGAAGCCGCCGCGCAGCAGGGTGAGCGGGGCGAGCTCCAGCCGGCGCACCTCGACCACGAAATAAAGGTCGTTGATGGTGCGGGTGACCAGCCCGACCAGACCGTCGCCCAGCGCCACGCCGGTGGCCAGGCCGAGCGCCGAGCCGACCCCGCCGATCGCCGCCGCCTCGCCGAGCACCAGACCGAAGAGCTGGCGGCGGGTAGTGCCCAGCGCCCTGAGGGTGCCCAGCAGCGGGCGGCGCTGGACCACCGCGAAGGTCATCGTGTTGTAGATCAGGAAGGCGCCGCAAAGCAGGGCCAGCAGACTGAGCGCCCGCAGGTTGAGACGGAAGGCGCTGGTCAGCTGCTCGGCGCTCTCGGTGCGGGCCGCCGAGCGCTCGACGCCCACCCCGGCCGGCAGCAACCCGCGCAGCCGCGACAGCAGCTCTTCGCCCCGGGCCCCCGGCGGCACGATGAGGTCGATCTGGGTCAGACGGCCGGCGACGTCCAGCAGCTCCTGCGCGGTGGCCAGGTCGGCCAGCAACAGATCGCGGGCGGCCTGGCGCGCCGGCCCGCCGGCCGGCTCCACCACCCCCACCAGCCGCACGACGTGGCGGCGCCCCTCCGCCGCCAGCTTGAAGGTCCCGCCCGGGGCGAGCCCCAGCTCGGCGGCGGTCTCGGCGCTCAGCAGCACGGCGCCCGGCTCGGTGAGCAGGCGGCCGACGTCGAGCTCGGCTCCGCCGGGACCCTCGGCGGCGATCGCCCACGACCGGAACGGCGGCTCGGCGAACGGATCGACGCCCAGCAGCCGGAGCCCGCGCCGCGGCGGGCCGGCCAGCTCGACCCAGCCCTCGACCACCGGCGCCGACGAGCGGAGGCCGTGCTCGACCCGCAGCCGGCGGTAGAGGTCCTCGTCGATTCCCGCCGAGCCTGCCGTGAGGCGGTGGGTGGCGCGCCCGGTGACCGCCTCCGAGGCCAGCTCGAAGGCGCGCCGGGCGCTGTCGCCGGCGACGTCGACCGCCACCGCCACCGCCACTCCGAGGGCGACGCCGAGCACGGAGAGCGCCAGCTGCCAGGGGTGGCGGGTCAGGTGGCGCCGGCTGGCGCGCCACAGCAGGCGGCTCACGGGTCGGTGCCGCCCGCCGGGCCGCCGCCGGGGGGCCGCTCGACCAGCCGGCCGCGCTCGATGGTGAAGATGCGGTCCGCCACTCCCACCACCGCCCGCGAGTGGGTGGCCATCACCATGGTCTTGCCGGCCCGGCGGGTCAGACCGTCGAGCAGCTCGATCACCTCGAGACCGGTCTCGACGTCGAGGTTGCCGGTGGGCTCGTCGGCGAGGATCAGGTCGGGGTCGTGGACCAGCGCCCGGGCCACCGCCACCCGCTGGCGCTCGCCGCCCGACAGCCGTTCCGGGAAGGAGCGCTCCCGCCCGGCCAGCCCCACCGCCGCCAGCAGCTCGCGGGCCCTCGCGCGGCCGGCGGCGGCGGGGCGCCCGTTGAGCTCGAGCGGCAGCAGCAGGTTCTCCTCGACGGTGAGGGTCGGCACCAGGTTGAAGAACTGGAAGACGAAGCCGATCCGCCGGCGCCGGAACAGGGTGCGGCCGGGCTCGCCGAGCGCCCCCAGCTCGGCGCCGCCCACCACGACCTGGCCGGCGTCGGGCAGGTCGATCCCGGCCAACAGGTTGAGCAGAGTGGACTTGCCCGAGCCGCTCTTGCCCAGCACCACCGCCAGCTGGCCCCGGTCGACCGTCGCCTCCACCCGGTCGAGCACCAGGTGGTCGCGCTCGCCCTCGCGGTAGGACTTGGAGACGCCCCTGACCTCGATGAACGGCACGGCCGGCCGGACCTCAGTCCGGCTGGTCGTCGAGGAACGCCGCGAGGGCGGCGGCGGGGCCCTCGTCGAGCTCGCCGAACTCGAGGCCGATCTCGGCCCGCGACGCCCCCTCCTGGTTCTCCAGGCGCCGGACGTGGACGATCCGTGCCTGCCCGGTGAAGAGACCCGAGGCGAGCCGCATCTCGACCTCGAGGGTGCCGTCCGGATCGGGGACCACGTCGGCCTCGATCAGCATCCCGGAGCGGCTCAGCTTGTGGACCTCGAACCGCGCCCGATGGTCGACGGCGGCGGCGCCTCCGGAGCGCAGCCGAAAGCGGCCCGACAGCCGCTTCTCGAGGCTGACCACCGCGTGACCCTTGATGAAGTCGGCCAGCCCGTCGGCCCGCGCGCCCAGCAGCTCGTCGAAGCGGACGCCGGCGTGGTAGACGGGCTGGACCTCGCCGCGCTCGCCGCCTCGCGTGCGCACCAGCGAGCACCAGACGACGGTGCCCTCGAGGTCGAGGTCGCGCTCCCCGTGGGCCAGCTGCAGGCGGTAGGTGCGGCCCACCCGGAGGGCGTGGCTGCTCTCCAGCGCCAGCCCGTCGGCGCTCAGGTTGACCACCCGGGCGCCGGTGGTGAACAGGAAGCTGCCGCGCACCCCGGTGACCTCGTGGCGCGGGTAGGCGCGGCGCTCGCCGCCGCGACGCGGCTCGCGGCCCGCGTCGGGCGGGCGCTCTTCGCTCATGGGTGGGCCGGGGTCTCCACTGACGCGCGGGGCACTGGACGCGGGCGCGACTACCTTACAATAAGCCACCGTCCGGGCGAGGCCCTCCGGGAGAGCACCCATGAGCGAGCGCAAGTACCGTCAGCGAGGCTACATGGACGACGAGCGCAGCGAGTCGCGCTCGCGCGGGTCGGGGCCGCGACCGCGGCGCGAAGGCCCGCGCGGCCGCGGTCTGGGAGCGCCGACCGCCACCGTATTCCGCTGCGCCCGCTGCGGCGGCGAGCAGAGCCTGGCGGCGGCGGTGCCGTTCGACGCCACCTGCGGCGGCTGCGGCTCCGATCTGCACACCTGCACCAACTGCCGGCATTTCGACTCCTCGGCCCCCAACCAGTGCCGGGAGACGATCCCGGCGCCGGTCCCCGCCAAGGCGAGGCGCAACCGGTGTGAGCTGTTCGCGCCGCGGACCACCCGCGAGTTCGGCGCCGAGAGCGCCCGCGCGGACGATCCCGAGGACCCCAGGGCCGCCTTCGACGCGCTGTTCAAGCTCTGATGATCGAGCGGCTGACCGGGTGGGTGCAGGCGGCAGGCGACTTCGTCTGGGGTCCCTATCTGCTGATCCCGCTGCTGCTCGCCACCGGGCTGTTCCTCACCGTCCGGCTGCGGGGGCTGCAGTTCACGCGGCTGTGGGAGGCGTTGTGGCTGGGCCTGGTGGTGCGCCGCGAGAAGGACGCCGAGGGCGACATCTCGCACTTCCAGGCGCTGATGACGGCGCTGGCCGCGACCGTCGGCACCGGCAACATCGTCGGCGTCGCCACCGCCATCGCCCTCGGCGGCCCCGGAGCCCTGTTCTGGATGTGGATGACCGGCCTCGTGGGGATGGCCACCAAGTACTCGGAGGCGCTGCTCTCGGTCAAGTACCGGACCACCGACCGGCGGGGCGAGCAGGCCGGGGGACCGATGTACTACCTGGCGGCGGGCATCCGCTGGCGGCCGGCGGGCAAGACCCTCGGCTTTCTCTTCGCCCTCTTCGCCGCGGTGGCGGCCTTCGGCATCGGCAACATGGTGCAGTCGAACTCGGT
>JBFGCA010000072.1:0-23768 GCA_041567315.1 Thermoanaerobaculia bacterium | reverse complement strand
GCCCTCGAAGGCTGCGGGCCGGGCAGCGCGCAGCGGTGAGGAGCGGCCGGCCTCCCCTCTGAAGTCTGTCAGGCCGGCCGCGTCCTCGCTTCTTGGGGGAGGGGGCATGCCCCGCCCCGGCCGGCTCCCGCCACCTAACCGACAGAACCGACCGTAAGAGGGTCCGTCCGTCCAGCTACCGCCACCTACCCGACATCTACCAACTGGGCGACCTCTGGTCCGGACTGGCGACCATGCCGACGTCAACCGATCTGCCAGCTACCATTCAACTCGGCACGGTCCGCTCGACGGCTCCGTCGGCAGCCGTTCGACCCACCTCCCTGGAGTAGACTCGTGGCCTCCATGATCACCGAGTCGACGCGGGGGCGCCTCGCCCGCTTCTCAGAGCTGATTGTCGGCCGCGCCGGGGCCGGCCGCTGGTTGGTGCTGACCCACGACAACCCCGATCCCGACTCGATCGCCGCCGCGGCGGCGCTCAGCAAGCTGCTCCGCAAGGCCTTCAAGCGGCGGGTGACGGTGGCCTACGGCGGCATCATCGGCCGCGCGGAGAACCAGCAGATGGTGCGGGTGCTGGGCATCCGGTTGAGCCACCTGCGGCATCTCAACTGGAAGCACTACAGACACTTCGCACTTGTCGACACCCAGCCGGGAACGGGCAACAACCAGCTGCCCCACGAGATCGTCCCCGACGCCGTCTTCGACCACCACCCGGTGCGGCGGGCCACCCAGAAGGCGGCCTTCTACGACGTGCGCACCGACTACGGCGCCACCGCCACCATCCTCGCCGAGTATCTGGCGGCGGCCGAGGTCGAGGTGTCGCGGCGCAACGCCACCGCACTGGTCTACGCCATCCGCTCCGAGACCCAGGACTTCGCGCGCGAGTACTCGGGGCCCGACAAGGCGGTCTACGACGGGCTCCACCCACTGGCCGACATCCGCGCCCTGGCCCGCATCCAGACGCCGCCGCTGCCGCTGAGCTACTTCCGCACCCTGCACGACGCCCTGGCCGGCCTGGAGGCGGTGGGCACCCTGGTGGTCTCCCACCTGGGCTGGGTCGAACAGCCCGACATCGTGCCCGAGATCGCCGACCTGCTGCTGCGCGCCGAGGGCAAGACCTGGTCGCTGTGCACCGGGCTGTTCAACGGGCGGGTCTACCTGTCGATCCGCACCACCAACTCGCGGGCCGACGCCGGGCGGCTGATGCGGCGGCTGCTGGGCCGCCGCGGCAAGGGTGGCGGCCACGGGATGACGGCCGGCGGCTGGATCCCGCTGCCCGAGGTCCCCAGCGGCCCGCGCTCGCCGCTCCAGGGGCAGCTCGCCGCCCGGCTCGCCCAGCTGCTCAAGAAGAACCCGCAGAAGCTGGCGCCGCTGCTGGCCCCGCCGGCGGTGACCGCCGCCGCCGGGGGCGTTTCCGGTTGAGCTGGCTGGCGCGGCTGCGGCGACCCAAGCCCTACCGGGCCGAGGACTTCGCCCGCCGCGAGCGCTTCCGCGACGACTACCGGCGGCTCGCCGGCCACCTGCTGGTCGAGCTGAGCTTCGACTCGGCCTACGACGTGGGCTGCGCCAACGGCTTCCTGCTCGCCGCCTTCCGGGAGGCCGGCAAACGGGTGGCGGGCATCGAGCTGTCGCCGGCGGTGCGCCGGGTGCTCGACCCCGAGCTGCAACCGCTGGTCGAGGTCGGCGACTTCGCGGCCGCCGCCGGCCACTGGGACCTGGTCTGCTGCGTCGAGGTGGCCGAGCACCTGCCGCCCCCGCGCAGCCGCGAGCTGGTCGACGCCCTCGCCCGCCTGGCCGGCCGCTGGATCTACTTCACCGCCGCGCCGCCGGGGCAGGTCGGCCGCGGCCACATCAACTGCCGCCCCCACGACGAGTGGCTGGGCTGGTTCGCGGCCGCCGGCTGGGCGCTCGACGAGGCGCGGACCGAGCGGCTGCGCGACCACCTGGGCGGGCTGACCGAGACCCCCTGGCTGCGGACCAACAGCATGCTGCTGTCGCCCGTCCGCTCCACGGGGGAGGGCTGGTGGCCCTAGCGCCTCCGGCGGACCAGGCGCTCGAGCCGCCGCCGCTCGAGCCGTACCTTGGCCACCGGCCGGCCGTCGCGCAGCAGCACCGGCACCACCTCGCCGAAGCGCCGGCGCAGCTCCTCGCTGGCGTCGACGTCGAGGCGCTCCCAGGCCAGGCGGTGGCGCGGCAGGACCTCGGCCAGCACCGCCTCCATCTCATCGCACAGATGGCAGCCGGCGCGGGTGACCAGCGCGAAGCGCGGCGCCGCTACTCCCATTCGATGGTCCCGGGGGGCTTGCTGGTGACGTCGTAGACCACGCGGTTGACTCCCGGTACCTCGTTGACGATGCGGCTGGCGACGCGCCCCAGAAGGTCGTGCGGCAGCGGGCTCCAGTCGGCGGTCATGAAGTCCTGGGTCTCGACGGCGCGCAGCGCCACCACGTTCTCGTAGGTGCGGCCGTCGCCCATCACGCCGACGCTCTTGACCGGCAACAGCACCGCAAAGGCCTGGCTCACCTTGTCGTAGTAGCCGCGCTCGCGCAGCTCCTGGAGAAAGATGTCGTCGGCCTCCTGGAGCACCTCGATCCGGGCGGCGGTGACCTCGCCCAGGATGCGGACCGCCAGGCCGGGGCCGGGGAACGGATGGCGGCCGATGAGGTCTTCGGGCAGTCCCAGCTCGCGGCCGAGCTGGCGCACTTCGTCCTTGAACAGCAGGCGCAGCGGCTCGATGAGCTCGAAGCCCAGCGCCGCCGGCAGCCCGCCGACGTTGTGATGCGTCTTGATGATCGCCGACGGCCCCTTGACCGACTCCGACTCGATGACGTCCGGATAGAGGGTGCCCTGGGCCAGGTAACGCGCCCCGTCGAGCTTGGCCGCCTCGTCCTGGAACACCTCGATGAACAGCCGGCCGATGGTGCGGCGCTTCTCCTCGGGGTCCTCGATCCCGGCCAGCGCCGCCAGGAAACGGCGGCCGGCGTCGACCCCCCGCACCTCGAGACCGAGCCCGCCGCGCAGACTGTGGAGCACCTGTCTGGCCTCGCCCTTGCGCAGCACGCCGTTGTCGACGAAGACCGCCACCAGCCGCTCCCCCACCGCGCGATGGAGCAGGGCCGCCACCACCGAGGAGTCGACCCCCCCGGAGAGCGCGCAGAGCACCCGGCCCTCGGCGGCCCGGCTCCGCACCTCGGCCACCGCCTCCTCGAGATAGGAGGCCATCCCCCAGTCCCCATTCGCCCCGCAGATCCCGTAGAGGAAGTTGCGCAGCATCTCGCCGCCGGCCACGGTGTGCGATACCTCGGGGTGGAACTGGATCCCCCATAGCCGGCGCTCGGGGTCCTCGATCCCCACCGCCGGCGCGTTGGCCGTCGAGGCCGACACCCGGAAGCCCGGCGGCGGTCCGGCGACCACGTCGCCGTGGCTCATCCACACCGTCTGCCGTCGCGGCAGGTCCTCGAACAGGCCGCTCGGTGCCGCGACGTCGATCTCCGCGCGGCCGTACTCGCGGCGCGCCGAGCCCTCCACCCGGCCGCCCAGCAGATGGGCCATGAGCTGCATCCCGTAGCAGATCCCCAGCACCGGCACGCCGACCGCGAACAGCTCGGGCTCGACCCGCGGCGCCCGCGGGCCGTAGACGCTGTCGGGGCCGCCCGACAGGATCAGGGCGAGCGGCCGCCGCCGCCGGATCTCGTCCAGCGCCAGGTCGTAGGGGTGGATCTCGCAGTAGACCCGGTTCTCGCGCACCCGGCGGGCGATGAGCTGCGTGTACTGGCTGCCGAAGTCCAGCACCAGCACCGTCTGGTGGCGAGCCGCCGCGCCGCCCGCCGCGTCGCTCCCCGGGCCTCTGCCTGGGCCGCTGACTGGGCCGCTCACAGCTCGGCCTCCGATTTCAGCTCGCGAGTCATCAGCTCCTCGACCGCCTCACGCGGCGGCTTGGCCTCGTACATCACCGCCACCATCTGCTCGGTGATCGGCATCTCCACCCCGACCCGGCGGGCCAGCCGGGTGACGGCCACCGCGTTGCGGATGCCCTCGGCGACCATCGAGGTCCCGGCCTGGATCTGCTCCATGGTCTTGCCCTCGGCCAGGGCGACGCCGGTCTGCCGGTTGCGCGACAGCTCGCCGGTACAGGTCAGGACCAGATCGCCGAGCCCGGCGAGCCCCGAGAAGGTCCGCGGCCGGCCGCCGCAGGAGACCCCCAGCCGGGTGATCTCGTGCAGCCCGCGGGTGATCAACGCCGCCAGCGTGTTGTGACCCAGACCCAGGCCGCTGACGATGCCGGCGCCGATGGCGATGACGTTCTTGGTGGCGCCGCCGAGCTCGACGCCGACCACGTCGCTCGACGAGTAGAGCCTCAGCACCGGGTTGGAGAGCAGCTCGCCGAGCCGTCCCGCCAAATCCTCGTCGTCGGAGGCCACCACCGCCGCGCTCGGCACCCCGGCCACCAGCTCGGCCGCGAAGGTGGGCCCGGAGAGGACCGCGAAGCGCAGCGGGCGGTCGGCAGCCGCCGCCTCCTCGCGGCTGATCTCGCTCATCCGCGAGAGACTCTCGGTCTCGATCCCCTTGGTGGCCGACACCAGCACCGACGGCCGGCCGCGCCCGGCACCGAGATACCGGCGCACGACGTCGCGGTAGCCGTGCGACGGCACCACCGCGAAGACCAGCTCGGCGTCGGCCAGCTCCTCCATCTCGGCGGTCGGCCGGATCGCCGCCGGCAGCTCACGCTGCCGCAGGTAGGCGGCGTTGCGCCGCTCCTCGCGCATCCTCCGCACCAGCTCCGGACAGCGCGCCCACAAGCGCACGTCGCAGCCCACCGCGGCCGCGTGGACCGCCAGCGCCGTGCCCCAGGAGCCGGCTCCGAGAACCCCGACGGTGGTCACGGGGCGGGGGTCTCCAGCTCCTCGCCCAACCGGTCCTCCTCGCCGCTCAGCATCCGGCGGACGTTTTCGGCGTGGCGAACCACGACCACCAGGCTGACCGCCAGCGCGAAGGGCAGCAGGGCGGCGTCGCGGGGCGCCATCCAGCCGCTCCGCAGCGTCACCCAAAGCCAGCCGGGCAGCGAGGCCGCGGCGGCGATGGAGGCCAGCGCCACGAAGCGCTTCCAGACCAGCACCAGGACGAACACGGTGGCCGCCATCAGGGTCGGCAGCGGCGCCAGCGGGGCGAAGACGCCGAGCCCGGTCGCCACCCCCTTGCCGCCCCGGAAGCCGAGCCACGGCGGGAAGACGTGGCCCAGCACCGCCGCCAGCGCGACCGCGCCGAGCAGCGCCGGGGACGCCCCCAGCAGCCAGCCGGCGGCGACCGCCAGCATGCCCTTGCCGGCGTCCACCGCCAGCACCACCGCCCCCTGCCACCGGCCCAGCACCCGCAGCACGTTGGTGGCGCCCGGATTGCCGCTCCCCAGCCGCCGGACGTCGAGACCCAGCTGCACCCTGGTCAGCAGATAGGCGGTCGGAAAGCTCCCGACCAGATAGGCGGCCACCGGCAGCCAGCGGTTCACGCCGCCACCTCCAGCGGGTAGCTGTCCTGAGCCTCGTAGTCGGCGCCGGCCGGACCCAGATGGCTTCGGTAGAGCACCGTCCGCTCGACGGCGAACGGTTCGCCGAGCGCGGCCGGCCAGCCGGCCTGCCAGGCGGCGACCGCCTCGCGCCCCCAGGGACGCCGGCAGCGCGCCACCGTCAGGTGGGGATGGAACGGCCGCCGCTCGGGGCCCAGCCCGAGCGCGGCGCCGGCGGCGGCCTCCACCGCGCCCTGCAGCTCGCAGACCGGCTCGCCGGCATCGACCCCCAGCCAGGCGACCCGCGCCGGCCGCCCGGGCGGGAAGGCGCCGGCGCCCGACAGCCGCAGCCGGAAGACGGGCAGCCGGCGGACCGCCGGCGCCAGCTCCTCGCGCAGCCGGACCACCGCCGAGGCCGGCTGCTCGCCCAGGAAGACCAGCGTCAGGTGGAGGTTGCGGGCCGGCACCCAGCGGGCGGCCGGCAGCCGCGGGCGTAGCCCCGCGGTGCGCCGTTCCACCTCGGCCCGCAGCTGCGGCGGCAGGTCGATGGCCAGGAACAGGCGCATGCTCAGCGCCCGGCGGCGCCGCTCCCCACGCGCCGGCGAGGCGCCTCGTCGGCCGCCCCGGGACCGGCGGCGGCCAGCGCCAGCAGCCGCCGGCGCACCAGCTCGAGAGCCCACTGGCTGGCCAGCCGCCGCACGCGCCGCCGCGAGCCCGGCAGCCGCAGCCGCCGGTGGCCGGTCTCGGCGCCCTCGGGTCCGGCCACCGCCAGGTGCACGGTCCCCACCGGCTTGGCCTCCGTCCCGCCGCCGGGACCCGCGACCCCGCTCACCGCCACCGCCAGGTCGGCCCCGAGCCGCGCGCGCGCGCCCTCGGCCATCTGCCGGACCACCGGCTCGCTGACCGCACCCTCGGCCGCCAGCAGCGCCGCCGAGACTCCCAGCAGCTCGCTCTTGAGGCGGTCGGCGTAGGTCACCACGCCGCCGACGAAGTAGTCGCTGCTCCCCGGCACCTCGGTCAGCCGGCGAGCGACCAGGCCGCCGGTGCAGGACTCGGCGGTGGCCAGCGTCAGCCCGGCCCGCCGCAGCTCCTCGCCCACCACCCGCTCGAGGGTCTGCTCGGCCGAGCGCGCATAGAGCGCATCGCCGATCAGCTCGCCCACTCGCCGGCTCATCTCCTCGAGCCGCGCCTCCCGCTCGGCCTCCGGCCCGGCGGCGGTCAGCCGGACCTGGATGTCGGCCGCCGAGGCCAGCACCGAGATCGCCTCCCGGCCGAACTCCTCGTAGGCCGGGCCGATCCGCTCCTCCAGCGCCGACTCGGCGACGCAGGCCACCCGCAGCACCCGCGTGGCCAGCGCCGCGCCCCCGGTGGCCGCCCTCAGCCACGGCTCGAGCGCCGACTCCATCAGCCCGTCGAGCTCGGCCGGTACCCCGGGGAACAGGAACAGCGTGCAGCCGCGGCTCTCCAGACGCTGGCCCGGCGCCGTACCCCGCGGGTTCGCCAGGCACTCGGCCCCCTCGACCAGCTTGGTCTGGCGTAGGTTGACCTCCGGCATCCGCATCCCGAAGCGCGCGAACTTGGCCCGTAGGTCGATCTCCAGCTCGGGGCTATCGACCAGCCGCCGCCCCAGCGCCCCCGCCACCGCCTCCCGCGTCAGGTCGTCCGCCGTCGGCCCCAGCCCACCGGTCACCAGCACCAGCTCGTACCCGCCCATCAGCCGCCCGATCTCGTCCGCCAGCTCTTGCTCGCTGTCCCCCACCACGGCCTTCCGCCGCAGCTCGACGCCGTACCGCTCGAGCAACGCGGTCAGCTTCAGCGAGTTGGTGTCCAGCCGGTCGGTGCCCAGCAGCTCGCTCCCCACCGCGAGAATGGCGGCCCTCATGCCCACGATGATAGGAGGTGCCGCCAGGGCCGGCAAGACGACGGGCGTGGCTGGAGGCCCGGTGGCGAGGGTCGGCCACGACCGCGGACGGCCGCGGGCGGGCGGCCGGCCGGGGCTCGGTTCGGTGCAGGCGAGCTGGCGAGAGCCGACCGGGGTGGGGCACGCCTGGGCGCGCAGCGGGCCTGTCGGAACTTCACGGGGGAGGCCCGCTGCTCCTGTCCGCCGAGCGCTGGACGGCCGATCGCCTTCGCCGGTTAGCGCAAGCGCTCGGCTCCAGGTCCCTGTCGGGCCCCACCCCGGCCGGCTCCTGCACCGTCGTCGCGAACCGAGCCCCGACCGGCCGCCCGTTGATGGCTTGGTGGGTACGCCGGCCGCGGCCGACCACTGGGCACTCCGACAAACACGGAGGGCGTCGTCCCGCCGGCCCTTTGGATGGGTGGGTCAGCAGAGATGGCTCTGGATCTTCCTAAGCGCCTTCAAGGGCCGGAATCGAGGCTCGCAGGTTGGTGAAGCGCTGATCCGGCACTGATCCATGATGGCAGGCAAAGAGGCTGGGTACGACGGCTCGCTGCTCCGGACGCATCCTTGCCTCGTTGCCCCACCGCGGGGCCAGCTCTGGACTCCCAGCAACCCACGGCGGAGCGCCAAAGCCTCTACCCCGACGACGCTCGCGCCCTACCTGGAAATGAGCCGCTTCCGCTCGGCAACGAAAGCCGACGCGATGAGTCGATGCGCCCTCCAGACACACGGTTTGACAGGTTCGAGGGGGAAATCTAGGGTAGTGGACCTCATGAGGACGCGGGGGCGGAGCTGGGTTCTTGGCTTTGGGGCGTTGCTGCTGGCGGTGGGGCCGCTGGGGGCCCGGGGGCGGGGGGCGGAGCTGGTGCAGCCGGTGGAGGCGCGGGACGGGCTGGTGCTGGTCCAGGAGCGCGGGCGGGCCTGGGTCGAGGACGGGACGGGACGGCGACAGCGGGCCCCGCTGCGGCGCGGCGAGCGGTTGACCGAGCTGGCCGAGCTGGGCGGCGGCTGGGTGGCGGCCGGGGTCGGCGAGCAGCGCGCCGAGCTGGGGCTGGTCGTGCTCCGGGGCGCGGCCGGGGGAGTCGAGCGGCTGTCGGCGCCGGTGGCGGAGGGCGCGCTGCTGGCCCGGCCGCTACCGCTGGTCGAGCGCGGCGCGCTCGGTGGGCTGGCCTGGCTGGAGGGCGAGACGCCGCACGGGCTGGCGGTCCGGGCGGCCGACTGGAGCGGCGCCGAATGGGGTCCGGTGGTCACCGTGTCGGCCCCTGGACCCGGGAGTCAGACCGGGCTGGCGGCGGCGGTGCTCGACGACGGCTCGTGGCTGCTGGTGTGGAGCGCCTTCGACGGCCGCGACGACGAGCTGCTTTGGAGCCGGCGCCGGGGCGAGAACTGGTCGTCCCCGGAGCCACTGGCGGCCGGCAACCAGGTGCCCGACGTCACCCCCACCGTGGTGGCGGTGGCCGGCGGCGCTCTGGCGGTGTGGAGCCGCTACGACGGCGAGGGCTACCGGCTGGTGGTCGCGCGGCTGCGCGGCGACCGGTGGGAGCCGCCCCGCTGGCTGGGGCCCACCGGCACGTTGATGCCGCGCTTCGCGCGGCGTGACGGCGGCCTCTTCCTGCTCCACCAGCGCGCCTGGCCGACCGGCTGGACGCTGCTCGAGATGGCGGCGACCGGGCGCGCCACGCGCCGCGCTCTGTTCGACGGCGCCGGTCCGGGCCGGCCGGTGGTCACCGCGGCGGGGGCCGGCGGCGCGGTCGTCCGCTGGCCGCAGGGGCCGGCCGCGGTGGACGTCGAGTGGGAGGCGGTGCCGTGAGTCGCCGGACGGTGCTGGCGGCGGCCCTGGGCCTGGCCCTCGCGGCGCCGGCGGTGGACGCGCCGGCGCTCGCCATCTCCAAGGTGGTGGGCTTCGGCGACAGCATCACCCGCGGCAAGTTCGACGAGCAGAACCGCGGCGGCTACCCCGGCCGGCTCTCCAACCAGCTCAATCGCCGCGGTCTGGAGGACGTCGAGGTGGTCAACGCCGGGGTCGACGGCGAGCTCACCGGCGGCGGCGTCTTCCGCATCGACGCGGTGCTCAACAGCGCCGGGGGCGACGTCTACATCATCATGGAGGGCACCAACGACGTCAACCTGGTGCTCGACGGATTCATCTCGCTCGAGACCGTGGCCTTCAACCTGCGGCAGATGGGCAACAAGGTCCGCGACCGCGGCAAGGAGGTGATCTTCGGCACCCTCTTCCCGCGCCGCTTCGACGCCCGCCAGGACCGCTCGAGCGTCTTCACCCGGGAGCTGTCGTTCGAGATCCGCGACCTGGCGGTCGGCCTCGGCACCGACGTCGGCGACGTCTGGGAGCGGTTCTGGTTCGACCCCGATCTGTTCGACGACTTCTTCTACCTGGGCGGTGGCGACCTGGTGGGCCATCCCAACGGCGAGGGCTACAGGGAGATGGCCAGGCTGTTCGCCGACCAGGTGGCCGGCTTCGACGACCAGGCGCCGGTGGTCAGCCGCTGGCAGAAGAGCCCCGCCGGCGACCCGATCCGCGGTCAGGACCGGATCACCGCCCAGGTCCACGAGTTCGGCTCGACCCTTCTCCGCCGCGGCACCTACATCACCCTCAACGGGCGCGAGGTCGACACCCGCAAGACCGGCGGCAAGCAGCGGCTCGAGCTGACCTACCAGGTCAAGCGGGCCGACCTCGAATGCGGCGGCACCGTCGGCGTGCGCACCGAGGACAACGCCGACCCGCCCAACGTCCGCCACCGCGTGCTGGACTCCTTCCGCGTCCAGGGCGTCCAGGTGATCAAAGGCGACGCCAACGGCGACTGCCGGGTCGACGGCCAGGATCTGCTGCTGCTGGCCCGCGCCTTCGGTTCGATCGCCGGCGAGAACCGCTTCAACCGCCTCGCCGACTTCAACAACGACGGCCGCATCGACGGCGAAGACCTCGCTACCCTGGCCCGCAACTTCGGCCGCAGCTCGGCGTAGTCGCTACGCGCCCGCCACCCGCTCGATGACCAGGGCGGGGGCGGTGCCGTGGTCGGCGACCTCGAAGCAGGCGCGGACTTCGGCGGCGAGGCGCTCGTCGGGGCGGCGGAGGTAGAGGCGGGCCAGCTCCTCGCCGGCGGCGACGGTCTGGCCGAGACGGGCGCGGTAGCGGAGCGAGACGCCGGGGTCGATGGCACCCCCGCCGCGCGCCGCGTCGCCGACCAGGAGGCCCAGACGCCGGGTGGCGACCCGCGAGAGGACGCCGGCGCGGGCGGCCTCGACGACGTGCTCGGCCGGGGCCAGGGGGAGGTCGGGGGCGGACATCCAGGCCGCCTCGGCGCCCTGCGCCAGCGCCCAACGATCGAACCGCTCGCGGGCCGCCCCCGAGGCGATCGCCCGCTCGAGGGCCGCGCGATCGGGTCCGTTGGCGGGACCGGCGAGCTCGGCGGCCAGCGCGTAGGTCACCTCCATCACCTCGCGCGAGCCGCCGCCGGCCAGGCAGTCGAAGCTCTCGCGCACCTCCGCGGCGTGGCCCACCCAGTCGCCGAGCGGCTGGCTCATGTCGGTGAGCAGGGCCGACGCCCGGCAGGAGAAGGCGCCGCAGGTGCGGACCAGGAGCTGGGCCAGCTCGCGGGCGACGTCCAGCTCGGGCAGGAAGGCGCCGTCGCCGGTCTTGACGTCGAAGACGATGGCGCGGGCGCCGGTGGCCAGCTTCTTGGAGAGGATGCTGGCGGTGATCAGCGGCAGCGAGTCGACCGTCGCCGTGCGGTCGCGCAGCGCGTAGAGCTTGCGGTCGGCCGGGGCGACCTCGGAGGTGGCGATGCCCACCGCCATCCCCACCTCGCCGAGCAGCTCGAGCGAGCGCCGGCGGTCGAGCCGCAGGTCGAGCCCCGGGATCACCTCGAGCTTGTCGGCGGTGCCGCCGGTGTGGCCGAGCCCGCGGCCGGTGAGCATGGCGATCGGCAGTCCGCAGGCGGCGAGCAGCGGCGCCAGCACCAGCGACACCTTGTCGCCGACCCCCCCGGTCGAGTGCTTGTCGGTCAGCGTCTCGAACTCGGCGACCAGGCCCCAGCGCTCGCCCGACTCGAGCATCGCCTGGGTCAGCTCGTAGGTCTCGGCGTCGTCGAAGCCGCGGATGGCGCCGGCCATCAGGAAGGCGGCGAGCTGGGCGTCGCTCCAGCCGCCGTCGACCGCGCCGGCGACGACCGCGCGGATCTCGGCCGGGGTCAGGGCCTCACCGGCCCGCTTGCGCTCCAGGATCCGGTAGGGCTGGCTCACGGAGCTGGCCAACGGCGCCCCGCCTCAGCCGCCCGCCAGACCCGGCACCGGAGCCGCCACCGGGCCCGACACCGGGGCCGGCACCCGGGACCGGGCGGTGATCGCGTAGGGCGACTGGGGATGCTCTTCCACCAGGCGGCGCCAGCTCTCCGCGGCGGCGTCGCTTCGTCCCAGACCGTCGAGGGTCCGCGCCAGCTCGAAGAGCATCACGTCGCGCGGTAGCGGCGGCTCGGGCTGGTCGAGCATGCCCTCGAGCCGCTCGGCCAGCTCCTCGCCGCGGCCCTCGGCGCGGTCGAGCGCCATCAGGTTGAGCCGCACCTGGGTGGCCAGCATGTGGTCGCCGGCCCGCTCCAGGAACTCCTCCCAGGACGCCCGGGCCGCCGTCAGATCGCCCGCCTGCGCCGCCAGCTCGCCGAGGTAGGCCGCCGCCACCGCCGCCGGCCGGGTGCCGGAGAAGCCCCCGCGCACCTCGCTGAACAGCTCGCGGGCCCGCTCGCGCCGCGCCGCCTCGCTGGCGAAGGAGGGCGAGTCCGGGTCGTCGGGGCGCGGCACCTCGGGCGTGACCGGCGCCTCCAGCACCAGCGCCGCCTCGGCCAGCAGCTCGCCGGCCCGCGTCTCGCGACCCTCGCGATAGGCACGGTAGCCGAACGCCGCCACCACCAGCGCCACCAGCACCACCACGCCGAGCACCAGGGCCCGGGCGTTGCGGCGGATGAACTCGACCGCCGCGCCGAGGCTCTCCAGCACCTCGTCGCGCTTGATGTCCTGGCGGGTCAGCCTCTGACTCATGACGTCTCGGTCCCTTTCTGAGACGGGTCTCTGTTGCGGGATCGCGGGCGGCGGCACCGGCCGGCGGCGCCGCCCGCCTCGGGTGGTGCGGCTGGGAGGACTCGAACCCCCGACACAGGGCTTAGGAAGCCCCTGCTCTATCCAGCTGAGCTACAGCCGCGCTGGAGGCGAAGATTATATCCGGGCGGTCGGCGTCAGTACTTGATCAGCGACTCCACCGAGTAGCCCTCGAGGCGCTTGCGCCCATCGAGGAAGGTCAGCTCGACCACGAAGCCGAGGCCGGCCACCTGGCCGCCCACCGACTCCACCAGCTGGGCGGCCGCTGCCGAGGTGCCGCCGATGGCGATCAAATCGTCGACGATCAGCACCCGCTCGCCGCGGGTGATGGCGTCCTCGTGCATCTCCAGCTGATCGGTCCCGTACTCCAGCTCGTAGGCCTGCTCGACGGTCCGCGCCGGCAGCTTGCCGGGCTTGCGGACCGGCACGAAGCCGGCGTTGAGGTTGTAGGCCACGATCGACCCGAACATGAAGCCGCGAGACTCGATCCCCACGACCTTGTCGACCTCCTGGTCGGCGAACAGCCAGACGAAGCGGTCGATGGTCATGCGCAGCGCCAGCGGGTGCTGGAGCAGCGTGGTGATGTCGTAGTAGTTGATGCCCGGCTTTGGAAAATCGGGGACCTCGCGGATGTACTGCTTGAGATCGTCCATGCACAACCCTCCTGAAGCCGTCTCTCGCGGCGCCGCCGGGCTTCAAGGCCGCGGCGCCGGTCCGCTCCTCGCCGCCCGGCGCGCGCCGCGGCTCAGCACCCAGAAACCCAGGACGAGCAGGATAACAAAGGCCACGGTGAGCAGGTTCAGATACTTGTCGATGAACTGCTTGGCGGTGTCACCCAGCAGGTAGACCACCCCGGCGACGGCGAAGAACCGCACGCTGCGCGACACCGCCGAGGCCAGCACGAAGATCTTGAAGTTGATGGCGAAGGCGCCGCCGGCGATGGTGAACACCTTGTAGGGCACCGGCGTCAGCCCGGCGATCCCGGTCGCCCAGGCGTTGTAGCGGTCGTAGTAGCGCTGGACGGTGGCGATCCGCGACGCGCCGAACATCCGCAGCAGCAGCGGGCGGCCGCCGTAGCGGCCGATGGCGTAGCCGCCCATCCCGCCCAGCACCGAGCCCGCCGCGCAGACCGCCGCGAAGACGAAGGCGTTCTCGGGCCGCGCCAGGCAGAGCGCGATCAGCAGCACGTCGGGGGGCACCGGGAAGAAGCTGCTCTCGACGAACGCCAGCCCGAACAGCGCCCAGCCCCCGTAGGGGCTGGCCGCGAAGCCCTCGACCCACGCCAGCAGGGCGTGCAGCGAGTCGCCGAAGGCCTGCCACCAGCGCTCGATCACGCCGGCTGCTCCCAGCCGTGGCGGCCGATCAGCGGGACGAAGACCACCTCCTCGCCGGCCCGCCGCCGGAAGCCGCGGCGGAGCTTCTCGTAGACCACCAGCCGCTGGCTGCGGCGGTCCCCCTCGGGCACCACCAGGCGGCCACCGCCGGCCAGCTGCTCGAGCAGCGGCGGCGGTACCCGCGGGGCCGCCGCGCTCACCAGGATGCGGTCGAAGGGGGCCACCTCGCTCCAGCCCACGGTGCCGTCGAAGGTCTGGATCTTGACGTTGTCGAGGCCCAGCTCGCGGACCCGCCAGATCGCCTGGCGGGCCAGCTCGGGGACCCGCTCGAGGCTGTAGACGCGGCGCGCCAGCTTGGCCAGAACCACGGTCTGATAGCCCGAGCCGGTGCCCACCTCGAGCACCGAGTGGTCGGGACCCACCTCCAGCAGCTCGGTCATGCGGGCCACGACGTAGGGCTGCGAGATGGTCTGCGAGGAGCCGATCGGCAGCGCGTGGTCGCCGTAGGCCCGGCCGCGCATCTGTTCCGGCACGAACAGATGGCGCGGCACCTCGCCGAGGACGCGCAGCACCCCCTCGTCGCGCACCCCGCGGCTGGCGATGAGTTGGACCATCTGCCGCCGCTGGTAGCGGTAGTCGCCGCTCAAGCCTCCAGGCCCTCGGCCAGCCCGTCGAGGCGCCGCCGCCACAGCGGATTGGACTCCAGGCCGCGGTAGTCGGTGAGGTCGAGGTGCAGCGGCGTCACCGACACCAGGCCCCCCGACACCGCCTCGTGGTCGGTGCCGGAGTCGGCCTGCCACTCGGGGGTGCCAGCGATCCAGAAGTAGCTGCGGCCCCGCGGGTCGCGCTTCTCCACCACCGACTGCTTGTAGACCCGCTTGCCCAGCTTGGTGAAGCGCACGCCGCGGATCGGACCGGCCGGGATGTTGACGTTGAGCAGCAGGTCGCCGGGCAGCCGCTCCTGGAGCAGCTGGGCGACGAAGCGGCCGGCGAAGCGCGCCGCCTTGGCGAAGGAGAAGTGCTCGCCGACCTCCTGGCTGAAGGCGACCGACGGGATGCCCAGCAGGGTGCCCTCGAAGGTGGCGCTCACCGTCCCCGAGTAGGTCACGTCGTCCCCCAGGTTGAGTCCGAAGTTGATCCCCGACACCACCAGGTCCGGCGGCGCCTCCTTGAGCAGCCACAAAACCGCCAGATTGACGCAGTCGGTCGGCGTGCCGTCCACCGAGTAGACGTGCTCGTCCAGCCGCCGCATGCGCAACGGCCGGTCGAGGGTCAGCGAGTGGCCGGTGGCGCTCTGCTCGCGGTCGGGGGCCACCACGGTGACCTCGCCGACCTCGCCCAGCGCCGCGGCGAGCAGCTTGAGGCCCTCCGAGAAGACGCCGTCGTCGTTGGTGACCAGAATGCGCGTCATGGGACTGCTGGCGGCCGTCGGGCGCCGGCCGGCAGCGCCCGCCAGCACCCCCGCCCGGCGGCCCGGCTCAGTTCCCGCCGCCGGCCGGATAGTAGCGGCCGATGATCGGCGCCAGCTCGCGGAGCGTCTTCTTGGGCACCGCCGAGCGCTCGGTGATCAGCGCGCTCTTGAGCGCTTCGCGTACCCAGCAGCGCGGCTGATCGTGCAGCCGCCGGATGATGCGCCGCACCACGTCCTGGGCGGTGGCGGCGTTCTGCTGCACCACCTCCATCACCGCCTGGCCGGAGACCTCCGCCTCCTCCTCGTGCCAGCAGTCGTAGTCGGTGATCATGGCCAGCGTCGCGTAGCAGATCTCGGCCTCGCGCGCCAGCTTGGCCTCCTGCAGGTTGGTCATGCCGATGACGTCGACGCCCCAGCTCCGGTAGACGTTGGACTCGGCGCGGGTCGAGAACTGCGGACCCTCCATGCACAGATAGATGCCGCCCTTGTGCACCCGGGCGCCGGCCTCCTTGGCGCAGTCGTGGAACACCTCCACCATGTCGGCACAGACCGGGTCGGCGAGCGACACGTGGGCCACCAGCCCGTTGCCGAAGAAGGTGTCGGCGCGGTGGCGGGTGCGGTCGTAGAACTGGTCCGGCACCACGATGTCGGTGGGCCGGTATTCGAGCTTCATCGAGCCGACCGCACTGACCGAGATCAGCCACTCGACCCCCAGCAGCTTGAAGCCGAAGACGTTGGCCCGGAAGTTGAGCTCCGAGGGCAGCAGCCGGTGCCGGCGGCCGTGACGGGCCAGGAAGGCGACCTTGACGCCCTCCAGATCGCCCAGGATGTAGGCGTCCGAGGGGTCGCCGAACGGAGTGTCGAGCTTGCGCTCCTCCTCCACCTCGAGCCCTTCCATGTGGTAGAGCCCGCTGCCACCGATGACGCCGATGCGTATGTCGCTCATCGAGTCGATTCCTCCTACCGCGCCAGGGCCTCGAGCACCCCGCAGGCGGTGTTGAGGGCGCGCTCGCCCTGCCGGCCGTCGACCAGCGGGGCGTCGCCGCCCCGGCAGTGCGCCACGAACGATTCCAGCTCGCGGCGCAGGGGCTCGTCTCGCTGCACTTCGAGGTCGTCGGGGACGATCCGCCGCTCGGCGGCGTCGCCGTCAAGACGAAAGCCCTTGATCTCCTGCTGATCGTAGTCCAGTGAATAGTAGCCCCGCCCCGGCACGAAGACCCGCAGCTTGCGGACCCGCTCGGAGGACACCCGCGAGGCCGTCAGGTTGGCCACGCAGCCCGACGCCAGCGCGATCCGGGCGTTGGCGATGTCGATCCGCGGCGACAGCACGTTGATCCCGGTCGCCCGGATCTCGGTCACGTCGCTGGGATCCAGCGCGTGGAGGATCTGGAGGTCGTGGATCATCAGGTCCAGCACTACGTCGATGTCCAAACTGCGGGGGGTGAAAGCGGCCAGCCGGTGGATCTCGACGAAGCCCGGCGGGCCCTCGAGGCACAGCAGGTTTTGAACCGCGGGATTGTAGAACTCGACATGCCCCACCGCAAGCACCCGATCGCCGGCCGCCTCGACCAGGCGGCGGGCCTCGTCGGGCGAGGCCGCGATCGGCTTCTCGACCATCACGTGCAGACCCCAGGCGAGCAGCCTGCAGCCCAGCTCGGCGTGGAGCACGGTGGGCACCGCGAGCACCGCCGCCTCGACCTCGGCGGCCAGCGCCTCGAGGCTGGGCCAGACGCGGGTGCCGAACTTGTCGGCCACCCGCCGGGCGACGCCCGGGTCGAGGTCGAAGAGCCCGACCAGCTCGACGCCGGCCAGCCCGCTCAAGATCCGCACGTGGTGGCGCCCCATGGCGCCGGTGCCGACGACCCCGATCCTCAATCGCGAGGACGGCTCAGCCATCGCCGCCTCCGCGGGCGCCGCGCCGCCCCGGCAGCGCGGTCACCACCCCCCGCTCGGAGGCGGCGACGAACTCGAGCAGCTGCTCGACCTCGGGGGAGGAGGGACCGGCGCGCAAGCGCTCGACGGCGTCGGCGGTGTTGAGACCCGAACGCACCAGGACGCGATAGGCGGCCTGCAGCCGCTCCAGCGCTTGGCCGTCGAAGCCCTTGCGCCGCAGGCCGATGGTGTTGACGCCGTAGCAGGCCGGCTTGGCGCCCACCGTCTTGACGAACGGCAGCGCGTCGCGGGTCAGCACCGTGTAGCCGCCCAGGTAGGCGTGGCGCCCCACCCGGCAGAACTGGTGGACGGCGCTGAAGGCGCCGATCACGGCGTCGTCCTCGACGGTCACGTGACCGGCCAGGGTGGCGTTGTTGCTGAACACGGTGCGGCTACCGACGTGGCAATCGTGCGCCACGTGGGTGTAGACCATGAACAGATTGTCGTCGCCGATGGTGGTCAGCCCGCCGCCGTGCTCGGTGCCGCGGTGGATGGTCGAGAACTCGCGGAAGACGTTGCGGTCGCCGACTTCCAGCCGGGTCGACCCGCCGCCGTACTTGAGGTCCTGCGGATCGAAACCCACGCAGGCGTGGGGAAAGACCCGGTTGTCGCGACCCAGACGGCTGGGGCCGGCGAGCTGCGCGTAGGCGCCGATCTCGGTGCCGTCGCCGATCTCGACCTGCGGTCCGATCACCGCCCCGGGGCCGACCCGCACTCCGGCCCCCAACCTGGCGGCGGGATCGACCATCGCGGTCGGATGCACAAAGTCCGTCATCGCTGGGTTCGGTCAGAGAGAGAGAGAGCGGCGCCGCCCCGCCACGGCAGCTACCCGCTCAGCGTTCGACGATGGCCGACGCGCAGATGCCCTCGGCGACCAGCCGGTCGCCGACGAACGTCCGCCCCTTGAGACGGCAATAGCGGTCCCGGAGCTGTTGCATCTCCACTTCGTAGCGCAGCTGGTCGCCGGGCACCACCGGGCGCCGGAACTTGGCCTTCTCGATCGAGGTGAAGTAGACCAGCTTGCGCTCGCGGTCCGGCAGGTCCCAGAGCAGCAGGATGGCACCGGTCTGCGCCATCCCCTCGACCAGCAGCACCCCCGGCATCACCGGGTGGCCGGGGAAATGGCCGGTAAAGAACTCCTCGTTGACGCTGACGCTCTTGACGGCGACGATGCGGCGTCGGGGCTCGATCTCGAGCACCCGGTCGACCAGCAGGAACGGGTAGCGGTGGGGGATCACCGACATGATCCACTCGACGCCGCGCTCGGCCACCCGCTCGGCCCCACCCTCACTCATCGCCGCTCTCCTCGAGCCGACGCAGCCGCGCCTCGAGGCGGCCGAGGCGCCGCAGCAGCTCGGCCAATCGGCCCGCCAGCCGACCGACGAGTGCCTGCTGGCGCCGCCAGCGCGGCGCCTCGACGGCCGGGATCCCGGCCACCTGGGTCCCCGCCGGCACCGAGCGGAAGACCGCCGACTTGGCCGCCACCCGGGCGCCGTCGCCCAGCTCCAGATGCCCGGCGGCGCCCGACTGGCCGGCCATCACCACCCCGTCGCCGAGCCGCGTGCTGCCGGCGATCCCGGCCTGCGACACCAGCAGACAACCCTTGCCCAGCACCACGTTGTGCGCCACCATCACGAGATTGTCCAGCTTGCTGCCGGCCCCCAGCCGGGTCTCCTCCAGCAGCGCCCGGTCCACGGTCGTGTTGGCGCCGATCTCCACACCCTCCTCCAACACGACGCGGCCCACGTGCCGCAATTTTACGTGACCGCCGCCGGTCGAGGCGTAGCCGAAGCCGTCGCTGCCCAGCACCGCTCCGGCCTGGACCACGCTGCCGTCGCCGACCTCGCAGCCGTCGTAGAGCACCGCGTGAGGGTGGAGCAGCACCCCGCGCCCCACCCGGCAGCCGGCCCCCACCACCACGTGCGCCCGCAGCCAGGCGCCGGCCTCGATCCGAGCGCCGCGGCCGACGACCACGTAGGCCTCGACCGTCGCGGTGGGGTCGACGCTGGCCCCCTCCTCCACCACCGCCGTCGGATGCACGCCGGCCGCCGGGACCGCCGGCGGGTGGAAGAGGTCGATCAGACGGCCGAGGGCCGCCGACGGCTCCTCGACCACCAGCAGCGGCCGTTCCGGCTCGCCCTCGACGAGCCGGGCGGCATCGGAGCCCACCAGCAGCGCCGCCGCCCGGCTGGCGCTGGCCTGAGCGCGGTAGCGGCGGTGGGTCAGGAAAGAAAGGTCGCGCGGCCCCGCCCGCTCGAGGCTGCGCAGCGCCTCGACCTCGACGTCCGGATCGCCCCGCACCTCGGCCCCCACCAGCTCGGCAAGCTGCGACAGTCGGTAGCCCATCAGCCGGTCCCGGGAATCAGCAGGTCGGCCGGCGACCGGCCGGCGGCCCGGCGGCGGGCCAGGTGCGGGCGTGGATCACGACGCCGCGGCTCAGAAGCTGGGGCCGACGCTGAACTGGAAGGTCTCGAAGCGGTCCCCCGGCAGCGGGCTGGGGTTCTGGGCGAAGATGAAGCGCAGCGGGGCGCCCAGGATCGGCACATTGACCTGCAGCTCGAGACCGTAAGTGTAGCGGAAGCCGTCGAAGGAGAACGACTGGTCGTCGGCGAAGACGTTGCCGCCGTCGGCGAAGCCCAGCAGCCGGAACGGACCGCCGAGCAGGAAGATGTACTCGAAGTTGAGCTGCAGGAAGCTGTCGCCGCCCAGCGGGATGCCAAACTCGTCGAGCACCGGCAGGCCGTCCTTGTCGCGCACCGAGATGGCCCGGAAGCGGAAGCCGCGGACGCTGTTCTCGCCGCCCAGGTAGAAGCGGTCGTTGGGGAACAGCCGCTCGGCGCCGAACGGCTCGATGATGCCGGCCTCGACGTTGAACGCCGCCACCGTCCCCAGCCGCCCCTTGGAGACCGGCCGGTAGAGGCTGAACGAGGCCTGCGGCCGCCAGAAGTCGGTGGTGCCGCCCAACACCCCGCCGGTGTAGTCGAGGGTGGCGCTGCCGCGGGTCCCCACCGTCGGCTGCAGCCGGCTGTCGCGGGTGTCGCGCACGAAGCTCAGCCGCATCGACGAGACGCTGCGGTCGAACTGCCGGTTCGGGAACTGTCCCGTCGGGTCGGTGAACCGATCCTCGACGTCGAAGCGGCTGTAGCTCAGCGACAGGTTGCGGAACAGCCCCAGGTTGCGGCCGTAGGTGACGGTGCCGCCGGCGCTCTCCTGGAACGAGCGCTGACCGCCGATCAGGGTGACGTCGAAGTTGCGCTGGAAGACCTGGAGGCCGACGCTCTGCGGCCGGTCGAGGAACCAGGGCACGAAGTAGGACAGGTCGTAGATGTCCTGCCGGGACCCCGACTGGATCGACACGCCCAGGGTCTCGCCACGGCCCCGGAAATTGCGGGTCCGGAACTGGAACTGGCCGAAGAAGCCGTCGATCTCGCTGAAGCCGCCGCCGAACAGCATCTCGGTGCGGTCGCCCTCTTCGCCGCGGACGGTGAGGTCGACCAGCTTGTTCTCGTTGTCGAAGTCGAAGCCGACCGGATCGTCCTCGTTGATCTTGAAGAACTCGAGCTGCTGGATGCGGCGCAGGCTGTTGCGCAGGGCGCCCGAGTTGAGCACCAGTCCCTCCTGGATCCCCATCTCGCGCCGGATGACCTTGTCGCGGGTCTTGAGGTTGCCCTCGAACTCGATGCGCCCGACCCGGAACTGGTCGCCCTCGTCGATCCGCACCAGCACGTCGGCCACCTGGTCGTCGCGCTCGACCACCTCGGGCTCGACCTGCGCGAACAGGTGGCCGGTGTTGGAGTAGAGCTCCTGCACCGCCTCCAGGCCGTCCTGGATGACGTTGGAGCGCAGCCAGCCGCCGCTGGGCTTGCGGAACTGTCGCAGCAGCAGGTCGTCCTTGAAGCGTTCGTTGCCCTCGATGGTGATCTGCCCCAGCTTCCAGCGGTCGCCCTCCTCGACCGGCACGGTGAGGAACAGCCGCCGCTTCTGGCCCGTGGGATCGTCGGCTTCCGGCCGCGCCGCCCGCACCTCCACCTTGGGCTCGCCGAGGACCACGTTCTTGTAGCCGGCCCGGCGATAGAGGTCGCGCACCTTGTCGAGGTCCTCCTCGAAGGCGGCCGCCTTGTAGATGTCCTTCTTGAACAGCCGGGTGATGAAACCGGTCTCCTTGGTCTTCTTCATCGACCAGCGCAGCCGCGCGTCGCGGAACACGGTGTTGCCTTCGAAGTCGATGTCGGCCACCCGCACCTTGTCGCCCTCGTCGATGGTAAAGAAGACGCGGCGGTCTGAGGGCGACACCGTCTCCAGGGTGAAGCTGGCCTCGGCCAGCCGGTAGCCCTTCTCGGCGTAGATCTCCTCGATCACCGACTTGAGCCGGTGGAGCTCGCCGAGGTTGACCGGGTCCCCCTCACGCACCTGGATGCGGTCCTTGGCGATGCGGTCGGTGACGTCGGTGCGGCTGATCCGCTTGAGTCCCTCGTACTCGATCGAGCGCAGGGTGGGCCGCTCGCGGACGGTGATCCGCAGCCGCACCCCGTCGCCTTCGGCCACCGCCTCGACCGTGACGTCGTCGATCAGCTGGGTGCCCCACAACCGGTGGAGGTTGCGGTTGAGCGCGTCGCGGTCGTAGGCGGCGCCCTCTTCGAGCGCCAGGTAGAACTCGAGCGTCTCGGCGGCCAGCGACGACAGCCCCTCGAACTCGATGGCCCGGATCGGCAGCCCTTCGAGGCTCTGCCCCGCCGCCGCACCGGGCGCCAGGATGGCCACCACCGCCGCCACCAGCAGGAACAGCGCCGGCTTGCGATCGGCGACCCGGGTCGGCCGCGCCGCGGCCGCCCCGGGGGCCTGCGGTCCCCGCTTCATCGAACGCATCCGGTCTGCAAGTTGCCTGCCTGACGGTCGGGCGGCTGCCGGCCGCTCAGCGCTCGCCCACCAGGCTCTCCTGCCGCCCGGCCTCGAATTGCAGCTCGTCCCCCTCGACCGACACCTCGATGCGCTCGATCGTCTCGCCGTGCTGGGAGATGAGGATCTCGGAGACCGCGTCCTGGACGTGCCGCTGGATCGTCCGTCGCAGGGGACGGGCCCCGGTCGACGGGTCGATGCCGGCCTCCTCGAGCAGCCACTCCCTGGCGTCGTCGGAGACCTCGACCCGCAGCCCCCGCTCCTCGAGCGTCATGTTGACGTCGCTCAGCAGGATGTCGACGATCGCCCGCAGCTCGTCGCGTCCCAGCGGGTTGAAGACGATCACCTCGTCGACCCGGTTGATGAACTCGGGGCTGAAGCTCTGCCGCAGGGCGGCCAGGATCTCCTGCTCGATGCGCTCGAAGGCCTGGGTCTGGTCGGCCTCGCCGAAGCCCATGCGCCCGCCGCGCAGGACCAGCTTGCTGCCGATGTTGGAGGTCATCAGCACGATCGAGTTCTTGAAGTCCACCCGATTGCCATAGGCGTCGGTCAGCATGCCGTCCTCGAGGATCTGGAGCAGCAGATTGGCGACGTCCGGGTGGGCCTTCTCGATCTCGTCGAACAGCACCACCGAGTAGGGCTGGCGGCGGATGCGCTCGGTCAGCTGACCGCCCTCCTCGTGACCGATGTAGCCCGGCGGCGAGCCGATCAGCTTGGAGACGGCGTGCTTCTCCATGTACTCGCTCATGTCGAAGCGGACCAGCGCGTTGAGGCTGCCGAACAGGAACTCGCCGAGCCGCCGCGCCACCTCGGTCTTGCCCACCCCCGAGGGGCCCAGGAAGATGAACGAGCCCACCGGCCGCATCGGGTTGCTGACCCCCAGCCGCGAACGCCGGATGGCGCGGCTGATGGCGCCGATGGCGTGGTCCTGCCCCACCACCCGGCGGCGCAGGGTCTGCTCCATGTGGAGCAGCTTTTCGGCCTCCTCGCTCTGCAGGCTGGCCACCGGGATGCCGGTCCACGAGGAGATGACCTCCTCGATGTCCCGCTGGGTGACGTCGAGCACCGCCTCCTCGTCGGCCTGTCCGCGCAGCCGCTCGAGGTCCTCGCGCAGCTCGATCTCGCGCTCGCGTAGGAACACCGCGCGCTCGAACTTCTTGTCCGAGATGGCGGCCTTCATCTCCTTGACCACCTCGGCGATCTCCTTCTCGAGCCGCCGCAGGTTCTGGGTGTCGCGCACCCGCCGCAGCTTGACCTTGGCGCCGGCCTCGTCGATGACGTCGATCGCCTTGTCGGGCTGCTGGCGGTCGGGGATGTAGCGGGTCGACTGATAGATGGCGGCGCGCAGCGCCTGGCCGCGATAGCGCACCTTGTGGAAGGCCTCGTAGCGGTCCTTGATGCCCTCCAGGATCTTGAGCGTCTGCTGCTCGGTGGGGGGCTCGACCTGGATCGACTGGAAGCGCCGGAGCAGCGAGCGGTCCTTCTCGATGTACTTGCGGTACTCCTTGAGGGTGGTGGCGCCGATGCAGGAGATCTCGCCGCGCGACAGCGCCGGCTTGAGGATGTTGGCGGCGTCGAGCGAGCCCTCGGCCGAGCCGGCGCCGATCAGCGAGTGGATCTCGTCGATGAAGACGATGACGTCGCGGTTGTCCTTGAGCTCGGAGAGGATGCCCTTGAGCCGCTCCTCGAACT
>JBFGCA010000071.1:0-24525 GCA_041567315.1 Thermoanaerobaculia bacterium | reverse complement strand
GCCATGGAGAAGGGGGTGCGGTTCGCCATCCGCGAGGGCGGTCGCACCGTCGGCGCCGGCACCGTCACCGACATCCTCGAGTAGGCGGAAACGAAGGCGCGCGAAGGGCAGGACCATGGTCAACGAGAAAATTCGCATCCGGCTCAAGGCCTACGACTACCGGATCCTCGATTCGTCGACCGGTGAGATCGTCGACACCGCGCGGCGCACCGGTGCCCGGGTGGTGGGACCGATCCCGCTGCCGACGGCGATCTCGAGGTACACCGTCAACCGCGGGCCGCACATCGACAAGAAGTCCCGCGAGCAGTTCGAGATCCGCACCCACAAGCGGCTGCTGGACATCTTCGAGCCCACCAGTCAGACGGTCGACGCGCTGATGAAGCTGGAGCTGCCGGCCGGCGTCGACGTCGAGATCAAGGCCTTTGGCAAGTAGACGACGGCAAGGACGCGCAGAAGGTACTCGACCATGAACGGAATCCTGGGCAGGAAGATCGGGATGACCCAACTGTTCGCCGAGGACGGCACCGCGCAGGTGGTCACCGTCGTCAAGGCCGGCCCCTGCCTGGTCGTGCAGCGCAAGACCGCCGCCAGCGACGGCTACGAGGCGGTGCAGCTGGGGCTGGTCGAGGAGCGCCCGGCGCGGCGCGTCGGCCAGGCGCTGGGCGGGCACTTCGCCAAGGCCGGGGTGCCGCCGATGCGGCGGCTGGCCGAGTTCGCGGTCCAACCCGAAGAAGAGTGGAAGGCCGGCGACCAGGTGCAGGCCGACCTGTTCCAAATCGACGAATTCGTGGACGTGGTCGGGGTCAGCAAGGGCAAGGGCTTCCAGGGGGTGGTCAAGCGCCACGGTTTCAGCGGCGGCCGCGCCACCCACGGCTCGATGTTCCACCGCGCGCCGGGCTCGATCGGCTCCTCGGCCGATCCCTCGCGGGTCTACCCGGGCACCCGGCTGCCGGGGCAGACCGGCAACCGGCGGGTGACGGTCAAGAACCTGCGCGTCCTCAAGGTGGACGCCGAAGAGAACCTGCTCTACCTCGAGGGCGCGGTGCCGGGCCCCAAGAACGGCTATCTGGCGGTCCAGCGGGCGAAGCGCGGTTGAGCGGAGGCGGCAGATGAAGATCGCGGTCAAGAGTCTGAAGAACAAGAAGGTCAAGGAGATCGACCTTCCCGAGAAGGTCTTCGCCTACCCGTACAAGGAGCACCTGATCCACGCCGTCATCGCGGCCTGGCGGGCGGCCCAGCGCCAGGGGACGCACCACACCAAGACCCGGGGCGAGGTCGCCGGCTCGGGTCGCAAGCCGTGGCGCCAGAAGGGCACCGGGCGGGCCCGCGTGGGCAGCATCCGCAGCCCGCTGTGGCGCACCGGCGGCGTCATCCACGGCCCGCGGTCGCGCTCCCACGCCACCGGCGTGAGCGCCCGCGAGAAGCGCAACGCCCTCAAGTCGGCGCTGTCGCGCAAGCTGGCCGAGAACGGCATCCTGGTGCTCGACTCGCTCGAGCTGGAGAGCCACAAGACGGCCGAGCTGGCGCGGCTGCTGGCCGGGCTGGGCATCAGCGAGAAGGTGCTGCTGGTGGACGAGCACGACAACCAGAGGCTGCAGCTCGCGGCCCGCAACAACCCGTGGCTCAAGACCGTCGACGCCATGGCGCTCAACGTCTACGACGTCGTCGACCGACCGCATCTGGTGGTCAGCGAGCGGGCCCTCGGACGCATGGTGGAGGTGCTGAGCCAGTGAGAATCCAGGAGGTGATCCGCCGGCCCTTGATCACCGAGAAGTCCACCCGGCAGCGGGACGACCGCAACACGGTGGCCTTCGCGGTGGATCTGCGGGCCAACAAGATCGACGTCAAGCGGGCCGTCGAGGCCCAGTTCAAGGTGCGGGTGGCAGAGGTGCGGGTGGCGCGCCAGCGCGGCAAGGTGCGGCGCCAGGGGCGCTTCGTGGGCCGCCGTCCGGAGTGGAAGAAGGCCTACGTCCGCCTGGCGGCGGGCGAGAAGCCGATCGAGTTCTTCGAAGGCGTCTAGGGCTTAAGGGAGCCAGCGATGGGGATCAAGAAATTCCGTCCGACCAACCCTGCCAGCCGCGGGCGCTCGGTGCTCACCTTCGACGAGCTGACCGGTGCCGAGCCCTACAAGCCGCTGGTGCGGGGCAAGAAGCGGATCGGCGCCCGCAACAACAAAGGGCGGATCACGGTCCGCTTCCGGGGCGGCGCCCACAAGCGCCGCTACCGGGTGATCGACTTCCGGCGCGACAAGCGCGGGGTGCCGGCGCGGGTGGCAACCGTCGAGTACGACCCCAACCGCTCGGCCCGCATCGCGCTGCTCCACTACGCCGACGGCGACAAGCGCTACATCCTGTGGCCGCACGGGCTGGCGCCCGGCGCCGAGGTGATCGCCGGCGAGGAGGCTCCGGTCAACCCCGGCAACGCGCTGCCGCTCAAGCAGATCCCGGTGGGCTCGATCATCCACAACCTGGAGCTCAAGATCGGCAAGGGCGGCCAGCTGGTGCGCAGCGCCGGGGCCGGCGCCCAGCTGATGGCCAAGGAGGGCTCCTACGCCCAGGTCCGGCTGCCCTCCGGCGAGGTGCGCCGGGTGCACGTCGACTGCTACGCCACCATCGGCCAGATCGGCAACCTGGACCACGAGAACGTGTCGCTGGGCAAGGCGGGCCGCAAGCGCTGGCTCGGCCGCCGGCCCCACAACCGCGGGGTGACGATGAACCCGATCGACCATCCGATGGGCGGCGGCGAGGGCCGCAGTTCGGGGGGTCGCCACCCCTGCACCCCCTGGGGCAAGCCCACCAAGGGCTACAAGACCCGCCGCAACAAGCGCACGCAGCCGATGATCGTGCGCCGGCGCGGCAAGAAGTGACGGGAGCTGGGCGATGGCTCGATCTCTGAAAAAAGGCTACTTCATCGACGATCACCTGGCGCGGCGGCTCCAGGCCTCGATCGACACCGGCGACAACCGGGTGATCAAGACCTGGTCGCGGCGCTCGACGATCACGCCGGAGATGGTGGGCCGCACCATTGCGGTGCACAACGGCATCAAGTTCATCCCGGTCTACATCACCGAGAACATGGTGGGGCATAAGCTGGGCGAGTTCGCCATGACCCGCACCTTCCGCGGCCACGGCGGCCGTAGGGCCGAGAAGATGGGGAGGCCGAGGTAGGGCCTCGGCCGGGGAGAAGCGATGGAGATCACCGCTCGCTTGCGCTACCTGCAGGCCTCGCCGCAAAAGGTGCGGCTGGTGGCCGACCAGATCCGTGGCAAGGACGTCCAGGAGGCGACCAACGTGTTGCAGCTCAGCCCCAAGTCGGCGGCCCGGCCGCTCGGCAAGCTGCTGCGCTCGGCGATCGCCAACGCCGAGAACCGCGACGAGCAGCTCGACGTCGGCCGTCTCTACGTCAAGGAGATCTTCGTCGACGGCGGTCCGACGCTCAAGCGCCTGCGGCCACAGCCGATGGGGCGGGCCTTCCGGGTCCTCAAGCGACAGAGCCACGTGACCATCAAGCTGGACACCCGCAAGGCCGAATAGAGTTTCGAAGGAGACGATCTTGGGACAGAAAGTACACCCTTACGGTTTTCGCCTGGTCTACAACCAGAGCTGGCACTCGCGGTGGTACGCGGAGCACGACTACTCCAAGCTCCTCCACGAGGACCTCAAGCTCCGCCGCCGGCTCAAGCGGCGTCTGTCGCACGCCGGGGTCAGCGAGATCGACATCGAGCGCGCGGCCGACAAGATGCGGGTCACCATCTACACCTCGCGGCCGGGGATCATCATCGGCCGCAAGGGGGCCGAGGTCGACAAGCTGCGCGACGACCTGATGAAGAGCATCGGCCGGGAGGTGCACATCAACATCCAGGAGATCCAGCGGCCCGAGCTGGACGCCCAGCTGGTGGCCGAGAACATCGCCGGCCAGCTGCTGCGCCGGGTGGCCTTCCGCCGCGCCATGCGCAAGGCCATGGAGTCGGCCTTCCGTTTTGGCGCCAAGGGCTTTAAGATCATGGTTTCCGGCCGGCTCGGCGGCCACGAGATCGCCCGCACCGAGTGGTACCAGGACGGGCGGTTGCCGCTGCACACCCTGAAAGCGGAGATCGACTACGGGTTCGCCGAGGCGCGGACCACCTACGGGGTGATCGGCGTCAAGGCGTGGATCTATCGCGGCGACGTGCTGCGCGAGAAGACGCGCCGGATGATGCACTGAGGCGTTCGGGGGAGTTCGAGGAGATCCGACCATGTTGATGCCCAAGAAGGTCAAGCACCGCAAGCAGCAGCGGGGCCGGCGCCGGGGCCGCGCCAAGGGCGGCGACTTCATCGCCTTCGGCGACTACGGCCTGCAGGCCACCGAGGCGGGCTGGGTGACCGCCCGGCAGATCGAGGCGGCGCGTATCGCCATCGCCCGCGGCGTCAAGCGCGGCGGCAAGATCTGGATCCGCGTCTTCCCCGACAAGCCGGTGACCAAGAAGCCGCTGGAGACCCGGATGGGCAAGGGCAAGGGCAATCCCGAGGAGTGGGTGGCGGTGGTCAAGCCCGGCCGCGTGCTCTTCGAGCTCGAGGGGGTGGGACCGGAGACCGCCCGGCGGGCGATCGAGCTGGCCTCCTACAAGTTCGGGATCAAGACCCGGTACCTCGAGCGGGGCGCGATCGCCCGCTGAAAGAGGACGCTGAAGATTACCTGGTGAGGACGAGATGAAAGCCGCCGATCTGAGAGAACAGACCGAGGACGAGCTGCGCGAGCAGGAGCGGGACCTTTCCGAGAAGCTCTTTGCGCTTCGCCTGCAGAAGGTGACCGGGCAGCTCGAGAGCCCGGCCAAGATCCGCACCGTGCGGCGCGACCTGGCCAGGGTGCTGACCGTCCTGCGGGAGCGGCGCCCGGCCGGCGCGGAGGAGAGCTAGGGAGATGTCGGAGACCCAGACCAGCGCCGCCCGTGGCCGGCGGCAGACCAAGATCGGCACCGTGATCGGCGACCGCATGGACAAGACCGTGGTGGTGGCGGTGACCAACACCCACATGCACCGGCTCTACCGGCGCTACATGAAGCGCACCGCCAAGTTCTACGCCCACGACGAGAACAACGAGTGCCGGACCGGCGACCAGGTTCGCATCGTCTCCAGCCGCCCGCTGTCGCGCCTCAAGCGCTGGCGGGTGCAGGAGATCCTCAAGCGAGCCGAGGGGAGCTAGCGGGATGATCCAGATGGGGACCGTCCTCGACGTGGCGGACAACTCCGGCGCCCGCAAGATCGCCTGCATCCACCTGCGGGGCGGATCGGCCGGCCGCTACGGACGGCTGGGCGACGTGATCACCGCTTCGGTCAAGGAGGCGACGCCCGAGGGCACCGTCAAGAAGGGCCAGGTGGTCAGGGCGGTGATCGTCCGCACCCGCCGCTCGTACCGGCGCCGCGACGGCAGCCACATCCGCTTCGACAGCAACTCGGCGGTGCTGATCAACGAGGCCGGCGAGCCGGTCGGCACCCGCGTCTTCGGGCCGGTGGCCCGCGAGCTGCGCGAGAAGCGGTTCATGAAGATCGTGTCGCTGGCGCCGGAGGTCCTGTAGAGATGAGCGGCACCAACATCAAGAAGAACGACGAGGTGCTGGTCGCCGAGGGTCGGGACCGGGGGGCCCGCGGGCGGGTGCTCCGCGTCCTGCCGGCCGTCGACCGCGCCATCGTCGAGCGGATCAACATGATCAAGCGGCACACGCGGCCCAACCCCAGCCGGCAGGTGCAGGGCGGCATCCTGGAGCGCGAGGCGCCGATCCAGCTCTCCAACCTGCGCCTGATCTGTCCCGACTGCGGCAAACCGACCCGGGTCGGTCGCCGCCGGCTCGAGGACGGCAGCTCGGTGAGGGTGTGCAAGCGCTGTGGGGCCAGCTTCAGCTGAGCGCAAAGGCAAGACGATGGCCAAGAAGAAGAAAGAGCAGGCGGCCGCCAAGGGCGCGGCCCCCCCAGCCAAGCCCGCCGCGAAGCCTGCGGGCAAAGCGCTCCCACCGCGGCTCAGGGACCGCTACCGCGAGGAGATCGTGCCGCGCCTGCGCAAGGAGTTCGCGATCGACAACGTGATGGCGGTCCCCCGGCTGCAGAAGATCGTCCTCAACATGGGTCTCGGCGAGGCCACCCAGAACATCAAGGTCCTCGACGACGCGGTCGAGGAGCTGGCCAAGGTGGCCGGTCAGCGCCCGACCGTCACCCGGGCCCGCAAGTCGGTGGCCGCTTTCAAGGTGCGCGAGGGAATGCCGATCGGCTGCCGGGTCACCCTCCGCGGTCAGCGGATGTGGATCTTCCTCGACCGGCTGGTGGCCATCGCCCTGCCCCGGGTGCGCGACTTCCGGGGGTTGCCCGACGGCAGTTTCGACGGGCGCGGCAACTACACCCTGGGGATCCGCGACCACCTGATCTTCCCGGACCTCGACTACAGCAAGGTGGAGAAGCCCAAGGGCATGAACATCACCTTCGTGACCAGCGCCGCCAACGACGAGCAGGCTTTCTACCTGCTGCGCGAGCTGGGCATGCCGTTCGCCCGCCAGCGCGGCGAGGCCGGCGCCTGAGGCCGGGACGCGAGACCCGGCGGAACCGAGACCAAGGGAACCAAGGAGAAGCAACGTGGCAACCGCAGCCAACATGGCGAAGATCGGCCAGCGGGCCAAGTACACCGTGCGCAAGCGCAATCGCTGCCGCCGCTGCGGCCGGCCCCGCGGCTACATGAGGAAGTTCGGGCTGTGCCGGATCTGTTTTCGCAACCTGTCGCTCGAGGGCTATCTGCCGGGCGTCATCAAGGCCAGCTGGTAGCCGGTGCGGTGGTGAGGAGATCCCGATGACGATGACCGATCCGGTGGCGGACCTGCTGACCCGCATCCGCAACGGGCACCTGGCCAAGCACGACCGGGTGGACGTGCCCGCCTCCAAGCTCAAGACCGAGCTCTGCCGCCTGCTCAAGGAGCAGGGCTACATCCAGCGCTTCGAGCTGTTTGGCGACTCGCCGGTGCGGCGCAAGCTGCGCGTCTATCTCAAGTACACGCCGGACGGCGAGCCGCTGATCCGCCACGTCCAGCGGGTCAGCTCGCCGGGCCGGCGCGTCTACCGGGGCGCCGCCGAGGTGCCGCAGGTGCTCAACGGCATGGGGGTGGGGATCGTCTCCACCTCCCAGGGTCTACTGACCGACGCCGAGGCCCGCGAGCGGCGGGTGGGCGGCGAGCTGCTCTGCGAGATCTGGTAGGGAGACGGCGATGTCGCGCGTGGGAAGAAAGCCGATCCGGGTTCCCAAGGGGGTCGAGGTGAAGATCGAGGGCGAGGCCTTCGTCGCCCGTGGGCCCCGTGGCGAGGTCCGCCAGCAGCTGCTCGAGGGCGTCTCGGTGGAGGTCGGCGACGGCGTCGTCGAGCTGCGCCGAGACGGTGACGGCAGACCGCATCGGTCGCGCCACGGTCTGCTGCGGGCGCTGCTCGCCAACGCCGTGCGCGGCGTCGCGGAGGGATTCAGCAAGCAGCTCGAGATCCACGGCGTCGGCTATCGGGCGGAGCTCAAGGGACGGGAGATCCACCTGTCGCTGGGCTACTCGCACCCGGTGGTGTTCCCGGTCCCCCAGGGGATCGAGGCCGAGGTCGAGGAAAAGGCCGGTCGCATCCGCATCCAGGGCGCCGACCGCCAGCTGGTCGGCCAGGTGGCGGCCGACCTGCGGGGGCTGCGCCCCCCCGAGCCCTACAAGGGCAAGGGCATCCGCTACAGCGACGAGATCATCCACCGCAAGGTGGGCAAGGCGGGAGCCAAGTAGGAGTCAGCAATCATGGACCTAGCACAGGCGAGGAGAGAGCGGCGCCACCGTGCCCACCGGCGGGTGCGCTCGCGGGTCTCGGGGACCGGCGAGCGCCCGCGCCTGGCGGTGTTCAAGAGCCTGCGGTACATCTACGCGCAGGTCATCGACGACACCACCGGCGCCACCCTGGCGCAGGCCAACTCCGGCGAGGCCGAGCTGCGCGGCAAGCTGGCCGGCAGCACCAAGGACCGCAAGGCGGCGCGGCTGGTGGGCGAGGCGGTGGGCGAGCGGGCCAAGAGCCGGGGCATCGACCGGGTGGTCTTCGACCGCGGCGGTTACATCTACCACGGGCGGGTGCGCGAGGTCGCCGAGGGCGCCCGCGCCAAGGGACTGGCGTTCTAGCGCCGCGGCAACCGGGAGGAACGAGTCTTGGCCAGGACTTTCAACAGCGAGCCCGAGTTCTTCGAGCAGGTGATCAACATCAACCGGGTCACCAAGGTGGTGAAGGGCGGTAAGAACTTCTCCTTCACCGCTCTGGTGGTGATCGGCGACGGCAACGGCCGGGTCGGCTTCGGCTCCGGCAAGGCGAAGGAGGTCCCCAGCGCCATCCGCAAGGGTATCGAGATCGCCAAGAAGAACCTGTTCAAGGTGCCGCTCAAGGGCACCACCATTCCCCACGAGGCGCTGGGCATCTTCGGGGCCAGCCGGGTGCTGCTCAAGCCGGCCTCCGAGGGCACCGGGGTGATCGCCGGCGGCGCCGTGCGGGCGGTGGTCGAGAGCGCCGGCTGCCAGGACATCCTGACCAAGTCGCTGGGCTCGAAGAACCCGCAGAACGTGGTCAAGGCGACGATGGAGGCCCTGTACCAGCTGCGCGACGAGAAGACCACGCGGCGGCTGCGCGGCGTCAACGGCGACGGCCGTCAGCCGGCTGCGGCCGGCGAGGCGGCGGCCCCGGAGTCGACCGGCGAGGCGGCCGACGAGGCGCCCAGCGAGACGACGGAGTAGAGCGATGGCGACGGCAAAGAAGAAGGCGGCCAGGAAGGCGTCCGCGAAGAAGCTAACCCTGCGCCAGGTGCGCAGCGTCATCGGGCGCCCACGGCGGCAGCGCGAGGTGCTGCGCGGCCTGGGTCTGCGCCGCATCCGCCACCAGGTGGAGCGCGAGGACACCCCCGCCGTCCGTGGGATGGTGGCCAAGGTCTCGCACCTGGTGGAGATCGTCGAGGACGAGTCATGAAACTGCACGAACTGTCGCCGGCCAAGGGAAGCAAGCGCGCCAAGCGGCGGGTCGGCCGCGGCCAGGGATCGGGCCGCGGGGTGACCGCCGGCCGTGGCGACAAGGGGCAGCGCTCGCGCTCCGGCTATACCCGCCGGCTGGGCTTCGAGGGCGGCCAGATGCCGCTGGTGCGCCGCATCCCGAAGCGCGGCTTCACCAACATCTTCCGGACCGAGTACGAGATCGTCAACCTGTCGCAGCTGGCCGAGCTGGAGGGCGAGATCACGCCCGAGACGCTGGCCGCCAAGGGCTGGATCCGGCGCGGCCGCCCGCTCAAGGTGCTGGGCGACGGCGAGCCGTCGCGAGCGCTGACCGTCCGGGCCCACAAGTTCAGCCGTAGCGCCCGAGCCAAGATCGAGGCCGCCGGCGGCACCTGCGAGGTCCTCGAGCCGTGATCGAGAGTTTTCGCAACATCTTCGCCATTCCCGACCTGCGGAGGCGGCTGTACTTCACGTTCGGCCTGCTGACCGTCTACCGGGTGGGATGCAACATCCCGACTCCGGGGATCGATCCGCAGGCGCTGGTGGAGTTCATGCAGGCGATGCAGGGCACGCTGCTGGGGTTCGTCAACACCTTCACCGGCGGCAGCCTGGAGCGGGTGGCGGTGTTCGCGCTCGGCATCATGCCCTACATCACCGCCTCGATCATCCTCCAGCTGCTGACTGTGGTCTGGCCCTACCTGGAGAAGCTGTCCAAGGAGGGCGAGCTGGGGCGGCGCAAGATCACCCAGTACACCCGCTACCTGACGATGGGCATCTCGATCATCCAGTCGACCGGCATCTCGGTGTGGCTGGAGAAGATGTCGACCCCGGGCGGCGCCGGCCTGGTGCCCAACCCCGGCTGGGGTTTCCGGCTGATGACGGTGCTGACCTTGACCACCGGCTGCGCCTTCGTCATGTGGCTGGGCGAGCAGATCACCGAGCGCGGGGTCGGCAACGGTATCTCGCTGATCATCTTCGCCGGCATCGTGGTCGGGCTGCCGGGCGCCATCTTCGACACCTTCTCCAGCCTGCAGAGCGGCAGCATGTCGATCCTCAAGCTGGTGTTCCTGGTGCTCTTCATGGTCGCGGTGGTGGCCTTCATCGTCTACATGGAGCGCGCCCAGCGCCGCATCCCGGTGCAGTACGCCAAGCGGGTGGTGGGGCGCCGGATCTACGGTGGCCAGAACACCTATCTCCCGCTGCGGGTCAACACCGGCGGCGTCATCCCGGTGATCTTCGCCAGCTCGGTGGTGATGATCCCCACCACTATCGCCGGCATGTTCCAGAACGAGTGGCTGCAGACCCTGGCCGGCTACATCTCGTGGGGCCAGCCGATCTACTACCTGCTCTACTCGGTGGCGATCATCTTCTTCTGCTACTTCTACGTATCGATCATCTTCAACCCGGCGGACACCGCCGAGAACCTGCGCAAGTACGGCGGCTTCATCCCCGGCATCCGCTCGGGCAAACGGACCTCGGAGTACATCGACCGCATCCTCACCCGGCTGACCCTGGTGGGCGCCGTCTACCTGGCGTCGGTCTCGATCCTGCCCGAGTTCCTGCTCAGCGGCATGAAGGTCCAGGGGCTGCCGGTGATCGGCGGCACGCTGGACGCCTTCCTGCCCTCCTGGTTCACCCAGGGGATGGGGATCAACTTCTATTTCGGCGGCACCTCGCTGCTGATCGTGGTCGGGGTGGCGATGGACACCGTCCAGCAGGTCGAGAGCCAGCTGGTGATGCGCAACTACGAAGGCTTCATGAAGCGCGGGAGGATCCGTGGGCGCCGCGGCTGAGCGACCCTCCTGCGTGGTGCTGCTCGGCGCCCCGGGCTCCGGCAAGGGCACCCAGGCCGCGCTGCTGGCCGGAGAGCTGGGGGTGCCGGCGGTGTCGACCGGCGACATGCTGCGGCAGGCGGTGGCCGACAGCAGCCCGCTCGGCGGGCAGGTGGAGCGGCTGCTGGCCGCCGGCGAGCTGGTCGACGATCGGACCATGGCGCGGGTGGTGGAGGAGCGCTTGCAGCAGCCGGACGCCGCCCGCGGCTTCATCCTCGACGGCTATCCGCGCACCCGGGTCCAGGCCGACGACCTGGAGGCCATCCTGGGTCGCAGATCGCGGTGCCTGGACGCGGTGGTGCGGCTGGCGGTGCCCGAGGCCGAGCTGATCGCCCGGGCGCTGGGCCGCAAGCGGGCCGACGACGACGAGAAGGTGGTCCGCCGCCGTCTCGAGGTCTACCGCCGCCGGACCGCGCCGCTGGTCGAGTATTATCGCGAGCAGGGGCTGCTCCGCGAGGTCGACGGGCACCAGCCGGTCGAGGCGGTGGCGGCGAGCGTGCGGCAGGCCCTGGCGGAAGGTAACGGATGGTGCTGAAGACCGACGGCGAGATCGCCTTGATGGACGAGGCCAACCGGATCGTCCACCGGGTGCTGGACGGCATCGCCGAGCGCCTGGTGCCCGGGATGACGACCCGCGAGCTGGATCGCTTTGCGGAGCGGACGATCCGCGAGCACGGCGGAGTGCCGGCCTTTCTCGACTACCGGGGCTACCCGGCGACCCTGTGCACCTCGATCAACGACGTCATCGTGCACGGCATCCCCGACGACACCCCGCTTGGCGAAGGCGACATCGTCGGCGTCGACTGCGGGGTGCTCTACAAGGGCTACTACGGGGACGCCGCCCGCACCTTCGCGGTGGGGCGGGTGGACGAGGAGGCCGAGCGGCTGCTGGCGGTGACCCGCCGCGCCCTCGAGCTGGCGGTCGACCGCACCCGGCCGGGCGCCCGGCTTTCGGACATCGGGCACGCCGTCCAGCAGCACGTCGAAAGTCATGGCTTTTCGGTGGTGCGCGAGTTCGTCGGTCACGGGATCGGCACCTCGCTGCACGAGGACCCGCAGGTGCCCAACTTCGGCGAGCCGGGCAAGGGCCCGCGGCTGGAGCCTGGGCTGGTGCTGGCGATCGAGCCGATGGTCAACGCCGGCGGCCACGACGTCAAGGTGGACCCCGACGGCTGGACCGCCCGCACCGCCGACGGCAAGCTGTCGGCCCATTTCGAGTTTTCGGTGGCGGTCACCCGCCAGGGCCCGCAGGTGTTGGGCCGGGTGGCGGCCTAGAACAGGGGCGGACCCAGAGGAAGGATTTGGCCAAGGAAGAAGCGATCGAAGTCGAGGCCGTGGTGGTGGAGCCGCTGCCCAACGCCATGTTCCGGGTGGAGCTCGAGAACGGGCATCGGGTGCTGGCCCACGTCTCGGGCAAGATGCGTAAGCACTTCATCCGTATTCTGCCGGGGGACCGGGTGCGGGTGGAGCTGTCGCCCTACGACCTGGACCGTGGCCGCATCGTCTACCGGCTCCGCTGAACCGCCCCGGCGACCTCCCCGTTTGCGATACGTAAGGCCCCAGAGGTGAAGCGATGAAAGTCCGCGCATCCGTCAAGAGGATCTGTTCCAAGTGCAAGATCGTGCGCCGCCACGGCGTGGTGCGGGTGATCTGCACCAACCCCAAACACAAGCAGCGGCAGGGGTAATTCGATGGCAAGAATCGCAGGGGTCGACCTGCCCCAGAAGAAGCAGGTCTGGATCGGGCTGACCTACATCTACGGCATCGGCCGCACCCAAGCGCGCGAGATTCTCGCCAAGACCGGGGTGTCGCCCACCACCAAGGTGAAGGACCTCACCGAGGACGAGGCCCGCGAGATCCGCCAGGTCATCCAGGACGACGCGCGGGTCGAGGGCGACCTCCGCAAGGAGGTGGGGCAGAACATCCGGCGGCTGATCGAGATCGGCAGCTATCGCGGGGTGCGGCACCGCCGCAGCCTGCCGGCGCGCGGCCAGCGCACCCACACCAACGCCCGCACCCGCAAGGGCCCGCGCCGCGGCGCCGTGGCCGGCAAGAAGAAAGTCAAGAAGTAGGCAACGAACGGTTAGGAACGTCATGGCCAAACAACGCGCAGGCAAGAAGAGCAGCAAGAAGAGGGAGAAGCGGGTGGTGCCCCACGGCGTGGCGCACATCCAGGCCTCCTTCAACAACACGCTGATCACCATCTCCGACCCCGACGGCAACGTCGTCAGCTGGTCCTCGGCCGGCCGCATCGGCTTCAAGGGCTCGCGGAAGGGCACCCCCTTCGCCGCCCAGGTGGCCGGTCAGAACGCCGCCCAGGGGGCCCGGGACGCGGGCATGCGCACCGTCGACGTCCAGGTCAAGGGCCCGGGCAGCGGCCGTGAGTCGGCGATCCGGGCACTGTCCTCGAGCGGTCTGTCGGTGAAGTCGATTCGCGACGTGACCCCCATTCCCCACAACGGCTGCCGGCCCCGCAAGCGGCGCCGGGTCTGACCCGCCGCCGTCCACCCGACCCAGGATCGAGCGCTCAGAAGGAGATCAGAAGTGGCACGCTACACCGGACCCGTCTGCCGGCTCTGCCGCCGGGAGCGGATGAAACTGTTCCTCAAGGGAGATCGCTGCTTCAAGGAGAAGTGCGCCATCGAGCGCCGCGGCTATCCCCCGGGGCAGCACGGCCAGCGGCGTGGCCGGCGCAGCCTGGGCTACGGTCCGCAGCTGCGCGAGAAGCAGCGCGTCAAGCGGATGTACGGCGTGCTAGAGCGGCAGTTCCGCACCTACTTCCGCAACGCCGAGCGTCAGCGGGGGGTGACCGGTGAGAACCTGATGGTCGCCCTCGAGCGCCGCCTCGACAACGTGGTCTACAACCTGGGGTTCGCCTCGTCGCGGGCCCAGGCCCGGCAGCTGGTGCGCCACGGGCACATCCAGGTGGACGGCCGCAAGACCACCATCCCGTCCTACCAGACCAAGGTGGGGCAGCAGATCGCCATCAAGGAGTCGAGCCGCAAGAACGCATTCATCCGCGCCAGCGTCGAGACCGCACGCGGGCGAGGTATTCCCAACTGGTTGGAACTCGACGTCGAGAACTTCGGCGGCAAGGTGTTGGCCCTGCCGACCCGTGAGGACATCAAGGTCCCCATCGAAGAGCAGCTGATCGTCGAGCTGTACAGCCGTTGACGCCTGTCGGCGCCGGCGGCCAGAAGGAGTCTTTCTGATGCTTTGGAAGGGATTTCAGCGTCCCAAGAGAATCGAAGTCGACGGCGAGCTGTCGCCGACCTTCGGTCGTTTCTCCGCCCAGCCTTTCGAGCGCGGCTTCGCCACCACCGTCGGCAACGCCCTGCGGCGCTGCCTGCTGTCCTCGATCGAGGGTGCGGCGATCACCGCGGTACAGGTCGAGGGCATCCTCCACGAGTTTTCCTCGATCCCCGGAGTGGTCGAGGACATGACCGACATCATCCTCAACCTCAAGGACATCCCGATCCGGCTGCACTCCGAGGAGCCCAAGTTCCTCAACCTCGACGTGTCGGGGCCGGGCGCGGTCACCGCCGGGCAGCTCGAGGGCGACTCCCAGGTCGAGATCTGCGATCCGGACGTCCACCTGGCGACCGTCAACGAAGAGGGACGGCTCAAGCTCCAGCTGAGGGTGGCGCCGGGGCGCGGCTACGTCAGCGCCGAGCGCAACTTCGACGAGAGCCTGGGCATCGGCTGGATCCCCGTCGACTCGGTGCACTCGCCGATCAAGCGCGTCAACTACAAGGTGGAGGCGGCCCGGGTGGGTCGCGCCACCGACTACGAGAAGCTGATCCTCGAGGTCACCACCAACGGGACGCTGTCGCCCGAGGAGTCGCTGTCGCTGGCCGCCACCCTGCTCAAGGACCATCTGACGATCTTCATCGAGTCCGAGCGGACGCTGCTCGAGGAGTCGAGCGCCGAGAGCGAGGAGCTGTCGGGGATCGACTCGGTGCTCGCCCGCTCGATCGACGAGCTGGACCTCTCGGTGCGCTCGGCCAACTGCCTCAAGAACGCCAACATCCACACCCTCCGCGACCTGGTGCGCAAGAGCGAGAAGGAGATGCTGGAGACCAAGAACTTCGGCCGCAAGTCGCTCGAGGAGGTGCAGGAGGCGCTGGGCGGTCTCGGGCTGAGGCTGGGCATGGACGTGCCGGCCAGCGCCGCCAGCGCCGGCGGCATGGCGGTCAGCGCCTAGGGGGCGACGAGAGATGCGTCACAACGTCAGCGGCCGCAAGCTCGGCCGCACCACCGCCCACCGGCAGGCGCTGTTCCGCAATCAGCTGGCTTCGCTGGTGACCCACGGCCGTATCCGCACCACCCTGGCCAAGGCCAAGGAGCTGCGGCCGATCGCCGAGCGCGTGGTCACCCGCAGCCGGCAGGATTCGGTGCACGCCCGCCGGCAGGTGGGGCGCTGGCTGGAGCGGCGCGACCTGGTCAAGAAGCTGTTCGAGGAGATCGGCCCGCGCTTCAAGGAGCGGCCGGGTGGCTACCTGCGGATCGTCCGCCTGCCCCCGCGCCAGGGCGACGGCGCCCAGATGGCGATCCTCGAGTTCGTCGACCGGGAGTAGGTCCCCACGTCGGCTGCCGCCGGGGCTACTCCTCCTCTTTGGCGGCGGCGATGATCTTCTCCTGGATCTGCTTCGGCACTTCCTCGTAGTGCGACATCTCCATGTGGAAGCTGGAGCGCCCCTGGGTGATGGAGCGCAGGGCCGGCGCGTAGGACAGCATCTCGGCCATCGGCACCAGGGCGTCGACCCGCTGGGAGCCGTTCTGGCTCTCCATGCCCTGGGGGCGGCCGCGGCGTGAAGAGAGGTCGCTCATGATGTCGCCCATGAACTCGTCGGTGGTGGTGATCTCGACCTTCATGATGGGTTCGAGCAGGGTGGCGCCGGCCTTGGCCATGGCGTCCTTGAAGGCCAGCGAGCCGGCGATCTTGAACGCCATCTCGGACGAGTCCACGTCGTGGTGCTGGCCGTCGAGCAGCCGCACCCGGAAGCCCACCACCGGATAGCCCGCCAGGAAGCCCCGCCGGCGCGCCTCCTGGATCCCCTTCTCGACCGCCGGCCGGTACTGCTGGGGGATCGAGCCCCCGAAGATCTCGTCGACGAAGTCGAAGTCCTCGCCGTCGGTGAGCGGCTCGATCTTGATCCTGCAGTCGGCGAACTGCCCGCGCCCGCCGGTCTGCTTCTTGTGCCGGCCGTGGCCCTCGGCGGGCCGGCGGATGGTCTCGCGGTAGGGCACCTTGGGCGGGTGGAGGATCACCTCCACCTGGAAGCGCTTCTTGAGCTTGGCGACGGCGATCTCGACGTGGAGCTGGCCGGTCCCCGACAGCAGGAACTCGCCGGTCTCCTCGTCGCGGCGCGCCTGCAGGGTGAGGTCCTCCTCCAGCAACCGTGACAGCGCCTCGCCGATCTTCTCCTCGTCGCCCTTCGACTTGGGCTCGATGGCGAACGACATTGCCGGCTCCCTGGGCGGCACCCAGCCGAGCCGCACCGGGCGCGACTTGTCGCACAGCGTGTCGCCGGTGTGGGCGGTCTTGTGCTTGGCGACGCCGCCGACGTCGCCGGTGACCAGACGGTCGACCGGGGTCCCCTGCTTGCCCTGCATCGCCATCAGGTGCCCGATCCGCTCCTCTTTTTCCTCGCGGGTGTTCCACAGCGGGGCGTCGCTCGAGACCGTGCCGCTGACCACCCGCAGCAGCGACACCTTGCCGGTGAAGGGGTCGCTCAGGGTCTTGAACACCAGGGCGGCGGCCGGGCCCGAGGGATCGCAGTCGACCGGCGCCTCGTCGCCACCGACGTTGGTGGCCGGAAAGACCGGGCGGCTGGTCGGCGAGGGGGCGGCCTCGACCAGCGAGTCGAGCAGCAGCGAGGGCCCGATGCCGTGGGCGGCGGCGCTGACGGTCAGCGGGTAGAGCTTGCGGCCGGCGACCGCGCGCCGCAGCCCGGCGATCAGCTCCTCGCCGTCGAGCGTCCCCTGTTCGAAGAACTTCTCGAGCAGCTCGTCGTCGCTCTCGGCCACCGCCTCGATCAGCGCCGTCCGCCAGGTGGCGACCTCGTCGGCCAGCTCGGCCGGTACCTCCTGGGGCTGCGCGGTGCCGTCGCCGTCGCGGGTGAAGCCGTAGGCCTTCCCGTGGAGCAGATCGACGATGCCGGTGAACTCCTGCGCCGAGCCGATGGGCAGCTGCACCGGCACCACCTCGCGGCCGAACTTGTCGCGCAGCTGCTCGAGATTGGCCCCCAGCTCGGCCCGCTCGCGGTCCATCTTGGTCAGGTGGATGAGCACCGGCAGCCCGATCTCCTCGGCGTAGCTCCACACGTTCTCGGTCGTCACCTCGATGCCCGAGGCGGCGCTGACGCACAGCAGGGCGGCGTCGGCGGCGCGCATCGCGCTCTGGGTCTCGGTGAAGAAGATGCCGTAGCCGGGGCAGTCGATGAGGTTGATCTTGTGCTGCCGCCAGGGGGCGAAGCAGGGGGCGAGGTTGATCGAGATGCCGCGCTCGATCTCTTCGGCGTCGAAGTCGGTGATGGTGTTGCCGTCCTCGACCCGGTTGAGCCGGTTGACCACGCCACTGGTCCACAGCAGGGCGCTGGCCAGGGTCGTCTTGCCGGTGTCGCTGTGGCCGGCGAGCGCCAGGTTGCGGATCTGATCTGGGGTCTCGACCTTCATGCGCTGGCTCTCCTCACGGGAAACCGTAACTATAACACGCTGGGGAGTCCGGATCGGGCCCCGGCTTCCCCTCTCAAGTGACTGAAAAACAACGGTTTATGACCTACTCGATCACCTCTTTCGGAGACCGGATCGAGACCTCGCCGAAGGCCTCGAGCTGGGGGGCGAGCCGGGAGGCCGGCCCTACCGCCACCACGGCGATCCGCCGCGGATCGAGGTACCGGCCGGCGACCGCGCGCAGGGCTTCGCCGTCGACCGCCCGCAGCCGCTCGGCGTGGCTCCTGAAATAGTCGTCGGGCAGCCCGTAGAGGGCCAGCTCGGCGAGCCGGTGGAGGACGCCCCCGAGGCGCTGGAGCGGATACGGGAAGGCGCCGATCAGATAGCTGTGGGCCTCTTCGAGCTCGTCGTCGCCGACCTTCCGGCTGCGGAGCCGCCCGAGCTCGGTCACTGCCTCGCCGACCGCCGCCCCGACCGCGTCGGTGGCCACTGCGGTCGCGATCACCAGCGGCCCGGGGCCGAGCCGGGCGGCGAGGCTGCTGTGAGCACCGTAGGTGACGCCGAGGCGCTCGCGGAGGCTGAGGTTGAGCCGGCTGGTGAACTTGCCGCCGAGGACGCAGTTGAGGACGTGGAGCGCCACCCAGTCGGGGTGGCGGCGGGAGACCGTGGGAAGCCCCACCCGCAGCTCGGTCTGCACCGCCCGCGGCTGGTTCACCAGCTCGATCCGTGGGCCGGCGTGCTCGGGTGGCACGATGTCGGGCCTGACGACCTCGGGCGCCGAGACGTCGGGAGACGGGGAGGCCGGCCGGGCGCGCCAGTCGCCGAGATGGTCCGCGGCCAGCCCGAACAGCCGCTCGGGCTCGAACGCGCCGACCGCCAGCAGCGCGCCGCCGGCCGGGGTCAGGTGGCGGCCGGCGAAGACCTCGACCTCGTCGCGGGTGATGGCCCGCAGTCCTGCCGCCCGGCCGTCGAGGGTGTTTCCATAGACGGTCGGGGCGTAGAGCGCTCTGGTTAGGGCGGCGGTGGCCAGCGACTGGGGCTGGGCGCGCTGGCGCAGCAGCTCCGCCAGCCGCCGCTGGCGCCGGCGCTCGAGCTCGCGGGCCGGAAACGCCGGCCGGGTGGCCACCTCGGCCAGCAGTCCGAGGCCGCTCTCCAGGTGCTCGGCCAGCAGGCCCGAGCCGATGCTGGCGGCGTCCCAGTCGGCCTGGCTGTCGAGCGACCCGCCCAGCCGCTCGGCGGCGGCCGCCAGCTCGAGGGCGGTGTGCTCTCGGGACCCGTCGTTGAGCAGGGCCGCGGTGAGGGTGGCGAGACCGGCGCGCTCGGGCGGATCATGCTCGGCGCCGCCGGGCAGCAGCAGCTCGAGCTCGACCAGCGGCAGATGGCCGACCGGTGCCGCATAGACCGCCAGCCCGTTGGCAAGCCGCCGGCGCTCGAACTCCGGGAAGCGGAACGGCCGCTGCGGCCCCGGCGGCGGCGGACCCCGCCTGGAGACCGGCCGCTGCGGGGCGTCTGGGCGCTCCTTCATCCGGCCGTCCGGCCGCCCCCGACCGCCGGCACGACGTGGACTACCACCCCGCGGTCGGGTCGCAGGAAGTCGGTGGCCACCGCCGCCGGCTCCCCGGCGCCGAGCCCGAGGTAGCGCTCCAGCTCGCGGTTGAGCCGCTCCGGGTCGTCGAAGAAAGTGGTGGCGCGCGACAGCAGGTCGGCCCGGCGGTCGAGCGACTGCAGCGCGCCGAGGTGGGCCGCCACCATCCGGTTGCGCGCCCGCTCCAGCTCGTCCGCGGCGAGCTCGCCGCGTGAGGCGGTCGCCAGATGACCCCGCAGCGCCTCCTCGAGCCGGTCGGGCTCGACCCCGGGCCGGGCGGTTGCCACCAGCAGGAAGGTCGACTGGATCTCCATCGGCAGCACCGCCGCCCACACCTCCTGCGCCAGCTCCCGGTCGTGGACCAGGTCGCGGTAGAGCGGGCTCGACCGGCCGTCCCCCAGCACGATCGCCAGCAGCTCGGCGGCGTCGCACCGGCGGTCGCCCACCGCGGGGACGGTGAAGCCGAGGTAGACCCGGGCCAGCTCGACCCGGTCCGGCAGCACCTCGCGGCGCTCGGCCGACGGCCAGACCGGGCGCTGGCGCGGGGCCTGAGGCGCGGTGCCGGCCGCCACCTCGCCGAAGTAGTGCTCGACGCGCCCCAGCGCCTGCCGCGGCTCGAAATCGCCGGCCAGGGTGAGCACCGCGTTGGCCGGCACGTAGTGGGTGCGGAAGAACTCCACGACCTCGTCCAGGGTGGCGCCGGCGATGTCCGGCTCGTAGCCGATGACCGGCCAGCTGTAGGGGTGGCCCGGTGGGTAGAGCAGCTCGTGGAGGCGCTCGAACGCCCGCCCATAGGGTTGGTTGTCGATCCTCTGCCGCCGCTCGTTGAGCACCACCTGCCGCTGGGTCTCGAGCTTGTCGTGGTCGAGGGCGGGCAGCAGATAGCCCATGCGATCCGACTCCAGCCACAGCCCGAGGTCGAGGTGGTGGGACGGCAGGGTCTCGAAGTAGTTGGTGCGGTCGAACCAGGTCGAGCCGTTGGCCACCCCGCCGACCTGCTGCAGATAGCGGAAGTGGTCGTTGGTGCCGACGTGCTGGCTGCCCTGGAAGAGCATGTGCTCGAACAGGTGGGCGAGCCCGGTGCGGCCGGGGACCTCGTTCCTGGAGCCGACGTGGTACCAGAGGTTGATCGCCACCAGCGGCTGGCGGCGGTCGGGCTGGAGGACCACCCGCAGGCCGTTGGGCAGGGCGTGGCTCTCGATCGGCAGCGCCGGCGCCGCCGGCCGGCCGGCGGGCGCGCCGGCGAGACCCGAGGCGGATGCGCCGCCGGCGCCGGTCGAGGCGAGGGGCACGGGCGGGTTTCCGATCAGGCGCCGTCCGGCGCCTGGGCGGTCCGCGGCGCGAACAGGTATTCCTGCATGCCGTTGCGGAGCAGGAAGGTGGTCTCGACTTCGAAGCCCGGCAGCAGGCGCCGGAGCTCCGCCTCCTTGTACTGAGGCGACGGGCGGGCGACCGTCGACCGGTTCTCGTAGAGCAGGGTCTCCTGGTCGGCGATGTGGAAGCGCAGCGGCCCCTGGGGGATCTGCTGCCGGGTCGAGACCATGGCGAAGAACAGCGTCCGCGGCCGCGCCAGCCGTCGCAGCTGGCGACCCAGCACGGCCACCTCCTGCCGGTCGAGGTAGTTCAGCAGGTCCCAGGCGAAGAAGAACTGGAAGCCGCCGTCGGCGGGGTCGGGAAGCTGCCGGGCGAGCAGCGCCTCGAGGGCTGCCGGATCACCCCCGGTGGCCGGCGAGCGGGCGGCGCGCAGGGTGCGGTAGAGGTCGGCGATGTACAGCTTGCAGCGGAACCGCGACAGAAAGGTCACGTTGGCGCCGACGGCGCTCCCCAGGTCGAGCAGCCGCGACGCCCGCTCTCGCTGCAGCCGGCCGAGAACCAGTTCGAGGGCCAGCGAGTGATGGCGTGTGCTGCCGGTCTCCAATCGGGGAGCTACCGCCGCCGGGTTCACCCGCCGCTGGCTGGCGTCCTCTCGAGGCGCTCCGCGACCTTGCTCGGCCCGGCGCCGCCGGCGGGGCGTGGCGGGACCGGTGCGGGAGCCGATGGACCGCTCGCCACCTTCTTCTCCTTGGCGGCCTCCATGTCGATCGAGCCCTTGAACCTGGCGCCGTTCTCGAGCGTCACCCGGGGCGCGACGAGATTGCCCTGGACGCGGCCGGAGGCCCGAATCACCACGTCCTCCTGTCCGTACAGGTTGCCCAGGACCTCGCCCTCGATGCGGATGCTCCGGCCGTGGATGTCGGCCTTGACCCGGCCGCTCTTGCCGACCGTGACGTTGTGGCTCTTGAGGACGATCTGACCCTCGATGACGCCCTCGATCAACAGGTTCTCGTCACCCGAGAGATCGCCCTTGATGGTGATCGACGGCCCGATGGTGGCCACCTCGCGTTGGGACTCCGGGACCGCGGGCCGGGGTCGGGCCGGTTGGGGCTGGGGGGGCGGCTCGGGCTCGTTCTTTTTCCACACCTTGAGAACTCTCCAGGATGATGAAGCGGGGTCGAAAGCCGAGGCTCGACCGTAGTTTACGGCCTGTTCAAAGTCAAGCAAGCGCGCCACTGCCTGGCCCTTGACTTACGCTCCGTTTTCGCTGACAATCGACCCGTGGCCCGCTATCTGACCGAACGTCAGCAGCAGATCCTGGAGTTCATCCGCGACTTCCAGCGCGCCCGCGGGGTGGCCCCCACCCACCGCGAGATCCGCGACCGGTTCGGCTACTCCTCCTACGGCACCGTCCACAAGCACCTCAAGCTGCTGCAGCAGAAGGGCTACCTGCGCCGCTACTGGAACCAGAAGCGCGGCATGGAGCTGACCGGCGACGACGGCCCGCGGCCGGCCGGTCTGGCCGAGCTGCCCTTCTTCGGCCGCATCGCCGCCGGCCGGCCGATCGAGGCGGTGACCGGAGACGAGCGGGTGGCGGTGCCGGAGCACTTGATGGGTGCGCGGCTCGAGGACCACTACGTGCTGGCGGTGGTCGGCGACTCGATGATCGACGAGGGCATCCACGACGGCGACCTGGTGGTCGTCCAGCGGCGCGAAGAGGCGGCCAGGGGCGAGATGGTGGTCGCCCTGGTCGGCGACGAGGCAACCCTCAAGCGCTACTATCCGGAGGGCAAGATGGTGCGGCTGCAGCCCGCCAACCGCCGGATGCGGCCGCTCCGCGTGCGCGGCGATCAGGTCAAGGTTCAGGGCGTCGTGGTCGGCCTGATGCGGCGGTTCTAGAGATCGCCTCGAGGTCGCCGACCATGGGCTCGACAGGAGCTTCGGACGCCTCCGGCAGCGGCCGGGAGGGCGCTTCCGCGCGTGTAGAATCGCCGCCGGCCATGAAGCTCGATCAGCTGCTCCGATACATGACCGAGCACGAGGCGTCGGACCTCCACCTGAAGCCGATGCGTCCGCCGCTGCTGCGCATCCACGGCAAGCTGCGGCCGCTGCAGAGCGATCCCCTGACGCCCGACCAGCTCAAGGAGATCCTGCTGCCGATCCTCACCCCACCCCAGCAGAAGCGGCTGGAGGAGACCCTGGCACTCGACCTGGGCTACGGGGTGCGGGGGCTGGCGCGCTTCCGCGGCAACATCTACATGCAGCGCGGCACCCTGGCGGCGGCCTTCCGGCGGATTCCCTACGAGATCCGCAACCTCGACGACCTCGAGCTGCCACCGGTGCTCGAGGAGTTCTGCGAGTTGCCGATGGGCCTGGTGATCGTCACCGGCCCCACCGGCAGCGGCAAGTCGACCACCCTGGCGGCGCTGATCAACCGCATCGCCGCCCGCCGGCCGATACACATCATCACCATCGAGGACCCCATCGAGTTCCTGTTCAGCGACAACGTCGCCTCGGTCGCGCAGCGCGAGGTGGGGACCGACACGGTGAGCTTCGGCGAGGCCCTGCGCAACGCCATGCGCCAGGACCCCGACGTCATCATGGTCGGCGAGATGCGCGACCCGGAGACCGTCGCCACGGTGATGACCGCGGCCGAGACCGGGCACCTGGTCTTCTCGACGCTCCACACCAACAGCGCCACCCAGACCGTGGACCGCATCCTCGACACCTTCGCCGGCGAGCACCAGAAGCAGGTGCGCTCGCAGCTCGCCCAGGTCCTCAAGGCGGTGGTGTCGATGAAGCTGCTCACGCGCCGCAACGGCGGCGGCCGGGTGCCGGCGCTCGAGATCCTGCGCTCGAGCCCGCGGATCTCGGAGCTGATCGAGAAGGGAGAGACCAGCAAACTGCTGGAGGAGGTCGAGTCCTCGGTCTCCTACTACCGGATGCAGGGGCTCAACCAGTCGCTGCTGGCCCTGCTGGTGCACGGCACCATCTCCTACGAGGAGGCGATGCGGGAGTCCCCCGACCCCGAAGACCTCTCTCTCAAGCTCCGCAAGATGTTCCCCGCCCTCGAGGAAGGAGTTGGCGACATGAGTCCTGCGACCTCCGATTTCTCGCAGATCCTGGAGCTCCAGCAGTACCGCAAGCTCTACGAGGAGCAGGAGGAGAAGTTCCGCATCCGCCTCTCCGACAAGGACGCCCAGATGCAGCAGCTCGAGGCCACCATGTCCGAGCGCGACGTCCAGATCCAGCAGCTCAACGCCCGCCTCGAAGAGATGACCAACCAGCTCGAAAAGCTCCGCGGCGAATACGGCCGGCTCCGCAAAGAGGCCCAGGAAAAAATCGACAAACTCTCCGACCGCATCAAACAGCTCAACCAACGCCTGCTCAGCGGCAAGAGCTGATGCAAGATCTCTTGAAAGGCAATCCTGAAGAGGAATCGAACCAACCAGTGTGCGTCAGGGTCCTCATTGGGTGCCACAACAGGTCGAGATCATCGGTGAGATCGAATCGATTGAGACCATCGCTTCGGGCGCAGCGGTCAAGCTGCGCCGGTATCTCATCAAGGTCTATGGTCCGGGACGATGGCGAAGCTCAAAGGTGTCGCGACAGTGCGCCTTCCAGACGGCTTTGTCGGACGCGCTGAGCCACACTGCTACGAAGCGCATGGTCGGCGTCGAGTCGACGTCAAGATCAAGCGCATGCTGAGATGAGCGAAAGGAGTCGGTACTATCTATGCGTCAGCAACGAGGGCTATCGCGCCTCGCTTCAGGTGCGGACAATCTACCGGGGGAAAGATGACGCAGAGGCGGAGTCGCACGGCATGCTCCGCATCGTCGACGAGTCGGGAGAAGACTATCTTCTTCCAGCGGCGCTGTTCGTACCGATTGAGGTTCCCCAAGCTGCTGTAAAGGCCTTCGCGGGCGCGGCCTAGTGCAACATTGCCCGTGCATATTGCGACACGCACTGGCGAAGGCCCGACGGTTGCCTGGCGGTCCTGCGAAAGGTGCCAGGCGGAACTAGTGGACCGTAACGGATGAAATCGTAGTGGATGATCGAGTCCTCGGTTTCGAGGTCAAGGCGCGGCGACGCAGGCATAGCGGGACTATGGCGAGGAG
>JBFGCA010000070.1:0-24778 GCA_041567315.1 Thermoanaerobaculia bacterium | reverse complement strand
GAGAACGCCGACGCCTACGAACGGCTGTTGCGGGAGGAGATCTTCCCGGGGATCGCGGCCAAAGGGGTGGCGGGGTACCGGGGGATCCGGCTGCTGCGGCGGCCGGTGGGATCGCGGCGGGTCGAGTTCGTGACGCTCATGTGGTTCGACTCCTGGGAGGCCGTCCGGGAGTTCGCCGGCGAGGACTACGAGCGCGCCTACGTGCCGGCGGCCGCGCGGCGGGTGCTGGCCGCCTTCGATCGCCGCTCGGCGCACTACGAGCTGCGCGAACGGATCGACCGCTGAGGAGGGGCGCCCTCCGCGCCCGGCTCAGTAGGCGGGGTAGAGCAGCCGCCCCTGGCGGCGCAGGTCGCCCGCGAGGTAGCGGCGCTTGAGCTCGGCGTAGCGGATCTTGCCGTTGCGGGTGCGCGGAACGGTGCCGGGGCGGGCCAGGTAGACGCGGCCGGGGCCGATGCCGAGCTGCGAGCGGAGCTGCCGCACGGCCGCCGTCACCATCCGGCGTCGCCGTTCGGGCGGCGGCTCGGCCTTCTCCCGCGGCTCGATGAAGGCGTAGATCTGCTCGCCGGCGTCGCCGCCGCGATCGACGCCGATGGCGGCGGAGCGGCGCACGAACTCGAGCGCGTCGAGCAGCTCCTCGACCTCGCGGGGGGCGATGGTGCGCCCGGCGTGGAGGATCATGTTCTTGACGCGGCCGACGATGAACAGATCGCCGTCGTCGTCGAGGTATCCGAGGTCGCCGGTCCGCACCCGGTCGCGGCGCCAGAAGAGCGCCTCGGTGGCCTCCGGGTCGCCCCAGTAGCCGCGGGTGTTGGCGGGGCTCTTGACCAGGATCTCGCCGACCTCGCCCGGCGGCGCCAGACCGCGCTCGCCGCGGATCGCGAGGTCGACCTCGGGAAAGCCGCGCCCGACCGAGGGGAACCCCCGGGCGTCGACCTTCACCGGCGTCCCGGGCGGCCACATGCTGACCCCGACCGTGGCTTCGGCCAGGCCGTAGCCCGGCACCATCACGTTCTCCAGCCCGAAGGCGCGCTCGAACCCCTCCATCGTGCCCGGCCGTACCGGCTCGGCGGCATTGAGGGCGACCCGCAGGCTGGAGAGGTCGTAGGTCTCCGGGTCCCGGACCCGGCGCAGGCACCAGCGGTAGGCGAAGTCGGGGGCGGCGATGAAGGTGCCGCGCCGGCGCCCGATCTCGGTCAGCCAGGCCGGGATCTGCCGCAGGCTGGCGGGCAGCAGGACCAGCCGCGCCCCCAGGAAGAAGGGCACCATGGTCATCAGCACCAGCCCCATGTCGTGGTAGACCGGCAGCCAGCTCACGAAGACCTCGTCCTCGGTGATCTCCATGCCGTGGATCATCTGCGAGACGTTGACCAGCAGGCTGGCGTGGGTGATCTCGACCCCCTTGGGCTCGCCGGTGCTCCCCGAGGTGTACTGGAGGTAGGCGACGTCGTCGGGGGCCGGCTCGCGATCTCGAGGCCGGCCCCCACCCGAGCGCCCCTTGCCCGGCCACGAGGTTTCGACCGCCAGGGTCGCGGGGTCCGACCCGCTCGGCTCGGGGGCGGCGACGATCGCGCTGGCGCCGCAGCGGCGGGCGACGGTGTCGAGGTACTCCCGCCCCGAGTCGGGGTAGACCGGAACGGCGATGCCGCCCGCGAGCTGGCTGCCGTAGAAGGCGGCGAAGAAGCCGGGGCCGTTGGGCACCGCGACGACTACCCGCGCGCCGGCCGCGAGGCCCGCGCGCTGGAGCCGGCCGGCGAAGGCACCGATCTCGTCCCACAGCCGGCCAAAGGAGTGGGCGCGATCGGCGAAGACGAAGGCCTCGCTATCGGGCTCGGCGGCGGCCCGCCGGGCCAGGCACTCGAGCAGGGTGAACGGCGCCGCCGGCCGCTCGGCGGTCAACGCAGCTCCCTGCCCAGCAGCTTGCCGACCAGCCGCTGGAGGTCGGCGACGGTGCGCACCGCGGCGGCGTCCTCCTCGCCGATCTCGACCCCGTAGCGGTCCTCGAGCGCCACGATCACGTTGAGCAGATCGGCCGAGCCGGCGCCCAGGTTCTCGGCCAGCCGGGCGCCGCCGTCGACTTCGTCGAGCCCGAGCTGGACGGCCACGATCTCGGCGATCTCGGGCAGGGAGACGCTCACGGCGGATCTCCCCCGGCGCCCGCCGCGCCCTCGATCAGGAGGCGGCGCATCTCCTCGGCGATCGCCACCGCCTCCCCGCGGTCCATGTCGACGTCGAGGTAGACGACGTCCCACCACAGCCGCCCGCGGAAGAGCCGCGTCTGTGCCGTGTACTCGGGCCCCAGCGGGAAGTTGGAGACGAAGGCGTGGAGACCCTCTAGCTCGAGCGAGCCTCCACGGTCGGCGGGCACGGCGACGGGCAGCTCGACGGGCCCCGTGTAGTTGAGCGCCACGGTGCTCATCCGGTGGCGGCGCTGGCCCAGCAGGGTCCGCATCGAGAAGGCGCCCCAGCGCGCCGCCAGGAAGCCCTCGCCGCGGCGCGCCGCCAGCGCGAGCCGCCGGTGGGTCGCCGCCGCCAGCCGCCAGAGGTCGTCGTCGGCCGCCGGCCGGGCGTCGAGCCGCAGGATGGAGTAGTAGCTGCCAACCACCTCGGGCGGCACCGGCGGCTCGAGATAGGGACGCAGGTCGGGGAAGGCGAGATAGCGGTGGGGTGCCCCGTCCCCGCGGCCGGGATAGCGCCGCCGGACCACCGCCAAGAGCATCGCCGCGTCGAGCGCGCTGACCACCCCGACCCGGCGGCGGCGGGTGGCGCGCACCAGCCGGCGGGTCTGCTCCTCGGTGAGCGCCAGCGTGAGGATCCGGCAGTTGAAAGGACCGGCCGGCGGCGGCTGGCGGTCCCGGGCGCGCCAGCGGAAGGCGATCTCGCCGGTCAGCTGGCGGGCCAGGAAGCGGGCGCTTGCCGGCCAGCGGCGCGGCGCCCGCCAGCCGGCCGGGAATCTCTCGTCGGCGCTCGGCGGCAGGCCCGCCTCGCCGGCGGACTCCGGCTCGCGGCCCCCGCAGCGGGCCAGCAGTCCCCGGAGCAGATGCTGGAGCGCGGCGCCGTCGACGATCGCGTGGTGGACGGTGAGGAGGATCTCGCTCGCCTTGCCGCGCGGGCCGGCCAGGTAGGCGCAGCGGATGAGCGGCGCCGCGCCCGGCTCGAAACGGCGGAGTAGCTCGTCCTCGACCAGGTCCCGCCAGCCGTCGTCGTCGCCGCGCTCGCTGACCCGCAGCGGGATCTCCGCCTCGCCCGCGGGCTCGAAGCGCCAGCGGGAACCGGAGCCGACGAGACGCGAGCGCAGCAGGGCCTGCTGCCGCTGGATCCCGTCGAGGGCGCGTCGCAGGGTCTCCGGCTCCAGCGTCCCCCGGGTGCGGAGCACCACCACCACGTTGAACGAGAAGCGGCGGCCGGTCAGCGCCTCGGCTCTCTCGAAGGTGCCGAGCGGGCGGGAAGCGGGGGTCTGCACGGATCGTTTCCCGGGGCCGGCGGCCGCGCCCGGCGCCGCCGTTCAGCGTACTCGGCGCCGCCCCGGCGGGCCCCCACCTGTTCGGGTGGTGGCCTGGTTCCGACGGCGGTGGCATAGTACCCAGCGTTCCATCAGCTGGGGCTCGCCGAGTGCCCCGAGGGGGTTCGCATGAGCGCTTCCGTTTCGTCCGGCCTCAAGACCACCTTGCTGCTCCACGCCCTGTTCGCCGGCATCCTGGGCGTCTTCTACTTCGCCGTCCCCGTGAGATGGGGCGAGTTGGTCGGCTGGCCGCCCGCCCAGCCGCTCGACCACCGGGTGATCGGCGCCGCGTTCCTCGCCTTCGCCCTCGCCTCCTGGCTGGCGCGCGGCGCCGGCAGCTGGGGCGAGGTGCGGATCGTCGTGGCGATGCACGCCCTGTTCGCGACGCTCGCCACCCTGCTGCTGGTCTGGGCCCTGCTGACCGCCGACGTGCCGGCCCTGGGCTGGGTCTACGTGGTGATCGTCGGCGCCTTCGCGGTAGCCTTCATCCTCGCCTATCGGCAGCACTCGAGCGCTTGAGCGCCGCTCGCCCGCGGTGCAGCCGGCAGGCGGAGCGGCAAGGCCTTCCATGAGTCCCTTGCGCACAGCGGTCGCCGCCGGGCTCGCCCTGCTGGCGCTGGCCGCCGCCGGCTGCGGCCGCGCCAGGGTCTTCCACCTCGCCGGCACGGTGGAGCGCACCACCCTCGAGGTCGCCGCCCCGATCTCCGAGGTCATCGTCGAGATCCCGGTCAAGCCCGGCCAGCGGGTGGGAGCGGGCGAGATCCTGGTGAAGCTCGACACCGCGGTGGCCGAGGCCGAGGCCCGCGCCCACGAGGCGGCCCTCGACGCCGCCCACGCGACCCTCGCCGAGGCCGAAAGCGAATTCCAGCGGGTGGCGAGCCTCGCCAAGCGCCGGGTGGCCAGTCCCAAGGAGATGGACCGCGCCCGCCGCCAGCGCGACGAGGCCCTGGCGGCCGCCGCCGAGCGCGAGGCGCGGCTGATGCAGGCGACCAAGCGCCTCGAGGACCTGACGATCCGCGCCCACGCCGCCGGGGTGGTGGACCAGCTCCCCTTCGAGGAGGGCGAGCGGGTGCCGGCCGGCGGGGTGGCGGCGGTGGTGCTGGTCGACCGCGAGCCTTGGGTGCGGGTCTGGGTGCCGGCGCGGGCGGTCGCCCGGGTCACCCCCGAGGCCCGGGCCGAGGTCGAGATCGAGGGGCTCGACCGCCGTCTCAACGGCCGCCTCGAGGACCTCTCGCGCGAGCCCGAGTTCACCCCCCACTACGCGCTGACCGAGCGCGAGAGCGCCCACCTGGTCTACCGGGCGCGGGTGGTGCTGACCGACGCCCCGGACGACCTCAGGCCCGGGCTGCCGGCCCAGGTCAAGCTGATCCTGCCGCGGCGCCAGAAGCCGGCCTGAGGACCGCCGGCCCGATCATGGAGGGCCCCGTCATCGAAGCGCCCGCCGCCGAGGCCCCCGTCAAGCAGGGCCCGGTCATCGAGGCCACCGGCCTCACCCGCCGGTTCGGCGACCTGGTGGCGGTCGACGGGGTCGACCTCACCGTCCAGCCCGGCGAGGTGATCGGCTTCCTGGGCCCCAACGGCGCCGGCAAGTCGACCCTGATCCGCATGCTGGTCGGGCTGCTGGCGCCGACCTCGGGCAGCGCCCGGGTGCTGGGCCGCACCCTGCCGCGCGAGGCCGAGTCGCTCCGCCCCGAGGTGGGCTACATGACCCAGCGGTTCTCGCTCTACGAGGACCTCACCGTCGAGGAGAACCTCGAGTTCGCGGCCGAGATCTTCGGGCTCGAGGGCGCCGCCCGGGGCGAGCGGATCGAGGAGGTCCTCACAGAGTTCGATCTCGCCGCGCGGCGCGACACGCGGCCGGCGACGCTCTCGGGCGGCTGGAAGCAGCGTCTCGCGCTGGCGGTCGCCACCGTCCACCGCCCCCGCCTGCTGGTGCTCGACGAGCCCACCGCCGGGGTCGACCCCGACCGCCGCCGCGAGTTCTGGGCCAAGCTCTTCGAGCTCACCACCGAGGGCGCCACGGTCCTGGTCTCGACCCACTACATGGACGAGGCGGTGCGCTGCCACCGGGTCTGCATGCTGATCCGCGGCCGGCCGGTGGCCATCGACTCGCCGGCGCGGCTGACCGCGGCGCTCGACGACCGGGTGGTCGTGGTCACCGCGCAGCCGGTGGAGCGAGCGATCGCCGCCCTCCGCGCCCTCGACGTCGCCGCCAGCGTCACCCAGCTCGGCACCCGCGTCCACGTGCTGCTGGCGCCGGGCGCGGCCGACGCGGCGCGGGCGGCGCCCGAGATCGCCGCCCACCTCGAGGCGGCGGGCCTCGAGCAACCGACCGCCGTCGCCGCCGAGCCCAACCTCGAGGACGCCTTCGTGGCCCTGGGCCTCGGCGAGTCGCTCTCGGAGGTGGCGCCGTGACCCTCGCCCTCCGCCTGCCGCTGCCGCTCCGGCGGGTGCTGTCGGTGGCCCGCAAGGAGCTGCGGCAGCTGACCCGCGACCAGCTCACCATGGGCTTCGTCGTCGGGGTGCCGATCCTCCAGCTCGCCCTCTTCGGCTACGCCATCAACCAGGACATCCGCCAGGCGCCGACCGCGGTGGTGGACCTCTCCAACACCCTGGCCTCGCGCACCCTGGTGGGCGAGCTGGTGGCCACCCAGACCTTCGACGTCGTGGCCCATCCGCCCACCGAGGAGCAGGCCCGCCGCTTGCTCGCCGAGGCCGAGGTCCAGGTGGTGATGCTGATCCCGCCCGACTTCACCCGCGACTACTACCGCGGCCGCGGCGCCCGGGTCTCCTTCCTGGTCGACGCCACCGACCCCACCCTGGCCCGGGCGGTGCTGGCCTCGACCGGCGGCCTCGAGGAGCACCTCAACCGCCGCGGCCAGGCCTTCGTGGTCGGCGGCGGCCAGGCCGCCGTGCGCCAGGTGCGGACCGGCGGCAGCTTCGAGGTGAGCCCGGAGCTGGTGCAGGAGGCGCCGTGGCGCTTCTCGGTGCTGACCTACTACAACCCCGAGCTGCGCACCCCGGTCTTCGTGGTGCCGGCGCTCCTGGGGGTCATCCTCACCACCACCATGATCCTGATGACCGCGCTCTCCATCGTCCGCGAGCGCGAGCGCGGCACCTTCGAGTTCCTGATCGCCACCCCCGTCCACCGCTTCGAGCTGATGATCGGCAAGATCGCGCCCTACGTCGCCATCGGCTTCGTCCAGATCTTCATCGTCCTGCTCTCCGGGCTGCTGCTCTTCCGGGTGCCCTTCCGCGGCGGCCTGGTCGACCTGGGGATCGCCTCGCTGCTCTTCATCGGCGCCAACCTCACCCTCGGCCTGGTGATCTCCTCGGTCACCGCCAACCAGCTCCAGGCGACCCAGCTGTCGTTCTTCTTCTTCCTGCCCTCGGTGCTGCTCTCGGGGTTCATGTTTCCGTTCGACGCCATGCCGCGCCCCGCCCAGTGGCTCGGCGAGCTGCTGCCCCTGACCCACTACGCGCGGATGATGCGCGGCATCCTGCTCCGCGGCTCGCAGATCGGCGACCACCTCCCCGAGGCCGCGGCCCTGACGGTGTTCCTGGTCGTCGCCCTGGCGGCGGCGACGCGGCTGTTCAAGAAAGAGATCCGTTAGCCCCCGCGGGGGCGGTGACCGCCGGCCCGGCCGGCAGAGAGGCGAGAGGCGAGACGATGAGCGACAAGAAGACATCGATCTGGACGGCGGCGGCGGCGCTGGCCGTGCTCCTGGCGGCGCCGCTGGCGGCGCCGCTCTACGGCGCCGGCTTCGCGCTCTACGAGCACGGCGCCAAGGCGATGGGGCTGGCCGGCGCCTTCACCGCCCAGGCCGACGACCCGTCGGCCCTGTTCCACAACGTCGGCGGCCTGGCCTTCTTCGAGGAGCGCGAGGTGGCGGCGGGCTTCACCCTGGTGACCAGCCACGACGAGTCGTTCGTCGGCCTCGGCCCGGGCCCGGCCGAGGGCACCACCGGCACCCTCGAGAGCCTCGCCGAGCCGCTGCCGCACCTCTACTGGATCGAGCCCCTCGGGCGGAGCTGGAGGTTCGGCCTGGCGATCAACTCCACCTTCGGCCTCAAGACCGACTGGGAGGACCCCGACCGCTTCGCGGGCCGCTACATCAACACCGAGGCCTCGCTCTTCGTCGCCGACCTCAACCCCAACCTCGGCGTCCAGCTCACCGACAACCTCGGGATCGGCTTCGGCGCGATCCTCCGCTTCTCGGAGGTCGAGCTCAATCGCCGGATCCCCTCCTTCGACCCCCTGAGCCTCTCCATCGTCGACGTCGCCGCCGCCCGCCTGGCGAGCGACCTCGACACCGGCCTCGGCTTCCAGGTCGGGATCCTCCACCGGGCGAGCCCGAACTTCTCCTGGGGCCTCGCCTACCGCAGCCGGCTGACCGTCGACTACGGCGGCACCGCCCGCTTCACCCAGATCCTGACCGGCAACCCGGCGCTCGACCAGCTGATCGGCGCCACCCTGCCCTTCGACCGCGACCTGCCGGTCGAGACCGAGATCGAGTTTCCCGACACGGCGACCCTCGGCCTCGCCTTCTCGCCCACCCCCAGCACCCTGGTCGAGCTCGACCTCAACTGGGCCGGCTGGAGCAGCTTCGAGACGCTCCGGATCACCTTCCCGACCTTCCCGCCGCTCGACTTCCTCCGCGCCGAGAACTGGGAGGACGTCTACAACTACCGCCTCGGCGTCCTCCTCGGCCGCGGCGGCGTCACCGAGCTGCGCTTCGGCGTCGTCTGGGACGAGAGCCCCCAGCCCACCGAAGCCGTCAGCCCGCTGCTCCCCGACGCCGACCGCGTCGGCTACACCTTCGGCTGGGGCCGCCGCGGCGACCGCCTCGCCGTCGACCTCTCGGTCATGTACCTCGACTTCGACCCCCGCACCAACGACCGCAGCATCGACGGCTTCAACGGCACCTACTCCCAGACCGGCTGGCTGCTGGCGGCGACCTTCGGGTTCTGAAGGAGGTTCGAGCGTCACCGGTGGCCGACCCCGTCCCGTTCCTCACCCTCGAACTCGAAGCGGTAGCTCTCCCCCGTGAAGGCAGGGATCCTGGCCTCGGGGAAGTTGCTCCGGATGAGGGCTAGGAGGTCGTCGTAGGTCTGCCAGCGGCCGAAGTGGCCGGGTGGGGCGTCGGGGAGGGGGAGGTGGGCGACGACGATCGAGCGGGGGGCGATCTCGATGCGGACCATCTCGACCCGCCACTCGCTGGAGAGGAACCAGAAGGGGAGCAGGGCGATGTCGGTGCCGCGGAGGAGTTCGAGGTAGGGGCGGAAGTCGTCCATCTTGGCCTCGGTGTCGCCGAAGTGGAGGAAGCGGAAGCGGCCGAGGGCGACGACGAAGCCGAGGTTCTCGACCGGCGGGTCGCGGGGGCCGTGGTGGAGGTTGAGGACGGTGATCCCGGCGCCGCCGATCTCCAGGCGCTCGGTCTGCCCGGCGGGCGGGAGGACGGCGCGGAGGCGCGGGCGGAGGCTCTCGGCGCCGGGGACCTCTTGCTCCAGCCGGGCGACGGCCTGGGGCGTCGAGACGAAGACGGCCTCGGGGTTGGAGACGAGGAAGCGGGCCACGGTGCCGGGATCGAAGTGGTCCGGGTGGTGGTGGCTGGCGAGGGCGACGGTGACGCCCGCGAAGGGGCCGGCGCCGCGCTCGAGCTCGGCGCGCGTCGCCTCGGGTAGCACCGGGTAGCCGGTGACCCCGGGGCCGAAGAGGGCGTCGACGAGGACCCGGACTCCGCCGCCCTCGACCATGAAGCCCTCGTTGGCCAGGTAGGTGGCGTCGAGGGTCGCGGCCGGGGCCGGTGGGCTGACCGGCGGGGCGACCGGCTCGGGCGCCTGGGCGAGGACCGTGGCGGTTGCTACAGTGAGGAGCAGTCCGAGAGCGACCCGGCCACGTGCCGATTCTCCTTCAGTTGGGCGGGTGCTCATGGTGACCGACGTTCCCGACCGAGCGGCGCGACAACTCGCGGGTGAATCTGATGGATAAACAGGGGCCGACGATAGCTGATCGAGCGACTGGGAGCAGCCGAACGCTCTCGATCGCGCTTGCCTTGTGTGCTGTCCTGACGCTGGCGTTCGGTGTGCTGATCCTCGTGGTCGTCGAGGAGCCGTCATGGCTGAGGCTGGGCTTCTATCTGGGCGGAATCGCGGCGTCGGTGCTCGTCGTCTGGGTCGTAAGGCGTCGGCGCGGCGGGTGACAGGTGCGCCCGCCCTCAGCCGCGGGTGCGGAGGGACTCCAGAACCTCGAGGTGGGCGACCCGCTCCTGGTAGAGGGAGCGCTCCATGGCGAGGGCGGTCTGGAGCAGCAGCAGCTCGAGGTCGTCGAGCGGGCCGGGGGGCTCTTCGGCGGGGTAGTTGTCGCCGTAGACCACCAGGGCGGCGCGGCTGGCGACCTCCATCGGCAGGGCGACGACCTCGGCGGGCCGGCCGCCGCCGAGCTGCTCGACGAGGGCGCGATCGCCGGCGCCGTTGCCGAGGGGGCCGCGGTAGGTCTTCTTGAGCTGGGCGGCCCGGCGCAGTACCGAGGGCTGGTCGATGCGCACCTTCACGGCGCCCGGATCGGTGGCCCCATCGAGGCCGAAGTGCCCGACGACGGCGAAGAGCCTGGGGTGGACCGCGAAGAGAACGGCCCGGCGGAAGACCCGGCTCGCCTGGTCGAGGATGCGGGCGGTGATCTCGCCGGTCAGCTTGGGCGACTGAATCTCGGCCATGAGCTCGCGGAGCGAGGCGAGCTGCTCGCGGACGGCGCTGTCGCCGGTTTCGGGGCGACCGGCGGCGTCTCCGGTCGCCCGAGGCACCGCGGCGACCGCGGTCGACCCGTTGGTCGACTCGCCGGCTGCCGCTCCGCTCGCTGCCGCCGGATCCGGCGGCGGCGCCAGCGGTGGGAGCTCCGCCTCCCCGGCCGCCGCCTGGCCACTCCCGGCCGCGCCGTCGCCTCGCTCCTCTTCGTCGAGTTTGACGGCGATGCTGAGCAGCACCCGGTCGGCGCTCAGACCCTTGGGCAGGAAGAGGTCGCGGGTGTCGACCGCCAGCTCGCCGCGGTCGGGCAGCTCCATGGGGACGAACTCGAAGTAGCCGCTCCGCCACGCGCCGAGGTCCGAGATCACCTTCTCGACCTGCCGCTCGATCGCGTGCTGGAGGTCGGCCTCGGAGATCAGGCCTTCCTCGATCAGCACCGAGCCGAGGCGCACCTCCCGGCCGCGCTCCTGCTGCAGCTCGAGCGCCCGCTCGAGCTGGGCCCGGTCGATCAGCCCGTCGCCGAGCAGCAGGCTCCCCATGGTCTGCTGGAGCGAGTCGGAAAGGGCGAGGATGATCCGTCCGCCGCGGAACACCACCATGCCGCGCCCGTCGCGGCGGCTGAGGTCGAGCCGGCCGCTCTTGGCGGTCGCGGCGATCATCTGGACGAGATCGAACAGATTGAGGGGCCCTAGCTCTCCGCGGAAACCCACCGTGCGCTCCTGTCGGCACCGGCGATCTTCGCCGGCCCGGATTGCCAGAGAATAACGCCACCCGACCGGCGGTAGCATGCCGGCGTGGGCCACCCGACAGGGAGACCACGGGCGAGCATCGAGGCGCGGGCCAGCTTCGAGCTGATCCGCTACGCCAACTGCTGGGAGGACGCCGACGTGCTGTGCGCGGCGCTCGGGCCGCGGGAGGGGACGCGGATCCTGTCGATCGCCTCGGGCGGCGACAACTCGCTGGCGCTGGCGGCGGCCGGGGCGCGGGTGGTGGCCGCCGACCTGAGCCCGGCGCAGCTCGCGCTGGTGGGGCTCAAGATGGCGGCGATCCGCCGGCTCGAGCGCGACGAGGCGCTGGCCTTTCTCGGCGTCCGCCCGTCGGCCGAGCGGCCGGCGCAGTTCGCGGCTCTCGCCGGCGACCTCACGCCCGCCGCCAGGGCCTACTGGGCGGGGCGGCCCGAGGCGGTGGCCGCCGGCGTCGTCCACGGCGGCAGGTTCGAGGACTACTTCGCGCTCTTCCGCACCCGCGTCCTGCCGCTGGTCCACCGGCGGCGGACGGTGCTCGCTTTGCTCGAGGAGCGCGACGAGGCGGGGCGGACCGAGTTCTACGAGCGGACCTGGAACAACCTGCGCTGGCGGCTGCTCTTCCGCTTGTTCTTCAGCCGCTTCGCGATGGGGCGGCTGGGGCGCGACCCGGAGTTCTTCCGGTACGTCGAGGGGTCGGTGGCCGAGCGCATCCTGGAGCGCACCCGCTACGCGCTGACCCGGCTGCCCACCCATGAGAACCCCTACGTCGAGTACATCCTGACCGGCAACTTCGCCCGCCGGCAGCCCCGCTACCTCGAGCCGGCGCCGTTCGCCGCCCTCAAGGAGCGGCTCGGCAACGTCACGCTCCACCTGGGGCCGGTCGAGGAGGCGGCGGCGGCCCACGGCGGCGAGGGGTTCGACGGCTTCAACCTGTCGGACGTCTTCGAGTACCTGGACGAGGCCACCAGCCGGCGGATCTTCGCCGCCATGGTGGCGGTGGCCCGGCCCGGCGCCCGGCTCGCCTACTGGAACATGCTGGTGCCGCGCGCCTGCCCGACCGAGCTCGGGCGGGGGGTGCGGCCGCTCGCCGAGGAGGCCGCCGCCCTCTTCGCGCGCGACCGGGCCTTCTTCTACAGCGCCTTCCACGTCGACGAGGTGGTCTGAGGTGCCGGCGGGCGATCTCTTCGGCGCCGCGGTCCTGACCGGCGTCTTTCTCGCCCTGCTGGCGGCGGCCGAGCTGTGGCGGCGGCTGGGGAGCCCCGCGCCCGAGTCGACCCGCAAGCTGGTCCACCTCGGCGGCGGGCTGGTCTGTCTGCTGTTCCCGTTCCTGGTGACCTCGCCGTGGGTGGTGCTGGCGCTGACGGCGGCGATGTCGGGTCTGTTCGCCGGCGCCGCCCGGCTGGGACTGCTCAGGAGCCTGCACGGGGTGGAGCGCTCGAGCCGCGGCGCCGAGTACTACCCGCTGGCCATCTTCCTGGTCTTCGTGCTGACCACCGGGCGGCCCTGGCTCTATCTGGCGGCGGTCCTGGTGCTGGCGGTGGGCGACGCCTTCGCGGCACTGATCGGCAGCCGCTACGGGCGCATCAAGTACGAGGTGGAGAGCGACCGGAAGAGCCTCGAGGGCTCGCTGGTCTTCCTGGTCATCTCGTTCCTGGCGATCCATCTGCCGGTGCTGCTGCTGAGCGATCTCTCGCGGCTCACCTGCGTGCTGGCGGCGCTGCTGGTCGCGGTCCTGGTGACCGGGTTCGAGGCCGTCTCGTTGCGCGGCGCCGACAACCTGTTCGTGCCGCTGGCGGTGGTCTTCATCCTCGGCAAGATCACCACCAAGCCGGTGCCGGAGATTCTCTTCCAGATCGTCAGCCTGGCGGCGCTCGGGGTGCTGATCGCGCTGCTGGTGCGGCGGGCGCCGCTGTTCAACGCCGGGGCGGTGATCGCGGTGATCCTCTACACCTACGCCAACTGGTCGCTGGCCTCCTGGCAGTGGGCGCTGCCGGTGGTCGCCGGGCTGGTCTGCTACCTGGCCGGCTGGGCGTGGGTGGCGCGCACGGCGACGGTGGCGCGGGTCCGGGTGCGGGCGGTGGTCCGGGCGCTGCTGCCGCTGCTGCTGATCCTGATCGCCGCCAACAGCACCGACAGCTTCCGCCGCCTGTTCGGGCCGTACCTGGCGGCGAGCGCCGCGGTGCTGGCCTTCAGCCTCGCCGGGCCGGTGCTGCATCTAGCGAAGAGGTCGGGGGCGCGGCGCGCGGTCGCCCTGGTCTGGCTGGCGGTGGTCGCCGTCGCCGCGACCGGGCTGCTCCCGTGGCTGCTGCACGAGGGACGGGCGCTCTCCCAGCTCCCCGTCAACGCCGCCCTGGTCCTGGCGGCGACCTGGATCGTCACCCTGCTCGACGCCCGGGCGAAGGCGCCGCCGGTCGGCACCTGGACCGCCGGCCGCTTCCTGTTGACCTGGGTGGTGGCCGGAGCGGTGCTGGTGCTGCAGGTCACCGGGCTGGTCCCGGCCTGGGGGCCGGGGTAGCCCCACCGGCCGGTTCCGGCCTATTCCGGGCTGTCCGCCGTTTCGACCTTCACCGTCCCCGCCGAGCCGTCCATGGTGACCACCTGGCCGGTCTCGAGGCTGGCGGCGAGCCCCGGGATGCCGACGATGGTGGGGATCCCCATCTCGCGGGCGACGATGGCCGAGTGCGAGAGGATGCTGCCGCGCTCGATGAGCAGCCCGGAGACCGCCGGGTAGAGCGGCACCCAGCCGGGGTCGGTGCGCTCGGCGACCAGGATCTCGCCGGCCAGCCGGGCGTCCTCGGACGGCGAGCGCAGTATCTTGACCGGGCCGGTGACCACCCCGGGGCAGCAGCCGATGCCCCGCAGGGTGCCGTCGGCGCTCGGCCCGGCCGGCCGGACGCGGCTCTTGAACGGGTTGCGGTGGTAGACCATGCCGAAGGTCTCGAAGCGGTCGTCGGGCATCGCCGCCTCGTCGGCGCGGTAGGCGGCGAACTCGCGGCGGCGCAGCTCGGCGAGTCCCCTGAGATCGGTGGTCACCGCCGTCCCCTTGATGAAGTCCCAGACCTCGTCGAGGGTGAGGAAGAAGACGTCGTCGGGCTCGTCGATCAGGCCCTCGGCGGCGAACCGGCCGCCCAGGGCGCGGAGCAGCTCGCGGAGCAGACCGTAGATCCGGGTGCGCGCGAACCGCATGTTCTCGCGGTTGCGGACCCCCAGCCGGGCGCTGGCCAGCACCCGCCGGAAGACCAGCCGGCGCGGCAGCAGCCCGCGGCGGCGGCCGAGCGCCGCGAACGCCCGCTCCTCGGCCTCGCGGCGCACCCGGCGCTCGCGCTCGGTCGCCGCCTCGGGGTCGAGGCCCTGGCCGCCCGAACGCTCGGCCATCGACAGGTAGTTGCGGAGCACCTGGTAGAGGAAGGCCGGCCGCTCCTTGAGCGAGTACTCCTCGAGCTTGAGCTCGTCGAGACAGCGGAAGCCGAAGCGGTCCAGGTAGTCGGCGATCGCCGCCGCGAACTCCGGGAAGCGCGGGTCGGCCGGCAGCCGCGAGGCCAGCGCCTCCGGCTCCTCCGCGAGCAGCAGCCGGCGCAGCTCGGGGTCGCGGTCGGCCTCGGCGGCCAGCGCCAGCAGCCGCTTGGTGGGCTCGGTGCTGACGATCCCGCCCTCGCCGCAGAGCAGGTCGTTCTGGAGCGAGCCCGACTCGTCGCCGCACCACGAGACGCAGAGCTTCTTGAGCGTGCCGTAGAAGACCATCACGTAGAAGTCGTTGATGATCGGCGCCTTCCAGTTCCACAGCAGCTTCTCTTCCATCTCGCGGTAGAGCGCCATCGACTCGTGCGGCGCCAGGGCGGTGAAGTCCAGCCCCGACCAGCGCCGGTAGTGCTCGTCGAAGTGCTTCTCGAAGGCCCCCACCAGCTCGCGCAGGCGCCAGAAGTTGCGGGCCGAGCGCAGCACCAGGCGGATCAGCGCGGGCAGCTCGACGAAGTAGCGCCGCATCCTGCTCGGTCCGGCGCCCTCCTCGCCGGGGGCGTGGCTCTGCCGCACCCCCATCATCGACTCCATGAACTCGCGGTTGTAGTCGTAGCCCGGAAACATGCGGATCAGGCGGTACCAGTTGTCGAGGTTGTAGTAGACCTGGCCGCGGATCAGACCCAGCATGTTGCGGAAGGTGTGGCGGTTGCGCCGCACCACCTCCGGATGGATGCCCATCACCTCGGTGAAGCAGTGGTAGACGATCTCGTAGGCCTGGCGGATGAAGCTGAAGGTCATCGGGGAGGTGACCCCCGAGTAGCTCTCGATGATGTTGGAGTTGTCCCAGACCAGCCGGTTGCCGGCCGCCGGGCCGTACGCCTCGACGGTGGTCACCGGCCGGGTCTGGAGGACGAACAGCCGGCCGGCGGCGTCGAAGGCGAACTCGACGTCCTGCGGCCGGCCGTAGGCGCGCTCGATCTCGAGCCCGGCGCGGGCGACCGCCTGCACCTGCTCGGGGGCGAGGCTGATCTCGGCGCGGCGCTCGGGCGGCACCGCGGTGCGGGCGAGACCGCGCCCGGACGCCGTGTCGAAGACGAGCTGCTCGGTCTTCTCGGCGAGCGTCGCCTGGACCTCGAGGGTCTCCTTGTCGACGACGAAGGTGTCGGCGTCGAGACCGGCGCTGACCAGGCCCTCGCCGGCCCCCCACAGGGCGCTGATCACCAGCTCGTAGACGTCGCCCGAGGTGGGGTTGACGGTGAACATCACGCCGCTCGCGGCGGCGTCGACCATCTCCTGGACCAGCACCGCGACGGCGACGTCTTCGAGACCGATGCCGCGCGACAGCCGGTAGGCGACCGCCCGGTCGTTGAAGGCCGAGGCCCAGACCTTCTTGACCGCCTCGAGCACCTCGCCGGCATGCACGAAAAGGAAGCTGTCGTGGAGACCGGCGAAGGAGTCGGTCGCGGTGTCCTCGCCGGCGGCCGAGGAGCGCACCGCGACCAGGGCCTCCGGGCCGATGCGCTCGTCGTGGAGGAGGACGATCTGGCCGGCGATCTCCGGTGGCAGCTCGAGGGCGGCGATCCGGCGGCGGATCTCGGCCGCGGCCGCGGCGCGCTCGGCCTCGCCGGTCAGCAGCGGCAGCCGCTCGGCCAGCCAGCGGTCGAGGCCGCTGGCCGCCATCGCCTCGCGGAAGGCGGCGGTGGTCACCGCGTACCAGGGCGGCACCGGCTGCCTGAGCTCCTGGAGCCGCGCCAGGTTGACCGCCTTGGCGCCGACCCGCTCGAGGTCGATCGCCTCGAGGCTGGCCTGGTCGGCGATCCGGGGCTCGTTCATCCGCCGAACTCTAGCCCGCCGATCTCGAGCCCGTTCATGCGGGCGATCTCGATGGCCAGGATGAGGTCGAAGGCCACGACGTAGACCCCGGCGTAGGTCTCCATGCGCCGCGCCGTCCGGGGGCTGGTGCGGAAGCGGAAGTCGAAGAAGCCGATCAGACAGAGCGCGAACAGCAGCACCAGGGCGACGTAGAACCAGCGGCTCACCCCCAGGTGGTGGCCGACCAGCGCCACCAGCGCGGTGTCGACGACGCGGATCGCCAGCACCAGCCAGGCGGCGCCGTACAGCCCGAAGATCTTGGTGTAGGAGTCGACGCCGTCGATCTCCTCCTCGGGTGCGCGGATCTTGCGCGACACCTCCCAGTTGAAGGTGACGAAGAAGCCGACGAAGGCGTAGAGCAGGAACCAGCCCGGGGCCTGCCAGGGGTAGCGCCCGGTGGCGAAGCCGAAGACCATCAGCGCCATCAGCGGCATGATGAGCATGTGGGTCGAGGCGTAGAGCAGGAAGCGGCGCCGCAGCCAGTCGCGGGCGAAGAACTCCTCGAGCATCAGCAGCGAGAAGCCCAGGGTGAGCAGCAAGCCAATGAAGGCCGCCGGCCCGCTGAGGGCACTGAGGACGAGCTCGACGGTGATGGCGGCGGCGCCCAGCACCCGGAGATGGGCGAGGCTGACCAACCCGCGCTGGAGCACCCGGTCGGGATAGTGCCGGCTGTCCTCGGCGAAGTCCTTGTGCTCGTCGAACACCCGCAGGTGGAAAAAGACGCACAGCAGGGTGACCGCCCCCATCAGCGAGTGGAGCGAGTAGCGCATCGGCTCGCCGGGCTCGGTGAGCGCCTTGGCCAGGAACTGGTTGGACGAGAAGTAGCTGACGATCAGCAGGCAGTTGCCGACCAGCGGGAAGCGCTCGGCGAGGTAGGCGCGGAGCCGCCGCGGGTAGGGCGAGGTCGGGGTCAGCTCGGTGGTCACGATCCGGCGCCTTCGAGTCTGGAACCCCCGAGCCGGGAACCGCGCAGCCGTGGCAGCCGGGCGCGCAGCCGCGGGTAGTCGACCTTGCTGCGGTGACGCGGGTCGAGCGGCAGCTCGCGCGGGGTGCAGACGATCTCGTCGGCCTTTAGGAGCCCGGCGGCCCGCAGCCGCTCGGCGGCGGCGCGGGCGACCTCGTCGCCGCCCCGCGTCTCGAGGACCAGAACCACCCGCTCGCCGAGCCGGGCGTCGGGCACGCCCACGGCCGCCGCCCGGCGGATGCGGGGGTCGTCGCCGGCCGCCGCCTGCTCGAGCAGCAGGGGATGGACCGCCTGGCCGGCCCGGAAGATGGTCGAGTGCACCCGGCCCACCAGCCAGAAGCGGCCGCCGCCGTCGAAATAGCCGGTGTCGCCCATCCGGTGCCAGATCTCGCCGCCGGGATCGACCAGCTTGTTCTCGCGCACCGCCGCCGGGTTGCGGTAGTAGTCCTTGCAGACGTGCTCGCCGGTGACCAGCAGCTCGCCGATGCCGCCCTCGCCGATGTGATCCTCGCCGGGGCCTTCCCCGCCGGCGCCGAGCGCGGCGGCCGCTCTCTTGCCGTTGCGGTCCTCGTTGCGGCCGTCTACGCCTACCGCCTCCGGGCGTGCGAGCTGTTCGACAAGCGGGCCGCGGGTGATCGGCGCCAGCCGGGTCCGCAGCCGCTCGGTGGGCCGGCCGGCGCAGATCCCCGGGGCCCGCGGGTGGCGGTCGCTCGCCGCCGCCTGCCGCTCCTCGGCGGCGAGGTGGGCCACCGGCTCGGCCTCGGTCGAGCCGTAGACCACCAGGATCTCGGTATCGGGCAGCGCCCGCCGCCAGGTGCGGAGCTGGGCGTCCGAGACTGGGGCGCCGCCGGTGAGCACCCGGCGCAGGGCGGGCCGCTCGGCCGGGCGACGCTCGAGCCGCGTGGCCAGCCGGTCGAAGAAGGCCGGGGAGGCGGTGGCGGTGGTCACCCGGTGCCGCCGCATCTGGGCGAGCACGCGGCCGGCGTCCATCCGCTCGAGGTGGCGGAAGTCGATCGCCGGCACCACCGAGGGGATGCCTTCCGCCAGGTTGTTGAGAGCGAAGACCGGGAACATCGGCATGTCCACGTCGCCTGGCTCGTAGCCGAACTCGGCGGCCAGCGCCCGGTGTTGCGAGGTGAGCAGCCCGTGGGTGCGGTTGGCCCCCTTGGGCAGGCCGCTCGAGCCGGTGGTGAAGGTGATCAGGGCGGGATCGGCGGTCGCCACGGGATGGACCGGAGGGGCGCCCGCTGCCCCACCGCCCGCCGCCTCGATCTCGCCGAGGCTGCGGCCCGCCGGCCAGCCGCCGAGGCGCCGGCCGCTGGTCACGGCGATCGGCAGCGACCGCAGCCGCCGGTCCAGCCAGCGCAGCAGGTGGCTGCGGCCGACGCCGAGGAAGGCCCGGGGCTCTGCGAAGGCCGCGAAGGCGGCGATCTGCCGCCAGCCGATCCAGGGGTCGACGAAGACCGCCACCGCGCCCATCCGCAGCAGGGCGATCAGGGTGGCGTAGAGATCCGGCGACATCGGGATCATCAGGATCGCGCGGTCGCCGGGCTCGAGGCCCGCGGCCCGGAGGCCGGTCGCGAGCCGGCCCGCCCGGCCCCACAGCTCGCCGCAGGTGGTGACGGCGTCCGGCCCGCCGCCGCCGAAGATCAGGGCCGGCCGGTCGGGCACTCGCTCGGCGGTCCGCTCGAGGAAGCGCGTCACGTTGTGCTCGGCGTCGCGCGCCGCCCGATCGCTCAGCTCGTGCTCCTCCGGTAGAGGTGGTACCGCCGGAGCACCCTGCTCAGCCCGCCCTCGAGCCGCCCCGAGGGGTTGCCCTCCAGGATCAGGCAGAGGTTGACCCGCCGGTAGCCGTTCTCGAAGGCCGTCCGGTAGCCCTGGTGCATCAGGGCGGCGGCCAGCCCCGAGCGCCGGTGCTCGGGGACCACGCCCAGGCTCTTGAGGTTGACCGCCTCGGCGCGGTGGCGGAGCCGTAGGAAGCGCAGCAGGGCCAGCGGTCCGCGGCCGCCCCGGGTCGCCGCCACCGCCCGGAAGCGGTCGGGAAAGGCGAACAGGAACCCGGCGTCCGAGCCGTCGGGTGCCACCGCGAAGCGCACCAGCCCGGGGTCGACGATGCGGCGCGCCCCGCGGTAGAGGGCGACGAACTCGCGGCGCGAGATCTCGACGTAGAGGAAGTTGTCGCGGAAGATCCGGCAGGACAGCTCGTAGAGGCGGCCGAGGTCGGCCTCGAACCGCTCCATCCGCAAAGGCTCCAGGCGGTAGCCGGCCTCCCGGGCCCGTTGGCCGGCCGGCTCCAGCGCGTCGAGCACCGCCGGCAGATCGTCGACCCGCGACGAGTAGTAGCGCTCCAGCACCTCGAAGCCGTTCTCTTCCCACTGCGCCGGGTAGTAGGGGGGATTGTACGGCTCCATCAGGAACGGCGGCTCGTCGTACGGCCCGACGTTGAGCCGGTAGCCATGCCAGGTGTCGCCGTCCATCGGCCCCACCACCTCGCCGGCGCCCGCGAGCCACTCGAGCGCCGCGGCGAACAGCCGCTCGACCGCCGCCGGCCGGTCGAGCGCCTCGTAGAGACCGAGCAGTCCGTAGGGCCGGCCCGCGCCGTCGGTCAGCACGGGCGAGCGCCGCGCCACCACCCGGGCCACCGGCCGGCCGGCCTCCAGGGCCACGAAGAGCCGCTGCGCGCCCCGGAACTCCTCGCGCCCGAGCCCCGCCTCGACCGCCCCCCGCGGCGGCGGGCAGTAGTGCGGGTCGCCCCGGTAGACCCGCCGCGGCACCTCCAGAAAGGGGCCGAGCAGCTCCCCGGGACCGTCGGCGCTGAGAATCGTCAGAGTCATCCGGGAAAACCGGTGACGGGAGGCCTATTCCACTTTCACCCCGGAAGGCACGGCACGGAAAACCGGTGACAGGATACTCATTTCCGAGCGGCGTTCGGCGGGGTCACCGGCGACCTGCTGTAGAGTGCGCACGACTTAGTCGTCCCAACGGGCGCCGCCGAGTAGGTGGCGCGGCGAGGCGGACGTGCGACCCCGGTTGGTAGTCATCGCCGGTTCCCTGGAGGGGGAGTCCTTCCCCGTCGAGGGGGAGGTGTCGATCGGGCGCCAGGAAGGCGAGACCATCCAGCTGCTGGACGCCGCGGTCTCTCGCCAGCACTGCGTGGTCCGCCCCGACCCCGAGGGCTGGCGACTCGAAGACCTGAAGAGCACCCACGGCACCCTGATCAACGGCGTCCGGGCCGACGACCACCTGCTGCGCCCCGGCGACCTGGTGAGCGTCGGCGGCACCGTGCTGCTCTACCTGGAGGGCGAGACCGAGCCCGGGACCGGCGGCGAGGTGGAGCTCCGCGACGGCGAGGTGACCGCCGACACCACCGTCGAGATGCCGGCCACCGACTCGTTCTACCTGGCGCCGCAGGAGGTCCTCGCCCGGCTGCCGGCCAGCGCCCGGCTGGCCCGCTCGCTCCACGCCCTGCTCGAGATCTCCTCGGCCCTCACCCGGCTGCGGAGCGTCGAGGCGGTGGCCCGCGAGACCCTGCGGCGGGCGCTCGACGTCGTCCCCGCCGATCGCGGCGCCCTGCTGCTGACCGACCGCGCCACCGACGAGGTCACCCGGGTGGTGGCGAGCAGCCGCGCCGGCGCCGCCGAGACCCTTGAAGTCAGCACCCAGGTGCTGCGCCGCTCCCTGGGCGAGGGCAAGGCGCTGCTCTACAAGGGCCTGCTCGAGGGCGGTGCCGACGCCAGCAAGAGCCTGCTGGCGGCCCGCATCCGCTCGCTGCTCTGCGTGCCGCTGATCAGCCGGGAGGTGCCGCTGGGGGTGCTCTACCTGGACACCCGGGCGCCGGCCGTCCAGTTCGATGAGGAGCACCTCACGCTGCTCTGTGCGGTGGCGGCGATCGCCGCTTCGGCGCTCGAGAACGCCCGCCACGTCGAGTGGCTGGAGGGCGAGACCCGGCGGCTCGAAGGTGAGTCCCTGCAGCACGACATGGTCGGCGAGAGCCCGGCGATGCGCCGGGTGGTCGACTTCATCTCGCGGGTCGCGCCCACCGACTCGACGGTGCTGCTGGGCGGCGAGAGCGGCACCGGCAAGGAGCTGGCCGCCCGCGCCATCCACCGCAACAGCCCGCGCGCCGGCAAGCCGTTCGTGGCCGTCAACTGCGCGGTGCTCTCCGAGGAGCTGCTGGCCAGCGAGCTGTTCGGCCACGAGAAGGGCGCCTTCACCGGCGCCGTGGCCCGCAAGCTGGGCAAGCTCGAGCTGGCCGACTCGGGGACCGTCTTCCTCGACGAGGTGGGCGAGCTGCCCGAGACCCTCCAGCCCAAGCTGCTGCGGGTGCTCGAGGAGCGCGAGTTCGAGCGGGTGGGCGGCGGCCGCCCGATCCAGGTCGACGTACGGATCCTGGCGGCCACCAACCGCGACCTCGAGAAGGCGACCGCCGACGGCAGCTTCCGCCGCGACCTCTACTACCGGCTCAACGTCATCCCCTTCGTGATGCCGCCGCTGTGCGAGCGGAGCGACGACGTGCTGCTGCTGGCGCGGCACTTCGCCGCCCTCCACGGCCGGCGCCTCGGCCGGCCGCCGCTCGAGATCTCCCGCGAGGCGGCGGCGCTCCTCGGCCGTTATCGCTGGCCGGGCAACGTCCGCGAGCTGGCCAACGCCGTGGAGCGGGCGGCCGTCCTCAGCGAGGACGCCGTCCTGCGGCCGGAGGACCTGCCCGAGGCGCTGCTCGAGGGTGGGGTGCCCAGCGACGGGAGCCCGGCCGAGGCCGGGGTCACCGGCGACTACCACGCCTCTCTCCAGCGCCTCAAGCGGCAGCTCGTCCTGGACGCCGTCCGCGCCGCCGAGGGCAACGTCACCGCCGCCGCCAAGAAGCTGGGCCTCCACCCCAACTACCTGCACCGCCTGATCCGCAACCTGGACCTGCGAGAGCAGCTCTAGAGCGGCTAGCGGCTCGCGGCACGCCGGCAGTCGCGGGAGGCTTTCGAGCCTTCCGGGCCGGGCGGGCCGACCCTCACCTTCCGGTTAGCCCCCTCTATCCGAAAGGCGTGAGCCGGAGGCCTGGGCGGCGCCTCCTGGAATCCCCGTAAGCCGCTTGTTTTCAGCAAGTTGAATCGTCTTGCGAACAGTGGCACGGCGGCTGCTCTGAGGAGTGGCTGGACCGCGATCAATCCCGACCGCGGGACCAGGGAAAAGGAGATAGAGATGACCAGGATCGCCACCCTCACCGTCCTGCTGCTGACCTTCGGTGCCTCGGCCGGGCTCGCCAAGCCGCTCCCGCAGAGCCACCCGATCAGCGACCACTGCAAGTGGGCCGAGACCGACTCGCGCCGCATCGACTGGCTGCGCAAGCTGGGGCTGCTGTGGTGTCTGCCGGTGCAGAGCGCCGGTCAGTCGTCTGGCCAGTCCTCGTCGGTGCAGTCGCAGATCGTCCCGGTCGAGCGGCCCAGCACCACCCGCCAGAAGAAGGAGCCGAAGAACCGCTACTTCGAGCGCTCGAGCGGCGCCGGCGCGGCGAGCAAGGACAGCTAGCGGTCGCCCACCGGGCGGCCTACCACCCAACGGAGCCACAAGAAGGAGAATCGAGATGAAGCACACCCTGTACGTGACCCTGCTGGCCCTGACCCTCGGCGTCGCCGCCACGGCCAGCCCCGCCGAGGCCTCCCACTCGGAGTCCCCGGGCCCTCGCACCAACCTCTGCGCCTACCTCAAGGCCGGCGAGCTGATCGGCGTGGTCGACCTGATCGCCCTGCTGAAGTGCCGGACGATCACCTCCAACCGCGAGGAGGGGCCGCCGAGCCCCGGCCCCGCGACCTTCAAGCGCCAGCCGCCCTGCCTGGGCTGCGGCGGCGTCATCCGGGTCGAGTCCGACCGCGCCCGCGGCGACGACGGCCAGCCCGTCGAGCCGCGCCGCGAGCCCAAGGTCAAGCCCCGGCCCAAGGTCAAGCGATTCGGCGGCAGCTAGCGTGAGCGTCTCGCCCGCGCCGCCCACCGGCCCCGCCCGGACCCATCGCCGGGCGGGGCCGGAGTCTTCCTTGGGGGGGTCGCCGCGTTCCCCGGTTGCTGCCGGCCAGAGCGCGATCGCTTCAAAAAAAGGTTGTTGCTTCTCCGAAGGCACCGTGGTATCCTCAATTCCAGTTCTGTAAGTTAAAGGAAGCCACCCATGGGCAAGATCCATGCGGGGGGCCGGTTGATGTCGGAGGTCGACTGGCTCGCCCTCCTCGAGGGCCGGGCGATGACCGCTAGCCGCGTGGAGCGGCCGCCGAGCCCTGGGTCCGTGACCTTCAAGCGCCGGTCGCCCTGGCTGGGCTGCGGCAGCATCACCCGCGCCGAGCCCGAGCGGGCCCGCGGCGACGACGGCCAGCCCGTCCAGCCGCGCCGCGAGCCCAAGTTCGAGCCCCGGGCCCAAGGTCCGGCGATTCGGCGGCAGCTAGCGTGAGCGTCTCGCCCGCACCGCCCACCGGCCCCGCCCGGGCCTACCGCCGGGCGAATCCTTTCTTGAGGGCTTGACAAAGTCTCCCCGGCCTGCCCGGGCAGCATTCGTAATTGTCAACAAGTGCTTACCTCCCTTGAGTGGACGATAGTAGTGTTGACTGAAAATCCCCACATAAAGGAGGCCTCCCATGGGCAACATCTATGCAGTGTGCTTCTACTTAGATCCAAACGGTCCTCAGTCGTTGGCGCCGGACCCAGTTAAGCACGACTATCCGGAGGGAGCACATTTCCGCCTCGCTGCCTATCAGTGGTTCAGATACAAAGGCGAAGGTGATCCGGCCAAAGACCCCAAAGAGCGCGGGTGGCAAAACTGGGAACCCATCAGAGACCCTGTTGCCCCCATCGGAGACCCTGATCGGCCGTTCAAGGAAGGGGCCGACCAGATGGCTTTCTACCTGGTGTCCATGGCAGATCAACCTGCGCCGTCTGACAGAGACCAGAAGTTCAGTGTCTATTGGACAAGACAGGGAAAAGACGACGAAGGCTCGCCGCTCCAAGGCGCAAGGGAGAATCATGTACTTGAGCCTCCTGACGAGGGATCTGACGCTTACTACCCCGTAGTTCCCCCAGGGATGGAGGGCAGAGGAGAGAGGAGCACTTGGTTCTACTGCTACAGAGTCAGGGACCTAAAGAAGAGGAGCCAACGTGGCTACACCTTCAGGCTGTTTACCTCTCCACCCGATGAAAGTGGGGGGCAACACAAGACCTACTTCTTCGTGGATCCCGAGATGGAGACCAGACCCTAGCGACGGCTCATCTCCGCCTCCTGGGCACGGTTGGCGCTGTGGGGAGCGGCTTTAGTCGGCTTCGGCCGTGGGCTCGATCTCCAAGCGCATCACCAGGCGGTGGTAGCGGGCGTCGGCGCGCAGCTTCTCGAGGTCGGGCTCCGCCTTGATCTCGGTCAGGGAGTAGCCGGCCGCGAGGGCCCTCTCGAGGGCGGTCAGGGCCCGGGCCCTCGCGCCGGCGATCTCGTAGCCGAGGGCCAACCGGTAGAGCGTGGAGGGATCCTCG
>JBFGCA010000069.1:0-24984 GCA_041567315.1 Thermoanaerobaculia bacterium | reverse complement strand
CCGATGGAGAGCGCCGGAAACCTGAACTGACCGTCGGCTCCCGTCACCTGGATCTGCGGCGCGCCGACACCGCTGACGGTGATCGTCACGCCGGGCAGTCGCTGGCCCTGGTTGTCTACGACGGTGCCGAACAGTCCGCCCCTTTCGGTCTGGGCGAACGCCACGCCGGCCGTGCCGACGAGCAGCACCGCAACCAGGACGAGCAAGCCCTGCCGATTGCTGGTTCCTCTCATTCCGTTCCTCCTCGTTGCGTTGACGACTCTCGGGGTCCTGCCCCGATGCTTCGCCAAGTCGGAAGTGCAACCGGACTGCCCGAACCGGCCGGAGCGCTCGAAAACGCCGTCTTTGGCGCGGATTGACGCAGGCTCTGCGTCATTCGCCGGTTACCGGCCTACCCGGGGAGGTGGGGGGACGTTCCGGCGGGTGGTAGACGGCCGCGCTTTCTGCCACGCCTGCGGCGTCGGCGGACGCCGATCCACGGTGTTGAACCGCGGCCGATCAATCGATTGAAACGGTGGGCCCGCGCCGAACGGGCGAGCTCCGGGCGCGAGCCGCGCTCGACGCCCGGCCGCGCTCCCGCGTGGCTCCTCGACTACGAGCCGCCGTTCGAGTGCAGCCGGCGGTAGTCGCTGGGGCGCATCTTCATGTGGCGCCAGAAGCTGCGCCGCATGCGGTCGAGGCTGCCGAAGCCGCAGCGGCGGGCGATGTACTTGAGCGGCGCCGGGCTCTCCTCGATCCACTGGCGGGCCGCCTCGAGCCGGGCCAGCTCGACGAACCGGGCCGGGGTGGTGCCGAGGTCGCGGACGAAAACCCGGGCGAGATTGCGCGGGCTCATGCGGATCCGCTCGGCCAGGCTCTCGACCCTCAGGTCGCGGTCGAGGTTCTCGAGGATCCAGATCCTGAGCTCCTCGAGATCGCCGTTGGTGTCCCGGATCTGCGCCGAGAGCTGGGCGCTGATCTGCGCCTGACCGCCCGGCCGCTTGACGAACTGCACCAGCTCGCGGGCTGCCGCCAGCGCCAGGGTACGGCTGAGGTCCTCCTCCACCAGCGCCAGCGCCAGGTCGATGCCGGCCGACTGCCCGGCCGCGGTGTAGATCCCGCCGTCGGCCACGAACAGCAGGTCGCGCTCCACCTTGACGCCCGGATGCCGGTGCCGCAGCAGCTCGCAGACGCTCCAGTGGGCGGTGGCGCGGCGCCCCTCGAGCAGCCCCGCCTCGGCCAGCAGCAGCACCCCCGAGCCCACGCCGGCCAGCCGCCGGGCGGCCGGGCCGTGCTCGCGCAGCCACTCCAGGACGCGCTCGTCGGAGGGGCCCTCGAGCCGCGCGCCGCCGGGCACGATCAGGGTGTCGATCGGCTGCAGGACGGAGTCGGACGGGGCGCTGGCCACCAGCCGCGGCCCGGCGGCGGTCGCCACCGGCCCGGGCTCGGGGCCGAGGACCTCGATCTCGTAGGCCGGCGGCGCTTCGGGGAAGCGCTCGCGGAGCAGCCGGGAGGCGACCTCGAAAGTACCCAGGGGTGCGGTGAGGTCGAGCAGCTGGACGCCTTCGTAGACCAGGGCGGCCACCCGGCGGGTGGCGATCTCGGAAAACGGCTCCTGGCTCCTCGGCACTGCTTCGGCCAGCATCAGCTCCCCTGTTCGAGCAAGCTCCGTGCCCGGTGGTCCGGACATTTGCCTATACGCCTGTGACGGCAGCGGGTTCCTGTCGGTTGACGCCCTGGCCGCTCATCGCCCAGGAATGGCGGGATTCGCCGCCGTTCTGGATCGCGCGCGCTCGCCGCCACCGGGCCGCACCACCGGGGCTGCGCCGCGGCGCCCGTCAGCGCAGCAGGCCGGTGTCGCGGTTGACGGCGACCCAGCTGTACCAGAAGGTGTCGAAGCCGGGCAGGCGGGTGAGGCCCTCGGCGCCCGCCTCGGCCAGCTCGCGGAGCTTCTCGGGGGTGTGTTCGGCGGCCAGGGCGGGGTCGACCTGCCAGGCACGGGTCGACTCGAAAAGCGGGGCGCCGCGGCGGCGGAAGAACAGGAGTCGGGCGCCGTCGGCCTCGACGAGGCGGCCGCCTTCGATCGCGCGGTGGGCCACGGCCCAGGGCTTGCCGTCGAGGCGGAAACTGTAGATCGGGGCCTTGGGCTCGAGGCGGCGGTCGTCGATCTCGAGGTTGCGGAAGGTGTCGGGGGAGGCGAAGTAGTCGGCGTAGGGGTCGGTGGCCTCGTGCTGGCGGCCGTCGACCGACAGCGCCACGGTCTGGGGATGGCGGCGCCGCCAGGCGCCCCAGGTGGTCTTCTCGCCCAGCGGCAGCTCCACCAGGTCGGCGCCCTCCAGTCGGCCGCCGATGGCGCTCGAGGTCATGATCGACCACCAGCTGTCGGTCTCGCGGTCGCGCATCACCAGCGACGCCTGGAGCAGCGCCCCGGAGGCCTCGAAGTTGAGCTCCCGACCTCCGTAGCGACGGTCGTACACGACGCCCGTGTTGGCGAGCGGTCACCAGACCGCCGCGAAAGCGTGCTCCCCGACCCGGTCGTTGACCACCTCGTGGCGGTTCAGGAGGTTGAGGCTGTAGGCCCGGGCCCCGCCGTCGACCACCACCCCGAGCACCCAGGCGTCGTCGGGGATCTTCGCCTTTTCGGCCGGCACGAAACGGGGCTCGAAGACGGCGGCGATGGCGCCGCGCGGCAGGAGCTGGACCACCCCAGGCGGCGGCTCGTCGGCGGCCGCGGCGGCGGCGGGTGCCGGGCCCATCAAGACGAGCAACAGCGGCAGCGCGGCCAGCGTGCGGACGATCGATCGGCGGGATCTTTTCATCGTACCTTTCGGGACGGATGCGGTCGTCGGGCTTCCACCCCCGAGCATACGACCCGCCGGCGCCGCCAGATCTGCCGGACCGCTTTGCCGGACTGCTACGATCCCCGAAATGTCGTTCGACGGCCGGGTGGCGTGGATCACCGGGGCCTCTTCGGGGATCGGCGAGGCGCTGGCCTACGCGTTGAGTGCCCGGGGGGCACGGCTGGTGCTCTCGGCGCGGCGCGAGCGCGAGCTGCTCCGCGTCCAAGCCGAGTGCGCCGACCCCGAGGCCCACCTGGTGCTGCCGCTCGATCTCGCCGAGACGGCGGCCTTCGAGCCGGCGGTGGCCAGGGTGCTCGAGCGCTTCGGCGGCGTCGACGTGCTGCTCCACAACGCCGGGGTCTCGCAGCGGGCGCTGGCCCGCGACACGCGGCTCGAGGTCGACCGCCGGATCATGGAGATCAACTACTTCGGGCCGGTGGCGCTGACCAAGGCGGTGCTGCCGTCGATGCTCGAGCGCGGCGCCGGGCATCTCGTCGTGGTCACCAGCCTGGTGGGCAAGATCGGCACCCCGCTGCGCTCTGCCTACGCCGCCTCCAAGCACGCCCTCCACGGCTTCTTCGACTCGCTGCGCGCCGAGCTGTGGCGCGAGGGGATCCGGGTGACGCTGGTCTGCCCGGGCTTCATCCGCACCGAGCTGCCGCTCCACGCGCTGACCGGCGACGGCTCGCCGCAGGGCACCATGGACCGCGCCCAGCTCGAGGGCTACCCGGCCGGGCGCTGCGCCGCCGACATCCTGCGGGCAGTGGAGCGGGGCCGCGACGAGGCGCTGGTCGGCGGCAGGGAGCGCCTTGCCGTCCACCTCAAGCGGTTCCTGCCCGGCCTCTTCAACCGGGTGATCCGCACGGCACGGGTGACCTGAGACGACCTCGCAGCCCGGCCCGCAGCGTTGAGACCTCCGAGCGAGAGCCGGTTCCGCCTCACCGCGCCGCTGGCGGCGATGGCGGTTCTCTTCCTGCTCTCGGGCACCGCCTCGCTGATGGACCAGGTGGTCTGGCTGCGGCTGCTGAGCCTCGTCTTCGGCAACACCACCTGGGCGGCGGCGACCCTGCTGGCGGTCTTCATGGGCGGGCTGGGGCTCGGGGCGCTCGCCTTCGGGCGCTGGGCCGACCGTCTGCGCCGGCCGCTGGTCCTCTACGCCGTGATCGAAGTGGCGATCGCCATCTTCGCGGTCGCCTCGCCGTGGACGCTCTCCTGGATCGACCGCGCCTACGTGGCGATCTATCAGGGCTGGGGGAACCTGCCCGGGCTGTTCGTGACCGGTCGAACGGTGCTGGCGGCCTGTTTCCTGCTGCCGCCCACGGCGTTGATGGGCGGCACCCTGCCGCTGGTCCTCAAGGCGACCACCCGGGCGCGGGAGGTGGTGGGGGCCTCGAGCGGGCTCTTCTACGGCGTCAACACCGCCGGCGCGGTGGTGGGGACGGCGCTCGCCGGCTTCTACACGGTGCGCCTGGTGGGTCTGCGCGGCACGCTGTGGCTCGCGGCCGGCTTCAACCTGGTGGCGGCGGCGGGCGCCCTGGCGCTGGCCGCGCGGCTGGCCGCGGCGCGCCGCGACTCCGGGGAAGCGGCGGAGCAGGCGGCCGCCTCAGCAGCCGAGGGCGTGCCGCGGGCGGCCGGGCCGAGCGACGCCGCCGGATGGCGTCGCTGGCTGCTCGCCCTGTTCTTCGCCATGGGCGCCACCAGCCTGGCCTACGAGGTGCTGTGGACCCGCGTGCTGCTGTTCCACCTCGGGTCGAGCGTCTACGCCTACTCGCTGATGCTGCTGCTGGTGCTGGTGGGGATCGGCGCCGGCAGCCTGCTGGCCAGCCCCTGGGCGGACCGCGTCGGCTCGCCGCTCCGCACCCTGGCCTGGGTGGAGCTGGGGATCGGGCTGTGGATCCCGGTCCAGGTGCTGCTGTTCCAGCAGCTCGACCTGCTGCTGCTGACCGCGGCCGAGCTGATCCCGCCCACCGGCTTCACCGCCTACGCCGGCGGGCAGCTGCTGGCGGTGCTGCCGCTGCTCGGGCCGCCGACGCTGCTGATGGGCCTCAGCTTCCCGCTGGCGGTCCGCGCCCTCCACCGCGAGCCCGAGCGGCTGGGCGCCGACGTCGCCGGGGTCTACGGCGCCAACACCCTCGGCGCGGTGGCCGGCGCGCTGGCGGCGGGTTTCGTGCTCATCCCGCTGGCCGGCACCCAGGCGGCGCTGCTGGTGGTGGGGGCCGCCAACGCGTTGCTGGCGGCGGCGGTGGCGGCCGGCGCCGGGGTCGGGCGGCGGCGCCCTCGCGCCCTGGCCGCCGGCTCGCTGGTCGCCGCGGCGCTGGTGCTGGCGACCATCGCCCTGTTCCCGGCCGACCGGGTGATCCTCGCCGCCGGGATGTTCTACGGCGACGCGCCCGAGGACCTGGCCTACTTCCGCGAGGACGCCCAGGCGACGGTGACCATCCGGCGGCGCGAGAAGGACGACCGGCCCTACTACGCGCTGGCGGTCAACGGCGTCGCGGTGGCCGGCACCAGCCCCGAGCTGCACGCCGTCCAGCGGATGCAGGGGCATCTGCCGCTGCTGCTCGGCGACGGCGTCCGCTCGGTGGTGCACATCGGGTTCGGGAGCGGCGGCACCGCCTGGGCGGTGGCCCAGAGCCCGGTCGAGAGGATCCTGGTGGTCGAGCTCAGCCCGGAGGTGATCAAGGCCTCGGACGACTTCTTCGGCGACGTCAACCACGGGGTGCTCGCCGACCTCCGGGTCGAGGTCGAGATCAACGACGGCCGCAACTTCCTGCTGGCCTCGCCCGAGCGCTTCGACGCCGTGCTCTCGGACTCGATCCACCCGGCCTACGCCGGCAACGGCTCGCTCTACAGCCTCGAGTACTTCCGGCTGATCCGGCGCCGGCTGGCACCGGGCGGGGTGGCCTCGATGTGGCTGCCCACCTACTACATCACCCCCGACAACTACGCCGGCATCCTGGCCGCCTTCCGCGAGGTCTTCCCCCACGTGGCGGTGTGGTACGAGCCCAGCACGCTCAACGCCTTCACCATCGTCACCGGCAAGGTCGAGCCGCCGGTCTGGAGCCGCCAGCACCTGGCCCGCGCCTTCGCCCTGCCCCGGGTCCGCGACGACCTGGCCTCGCTCGGCATCGAAGGTCCCGCCGACCTGCTGCCGCTGCTGATCGCCACCACCCCCGACCTCGACCCCTGGCTCGCCCGGGTGGCGCCCCACACCGACGACCGCCCGCGGGTCGAGTACGAAAGCGGCCGTCTGCTCGACCGCAACCAGACCTGGCTCGAGAACTTCAGCCGCCTGCTGGCGCTGCGCCCCGCCGAGCCACTGGCGGCCTACCTCGAGGCCCTGCTCCCCGCCGAGCAGGAGCGAGCCCGCGCCCTCTACCACCAGCGCGCCCGCCTCCTCGCCCACCACCGCCAGCTCCTCGCCGAGCGCCTCGCCGCCCTCGACCGGCGCGAGCTGCCGTGAGCCGGCGCGGGAGCGACCGGTGAATCTCTTCTTGCGGGTCTGGCGCGCGCATCAGCGACTGCCGCGACTCGTGCGCCTGCAGTGGCTCGTGCCCCTGACCCTAAGCCTGATCCTCCTCGGGGGCACCGTCCTCACGCTGCCCCCGGGGCCGCTGTGCGACGAGGGCATGGTCCTCTTCATGGAAGGCGGTTGCGATTGGGGTCTCAGCAACGTCTTCTTCTTCTCGAAACTGGGACTCCTCGTCGCCTTGAACGTCGCCTTCGCCGTCGCCTGGTTCCAGGGCGTGGGCGGCCTGCCGGGCTTCACCCCCCACTTCCTGCTGGCGCTGCTGCTGGCCGCGGCGTACTCGTCGGGAGGCTCCTGCGACAGCTATTACGCTCACCCCAACGGCAGCCTCGGCCAGATGATCCTGGAGGTCGCGGCGTTCGCCTTTCTTGGTATCGTCCTGCTGCTTCGATGGCAGAAGAGGGCCGGGTGGAAGCTGGCGCTGGCGCTCCTGGGATGGAACCTCGCCCACCTGGCGGCGTTCTACGTCTGGCTCGCCGTCTTCCGGCACTGGACCTGGGGCCACACCGCGCTGGTGATCCTGACCCTCGTCGTGGCGGGAGCCGGCCTACTGACCGTGAGGTCGCCAGAGCCAGCAGGCCGAGTTCTCGGGTAAGGAGGGCGACGAATGGAGTTCCCACGACACTGGGTCAGAGAGTCGGAAGAGGCCCGCCGGCCGGACGGCCGGAGCGTGCCCTTCCAGTGCTGGGGCTGGTCGGACGAGAATCTGGCGGCCGCCAGGGCGAAGGCGCGCGAGGTGGCGGCGGCGATCCGCGCGCGGATCCAGCGGGGCGAGGGGTTTCCGGAGCGGTATGGCTACGACGGCGGGCGGCCGCTGCGCGAGGAGGTGCTGCGCGAGCTGCGCGGCGGCACCGGCCACCGGGCGCTGGTCACCCGCAACTCCTACGGCTGCGAGGTGCTCAACGCCGAGCGCGTGATGTTCGTCGACCGCGACGACTTGCCGACGTCGATCGGCGGACTGTTCAAGGGGTTGTTCGGGCGAGGCAAGCCCGATCCGGCGCTCGAGCCCGCCGAGCAACTGGTGGCGGCCAACCCGGGCTGGGGAATCCGAGTCTACCGCACCGCCGCCGGCGCGAGATACCTGTTGACCCACGACCTGTTCGATCCCCGAGCGGCAGCGACCGAGAAGCTCATGGGCATGCTGGGAGCGGACCCCCGCTACGTTCGGCTGTGCAGGACCCAGGCGAGCTTCCGCGCCCGGCTGACCCCCAAGCCGTGGCGCTGCGGCCTGCCCCGGCCGCCGGGGCGCTGGCCCTGGACGGACGCCTCCGAAGAGAGCGCGATGCGCGCCTGGCTGAGCGACTACGGGCAGGCCGCGGCCGGGTTCGCGGTTTGCCGGCTGGTCGCCGAGGTGGGCAGCTCGCGGGTCGCCCGCGAGGTGGAGCCCGTCCTCGCCGCGCACGACGAGGCGACCCGCGTCGGCAGCGAGCTGACGCTGGCCTGAGGCCGGTTCCCCTCGGCCCTCGGCCCGGTCGCCTCAGGCCGGCGCGGCGCCGCGGACCCGCTCGGTGAAGCGCTGGAACTTCTCCTCGGTGGGCCATTGGGCGGCCAGCAGGGCGACGGCGGCGGCGGCGGCCACCAGCACCGCCCGCTGGCCGGTCAGCAGGTAGATGGTGCCGGCGAAGAGGCCGGGGCCCTCGACCATTGCGGCGCCGCTGATGGTGAGAGTGCGGTAGGACTCGAGGAGCCCAGGCAAGGCCTCCTCTGACGAGTCGCCCCGGAGGCGCCGCGCGAGGGCACCGATCTGCATACGCCGGACGATCGGATAGGCGACCGCGACGCCGGCGGCCAGCGCCGCCAGGGCGATCAGGAACGCGTCCGCACCGGCCGGGCTGGTCAACATCGTGCCGCTGCCCACGAGAAAGACCACCAGGACCGTGAACAAGAGCAGGCCGGCGGTCAGCGCGCCGATGATGATCCGCAGGACCAGGAGCGTCTGGTCGACGGACGCTGGGGCGCCGGACGGGATCATGATCCGGCTACACGGGCTGCTCTGCCACGGGCTGTCCGGCGGCCTCGAGACAGTAGAGCGCGTCGGTGGTCCGGATCAGCAGGTAGCCGCCGGCGATGGCCGGCGAGGCGGAGACGCCGCCCGAGGGCAGCTTGTTCTCGGCCAACAGCCGGAACTCGGGCTCGGCGGCGACGACCGCGGTCTCGCCGCGATCGTTGATGGCGTAGACCTTGCCGTCGCCGGCCACCAGCGAGGCCCGGTAGGGACCGCCGCCCACCCGCCGGCGCCAGTGCCGCTCGCCCGTCGCCGGGTCGTAGGCGGTCATCACCCCGCCGTCGGTGACCACGAAAAGGATCCCTTGATAGAGCACGGGCGACGACAGCTCGGGCACCCCCTCGACGGTCTTCCAGAGGACCTCGGCAGGCTTTGCGGAGCCCGCCGCGGGCAGCCGCATCGTGGCGGTGGTCTTCTGGTGGATGCCTCCGGGAACGACCAGCAGGCCTTCGCTCGCCACCATGCTGGGCACCGGTTGGACGGTGCCGTGAATCTGGCTCCACAGCCGTTCGCCGGTCGAGAGGTCGTAGGCAACGACCTCGCCGGAGGAGGAGTTGAGCAGCAGCTTGCGGCGCCCCTGGTCGACGACCAGCGGGGTGGTGTAGGAGCAGCAGGTGTTCCGCCACTCGTCGCGCCAGCGCAGCTCGCCGGTGGCCTTGTCGAACGCAGCGATCCAGCCCGGCTCCTCGGAGTCTCCGGCCTCCCGGTCCTGGGCGAGCACGACCAGGTCGTCGACCACCAGCGGCGAGCTGGCCACGCCGTACCTGAGGTGGGTCAGATGGTCGGGCTCGACCTCCACCTGCCAGAGGACCGTGCCGTCGAAGTCGAGCGCCGCGAGCACGCGGCCGAAGTAGGCGAACAGGGTGGTGCCGTCGGTCACCGGAGTCGGGGCGGCGTAGGTGGTGAGCCAGTGCTTGGTCCCCCGACGCCCGGCGTAGATCTCGGTCCGCCACAGCTCCTCGCCGCTTTCCAGGTCCAGGCCCATCGCCACGTAGTAGAGGTGCTTCCGCCGCTCGGCACGACGGGCGCGGTCGTCCGGCTGGCCGTAGGTGGTAGTCAGGAAGACCCGTCCACCGCTGACGATCGGCGAGGAGTTGCCGGAGCCCGGAATCGACTCCTGCCAGCGAATGCCCGTACCCTCCGCGGTCCAGGTCTCGGGCAGTCCGGTCTCGGTCGAGATCCCCGAGCCACCCGGACCACGCCATTGCCGCCACTCGCCCTCCAGCGCCGCCGGCGACTGCTCGCAGCCTGCCAGGACGGTCCCCAGGAGGACCAGCGCCAGGACGGTCCGGAGATGCTGTGACCGCTTCAACGGGAAACCAGTTCCGGTCTGGAAGCTCGGCGAGGTGGCCGAGGTGCTCGTCCTCGAGCCGGCCGACGGTAGCACGATCTCGTAGAGGGGGCGCTTGACGGCGGCGGAGTTTTTGATTACTCTAAAAACGGCTTTGGAGGCCGAAAAGGCGCCCTAAGCCACCGAGCATGCCCGATCCCGCCATGATCCATCCCGCCTGGGCCCTGGCCGTCGCCCTCGTGCTCGCCGGCGCCATGGCCGCGCTGCTGTGGCCCGACCGGGGGCTGCTGTGGCGCGGGGTGCGGGCGCTCAGGGCCACCGAGCGGGTGCTGGTCGAGGACGCCCTCAAGCATCTCTTCGACTGCGAGTACAAGGGCCGGGTGGCGAGCCTCGAGAGCCTGTCGGGGGCGCTGGCCATCTCTCGCGCGCGCGCCGCCGAGGTGCTGGCGCGGCTCGAGGCGCGCGAGCTGGTCGCCGCCGGCGACGGCGGCTACCGGCTGACCGCCGGCGGCCGCAGCGACGCGCTCCGGGTGGTGCGCATCCACCGGCTGTGGGAGCGCTACCTCTCGGACGAGACCGGGCTCGACCCCGAGCGCTGGCACAGCGAGGCCGAGCTGCGCGAGCACACCACCAGCCCGGAGGAGGCCGACCGGCTCTCGGCCCGCATGGGGCATCCGCGCTACGACCCGCACGGCGACCCGATCCCCACCGCCGGCGGCGAGATCGCGCCGCCGCGCGGGCTGCCGCTCACCCAGCTGCCGGTCGGCGAGCTGGCCGAGATCGTCCACGTCGAGGACGAGCCCGAGGCGATCTACGCCCAGCTCGTCGCCGAGGGCCTGCAGCCGGGCATGCGGGTGCGGCTCAACGAGGTCACCCCGCGCCGGGTGCGCTTCGAGGCCAACGCCGAGGAGCACGTGCTGGCGCCGGTGCTGGCCGCCAACCTGTCGGTGGTGCCGCTGCCCCAGGAAGAGGAGATGGAAGGCCCGTTCGAGCGCCTCTCGGCCCTCGGCCGCGGCGAGCGCGGCAAGGTGCTGGCGCTGGGTCCGGCCCTGCGCGGTCCCGAGCGCCGCCGGATGCTCGACCTGGGGCTGGTGCCGGGCACGGTGGTCGAGCCCGAGCTGCAGAGCCCTTCCGGCGACCCCACCGCCTACCGGGTGCGCGGCGCGGTGATCGCGCTGCGGCGCGCGCAGGCCGACCAGATCCAGATCGAGCGCATCGCCTGAGGCCATCGTCATGTCCCACCCTTCCGCTGCCGCCTGCGCCACCTGCCCGGCCCACAACCTGCCCGGCCTGGTCAAGCTGGGCGTCGACATGGAGAGCTGGGACCACGTGGTGGCCCTGGCCGGCAATCCCAACACCGGCAAGAGCACGGTCTTCAACGCCCTGACCGGGCTGCGCCAGCACACCGGCAACTGGCCGGGCAAGACCGTGACCCGCGCCGAGGGCGGCTTCTCGGCCGCCGGCAAGCGCTTCAAGCTGGTCGACCTGCCGGGTACCTATTCGTTGCTCTCCTCCAGCCTCGACGAGGAGATCGCCCGCGACTTCCTGCTCTTCGGCTCGCCGGACGTCACCGTCATCGTGGTCGACGCCACCCGGCTGGAGCGCAACCTCAACCTGGTGCTCCAGGTGCTGGAGATCACCGACCGGGTGGTGGTCTGCCTCAACCTGATGGACGAAGCCCGGCGGCGCGGTCTCGAGGTCGACCCGCGGCGGCTGGCGCGCGACCTCGGGGTGCCGGTGGTGGCCACCGCGGCGCGCTACGGCGAGGGTCTCGAGGAGCTCAACCGCACGATCGCCGAGGTGGCGAGCGGGGAGACGGTGGGCCGGCCGCGGCGCCGCGCCGGCGGCTCCCCCGAGCTGGAGCGGGCGTTGACCCGGCTCTCCCGCCGGGTGGCCCGCCTCTACCCCGAGCTGCCCAACGCCCGCTGGGTGGCGCTACGGCTGCTCGATGGCGACCGGCGGATCGCCGAGGCGGTGCGCAGCGGCGAGCTGGGTCAGCTCGAGCGGACCGAGGCGCCGCTCGAGGCCCTAGGTGCGGCCGCCACGCCGTCCACCGGACCCGTGGCGGTGCCCGACGACCCCGTCGCCGCGGCGCTCTTCGGGACCGCCTCGCAGCTGCGCTGGCAGGTGGGCAAGGACTTCCACCAGAAACTGATGGAGGGGATCTACACCGAGGCGGCGCGGCTGGCCGACCGGGCGGTGACCCGCAGCGGCGAGCAGCCCCGCTTCGACTGGGACCGCACCATCGACCGGCTGGTCACCAGCCGGGTGTTCGGCTTCCCGCTGATGCTGGCGATGCTGACCGCGGTCTTCTGGATCACCATCGCCGGCGCCAACGTGCCGTCGTCGCTGCTGGCGACGCTGCTGGTCGACAAGCTGCACCCGCTGCTCAAGGCCGGGGCGGCGGCCGTCGCCATGCCCTGGTGGCTCGACGGCCTGCTGATCGACGGCATGTACCTGGCCACCGCCTGGGTGGTGAGCGTCATGCTGCCGCCGATGGCGATCTTCTTCCCGCTGTTCACGCTGCTCGAGGACTTCGGCTATCTGCCGCGGGTGGCCTTCAACCTCGACCGCATGTTCCAGCGGGTGGGGGCGCACGGCAAGCAGGCGCTGACCATGGCGATGGGCTGGGGCTGCAACGCCGCGGCGATCGTCTCGACCCGCATCATCGACAGCCCGCGCGAGCGGCTGATCGCCATCATCACCAACAATTTCGCGCTCTGCAACGGCCGCTGGCCGACCCAGATCCTCGTCGCCTCGATCTTCATCGGCGGTCTGGCGCCGGCCTACCTGGCGGGGCTGGTGTCGGCGGCCGCGGTGGTGGGGATCGCGGTCCTCGGGGTGGCGCTCACCTTCGCCACCTCGTGGCTGCTGTCGCGCACCCTGCTCCGGGGGGAGGTCTCGACCTTCAACCTCGAGCTGCCGCCCTACCGGCCGCCCCGCGTGCTGCAGACCCTCTATACCTCGATCATCGACCGCACCCTGATCGTGCTTTGGCGGGCGGTGGTCTTCGCGCTGCCGGCGGGGGCGGTGATCTGGCTGCTCTCCAACATCCACGCCGGCGGCGCCAGCCTCGCCCAGCACACCATCACCACCCTCGAGCCCTTCGGCTATCTGCTGGGCCTGTCGGGGATCATCCTGCTGGCCTACGTGATCGCCATCCCGGCCAACGAGATCGTGGTCCCCACCATCCTCATGCTCACCGTGCTGGCCACCGGCGCCGAGGGCGTCGGCGCCGGCAGCGGGGTGATGTTCGAGCTCGACTCGATGAGCGCCACCGAGGAGCTGCTGCGGGCCGGCGGCTGGACGCTGCTGATGGCGGTCAACCTGATGCTCTTCAGCCTGGTCCACAACCCCTGCTCGACCACCCTCTACACGATCTACAAGGAGACCCGCAGCGCCCGCTGGACCGCCGTCGCCGGCCTCCTCCCGGTGGTGATGGGCTTCGCCCTCTGCTTCCTCCTCGCCCAGCTCTGGCGCCTGGCGGCCGGCTAGAAGCCCCCAATACCCGCTAGCGGGTGTGGGTGCCGGCGAGGCGGGCGGGGATGCTGCGGGTAAGCGCTGCGGCCCAGCGGTAGACGAGCTTGACCCGCTGGTAGAGGCGGCGGGGGTAGCCGCCGAGGGCCTTGTCGAAGCGGTGCCAGGCCTCGCGGGCGCGGAGGAAGAGCGCCTGGCCGCGGGGCAGGGCGCCGGCGTGGCGGGTCTTGCGGACGATGGGGCAGGCGGGGGAGTCGAGGCAGTAGCGGTGGAAGCGGCCGGCCGCCAGCTCGGAGCGGATCTCCTGGAGGAGCGGGGAGTTCCAGGCGGCCTGCGGGTCGTCGGGGCGGGCGATCGGCGAGCCGCCGTAGCAGCAGGGGAAGATCCCGCGGCGCAGGATGTAGAGGCTGCGCCAGGGCTCCTGACAGGCGGGCAGGCCGTGGTTGCCGAGCGGCGGCAGGGCGGCTTCGCCGGGGCTCGTGGCCGGCTCGGCGGCCCGCTCGGCCGGGGCCCGGGCTATTTCGAGGGCGCCCTCTCCGGCAGTCCCGCGGGCGGCCGGGCTCTCCACGGCGGGCGGGGCCGCCGGGACCTCGACGGCCGACCGGGCGGCCGCTTCGGCCTGGCTCGCCGCGACGGCCGGTGAGGTCGCGGTGGCGCCGGCCGGCTCGCCGCCGCCCTGCCCGCCTACGACCGTCCGCCGGCCGGCCTCGAACTGCTCGCCGAACAGCTCGCGCATGGCGCCGCCGAAGTCCATCTGGTCGGAGAGCTGCACGCCGTGGCGGGCGCACAGGGCGGCCGCCCGGCCGCTCACCCGCACCAGCTCGTCGAAGGGCAGCAGCTCGCGCTGGTAGTCGAAGTGGTAGCCGGCGCGGTCCCACTCGAGCTCGATCGACTGCGAGTAGTTGAGCGGCCTCAGCACCATGCGGTCGACCTCGAGCTCGGCGCAGAGCCGCACGAAGGCCTCGAGCTCGTCGACGTTGACCCGCATCGGCATGAAGACCAGGTGCACCCGCGGCAGCTGATGAGGTCCGCCCTTGGCCTCGATCAGGCGGCGCAGGTTGCGCAGGATCTTGTCCCAGCTGTCGTTGCGCAGCTTGGCGTAGGTCTCGGCGCAGCCGGCGTCGAGCGAGATGTAGAGCTCGATGTCGCGGCCCAGCAGCTTGTCGATGTTGCGATCGGTGAGGATCTGCCCGTTGGTCGTCATCTCCAGCGCCTTGCCGGCGCCGCCGAAGACGTCGAGCAGCTCGTCGAAGTTCTTCATCATGAAGGGCTCGCCGATCGAGCAGTTGACCAGCTCCCGCGAGTTGCCGAACAGCTCGCCCCAGGACTCGAGGGTGGCGCGGTTGAACGGCGCTTCGACGTTCTCGCCCTCGAGCGCCTTGTTCCAGTCCCACTCGCAGTAGACGCAGGGCGGTTTGACGTTGCAGACCCCGTACATGTCGATGCCGAGGTGTGGCGGGGTGCTCGCCAGCCGGGTGGCGCCGGCCAGCAGCTCGGCGGCGTTGCGGACCGCGTTTTCGTGCTGGGCGGTCACCGCCCGGTGCCGCTCGAGATCCTCGTGGAGCAGCGGCCGTCGCACGCGGACCGCCAGGCGCCGCGGGTCGCCCGGGTAATAGCCGGGCGGGAACAGCTTGTTGGCGCGCAGCAGCAGCCGCCGGCCGGCCGCCGGTACCGGCAGCGACAGCCGGGTCCAGCCGTTGACCAGCGGCGTCTCGAGCGTCGGTCCGCCCTCGGGGGCGAGGGTCAGCGTCTGCGAGAGGTCGTGGAACTGCGATGCCACCCATAGCTCGAGGTAGCGGCGGGCCGGGCCGCTCCCCAGCTCCAGCTCGCCCTCCAGACCCATCCACCGGAAGCGGTCCTCGTCGTCCCACTCCTCGTCGTAGAAGCCGCGCCCGAAGACGGCCTCGGCGGCCGTCGCCTGGAACAGCGAGAGGGGGGGCTCTTCGACCCGGGTAAGGACGCGCAGCATGTTCGGGGTCTCGTGGTGGCCGCCGAGGATACCACCGCGCTGGCCGAATCGCTCGCTGCGATCGGCCCCCCGCCGGGCTGCCGGCTCAGCCGCCGAGGACCGTGCTGGCGGTCAGGCCGTCCAGATTGGTGAACTCGAGGACCACCGGAGCGGTGGGGTCGGCCCCCTCCTGCCACTCGGGGACCCACCGGTAGTCGAAGGTCGCCCGCGCCCGCTCGAGGTGGCTCTTGTCCGCCCACGCCGGCGCGTTGAGCAGGCCGTCGACGCCGGGACCCCGCACCTTGAGCCTGCCGGCCACGTCGCAGTCCTTGAACAACACCTTGCGGGGGCGCCGGACGATGCGCGGGCCCCGGTAGCGCGGAGCGCCCGGGAACAGCACCTCCCGGACCGCCTCCAGATGGTCGAACTCGTAGTGGCCGATGCGGCGGATGCCGCCGCGCATGTCGTAGAACCGCTCGCCCTGCCGCCGGGTGGGCAGGAGGGTGGTCCCCTCGGCCCAGTTGTTGTACGTGCCCAGCCACACGTAGCGCTCGCTACCGATCGGCGTCGAGTAGCTCTTGGCCAGCCGCAGCAGGTCTGTGACGTCCTCCTTCTGGCGCGCCAGGATTCGGGTGGGCGCCCCCCCGACCAGGTTCTGGAACTCGGTGTCGTCGAACTGACACGACAGCGCGGGGATGGTGTCGCCGCGGGCGAGGGCGTCCTGGTAGTAGCCGTTGAACACCAGCAGCAGGCCGTGGACGTCGAGGTCGGTCCGGCCGGTCATCGCCGGGGTGGCGGCGACGAACCCGGTGCGGGCGTCGAGGGGCGGCTCCGGCCCGTTGCCGCCGAAGACGTCGCCGAGCAGGTAGACGCCCATGCTGCGGGCGGTCTCGAACGGCTGGTGGGCGCGCTCGATGCCCGAATTGACGCTCCAGACGTAGAGCACCGGCTTGCCCCGCAGCCGCCAGTAGCGCGGGTGCTCGAAGTACTGCGACAGGTAGGCCAGGTCGGAGAAGAACATGTCGGACACGGCGGGCCGCGAGAAATCGATCGGCGTGTCGAAAGCGAGCCCGCGCTGCCTGGCCGCGAGCACCGGGTCGTAGAAGATGTTCCAGCGCGCCCGGGTCTGTTCGACGACCGGCAGGAAGGCGCGCGAGATGTTGCGGTCGCTGAGGTCGCCGGGCTGGATCCACTCGATCGAGTAGATCGTCTTGCGCCCGGTGCGCAGGCTGTAGCGGTGGATCCACTGCATCTCCTGCGCCAGCACCTCGCGGTCGGCGCTGTCGGTGTAGCCCAGGCGGGGGTTGAGCGACACCATCCAGCGGCCGTCGCGCTGGTAGTTGTTCAGGTGCGGCTCGCTGCGGAACCAGAGGTTGAGCTGGGCCGCCACCACCGGCGCCTGCGAGGCCGCCAGCCGGCGCGCCCGGCGGCCGCCGCCGGCGCGCGCCAGCGCCGCCGGCAGGAACGGCAGGGCGCCGAGCGATCTGAGAAAGCTCCGCCGGGTGAACCGCGCACTCATCTCCGGGCGTCCACTCTCGAACTCCGGACAGCCCCAGGCTGCCGGTCGGGGAAACGACGCGGCAGGATACCAAAAACTATGAGCTTTGTAGCGCCACCGGCAGCAGCCCGCGCTCGGCCAGCAGGATCGCCAGCCCCTCGCCGCGCATCCGGTGGCCGAGGACGCTGGCGTGGGGGTCGGTGGCGCTGAGCGCCAGCTCCTCGTCGCCGAGGGTGACGCCGGCCGCCCTCTCGTAGGTACGCCGTACCTCGGTCTCGTCCAGGAAGACGAACCGGTGGCGGCGCCCGAGCGCCCGCTTCTCGGCCGGATCGAGCACCAGCCGCCAGTCGCCGAACACCACCACCCGCGCCCCATCTTCGGCCGCCAGCGCGGCCAGCTGCCGGTAGGCGCCGGCCACCGCCCCGGGGCCCACCATCCAGCGGTAGGCCTCGGGCACCCCGCCCGCCGCCACCAGACGGGCGGCACCGGGGTCCCAGCGCGCCGGCACCAGCCGCCGCGCCCGGTCGCGCATCGCGGCGCCGCCGTGGACCAGCAGGTTGTAGAGGAACAGATTGCCGGGCCAGGTGAGCGAGGACCGCTTCATGAAGTTGGGGAGATCGACGTCGTTGCCCATCAGGCCCACCAGCACCAGGTCGGGCTCGAGCCGGCGCCCGACGGCGCGGTAGGTGGCGACCTCCATGGCGGCGTTGTAGCCCGGCACCGCCAGGTTGACGGTCTCGTAGACCGCCGGGTCGCCGCGCGCCGCCAGCCGCTCTTCGAGCACCCGCAGATAGGTGGCCTCGGCCGGCACCCCCCAGCCGAACATCTGCGAGTCGCCCAGCCCCACGACGCGGAAGGTACCGGCCGGCGGCGGGGTGGCGAGCTCGCGCTCGCGGAAGCCGTCGCGGTTGATCCTCACCGGGACGCCGACGAAGCGGGCCTCGAGACCGGGCTTGAGCTCGTAGACCCGCGCCTCGTCGGCGCTGGCCCGGATCAGCCCGCGCAGGCTGACGTTCTCGACCCCGGATTCGGGGACGGCGTCCCGCGAGCGGTCGAGCATGCTCCGCAGCTCGCGCCGGCGCTCCTTGGAGCCCACCACCAGCCGCAGCCCGACCTCGGCCGCCACCACCGCCAGCAGTGTCGACGCCACCAGCAGGCCGAGGTTCTGCGCCCACCGCCGCATCGGCGGGCCATGCTACCCGGCCCCGCCGTCGGCGAGCGTCGCGAGGAACCCCTGGCCGCGACCACGGCCCGGTCCACGCTCGGGGGACGTTGCAGGCCGGCAGCTCCTCCGACGCGTACAAAGTGGAGGATGGTGCTGGCCATGACTCGACCCTTGATCGTCCCGCCCGTCGCGGTGCTCTCCCTCCTGGCGACCTCGGTGGCCCTGCTGGTCGCCGCCTTTGTGCTTGGCCTGCGCCTGGGGAGCGGCGCGATCTGAGCCGGAGGTCGCGCGGTCCCAGCCCGCCCAGCCGCGGGCGTCTGGCGGCTGGGCCGTCGCCAGGGTGCCCGGGAGCTGCTACTCGCCCTGCAACAGGGTGACGCGGCCGTCGTCGGTGCGGACGCTCAGGCGACCGCTGCCGTCGCCGAGCCGGCCCGAGGCGTGGTTGCGGCCGCGGTTGGTTTCGTCGACCCCGGGCAGGTCGAGCCGCACGGCGCCGTCGGCGGTGCTCACCACGTACTCGACACCGAGCCCCGGCGGCAGCCGGACCGTGACGTCGCCGTCGGCGGTGCGGACCTCGAGGTTGAGGCGGCCGCCCGGGACCAGCGCCAGATCGACGTCGCCGTCGGCGGTGGTCAGCGTCAGGGCGCCGCTCTGGACGCCGCGCAGCTCGAGATCGCCGTCCTCGGCTTCGACGGTCAGCGCCCCGGCGTAGTCGCGGACCTCGACGTCGCCGTCCGCGGTGCGGATCGTCGCCCGGCAGGCGCCGCAGCCTCGGAGCCTCACGTTGCCGTCCTCGCTCCGCGCCTCGAGCTCGCCCTGCAGCCCGTTGACCGTCAGATCGCCGTCCTCGACGGTCACCTCGACCAGCGGCACGGCGCCGTCCGCGAGCTCCGCGTCGCCGTCCTCGAGGTCGATGCGGACGGCGCCGCGCCAGCCGGTGACGCTGACGTTGCCGTCCTCGCCCGCAAGCTCGAGGGCCACCCAGGCGGGGGCGCTGACGGCGTAGGTGTACTCGACCACCCGGGTGGCGAAGAAGCCGACGCCGGCGGTCGCCGGCTCCGTGCCGACGACGGTGATCAGATCGCCGCGCTGCTGGAACTCGACGTCGAGCTCGCGGGCCGAGCCCCACCCCAGGCGGCTGACCTGGGCCCGGTAGCGCACCCGGACGTCGACGGCGTCGCGCTCCCATGGCGTCACGGTGACGTCGCCGTCGCCGTGGACCACGCGCAGGCGCGCCCCCTCGGCGACTTCGAAGCTCTGGTGAAACTCCCGGTCGATCTCTTCGGCGGCGGCCGGACCGCCCCCCCCCGCCATGATCACGACCAACAGCCCGGGGACGAGCAGGAGAATCTCTGGGATCGACGTTCTGGCGGTCATCTGACGGATTCCTCCCACGACAGACTACGGGGCACCGGCCTCCAGGTTCCACCGTGCGGTCCTCCGGGGCGCCGCCGCCCGCCGGGTATCATCGCCGCGCCGGGCATGAGGCGCGTTCACCTCGGCAGCCGTCACCTGCGGGCCGTGCGGCGCCGGGGCCGCAGTGCCGGGCTCTGGCTCATCCTCGCGCTGCTCGCGGCGCCGGCGGCGATGGCCGTCGAGGAGTTCGAGCGCGCGCTCCTGGCCGCACGGGTCGACGACCTGGTGGGGGCCTCGATGCGGTCGCAGCGGGTGCCGGGCGCCGCCGTCGCCCTGGTGGAGGACGGCGCGCCGCTGCTGATCCGGGGCTACGGACTTGCCGATCTCGCCAGTCACGAACGGGTCGACGCGGAGACCACGGTCTTCCACGCCGCCGCTCTGGCCATGCCGGTCACCGCCGTGGCGGTGCTCGACCTGGCCGCCAGCGGGCGCCTCGACCTCGAGGCCGGCCTCGACCGCTACCTGCGGAGCGTGCGGATCGAGACGCCCTTCGGGCGGCCGGTCACCGCCGCCCAGCTGCTGACCCACACCGCCGGTCTCGACCAGCGGATCGCCGGCACCCGGGCGCGGAGCGCCGCCGACCTGCTGCCCCTGGCCGACTATCTGGCGCGGCGGCTGCCGCCGGTGGTCCGCCCGCCGGGGACGGTGAGCGTCTACTCGGAGCACGGCTACGCGCTCCTGGGACTGCTCGTCGAGGAGGTCACCGGCCGGCCCTTCGCGAGCCGGGTGGAGGAGACCGTTCTCCGGCCGTTGGGCATGACCCGCTCGGGCTTCAGGGCGGCGCCCGGAGAGACCTCGGGTCTGGCCACCGGCTACGGGCCGGCCGGCGTCGACGGCCCGGCGGTGCCCTTCGACTGGAGCCAGACCGCGTCGGGCTCGACCTTCTTCGCCACCGCCCCGGACGCCGCCCGCTTCATGATCGCGATGCTCGAGGGCAGCGCCGGCCGCGGGCCGCTGGCGGCCGCCGCCTCCCGGGGCCTCCTCGAGCGTCGCTTCGGCCACCACCCCCGGCTCCCCGGCCGCACCTACGGCCTCTCCGAGGGCCACCGCCTCGAGCCCCGCGAGCTGCTCCAGGCCGGCCGCGGGCCGGGCTTTACCAGCGCCGTGGTGCTGGTGCCGGTCCGCCGCGCCGGACTGTTCGTGGCTTTCAACAGCCGCGCCTACGTCTGGGAGCTGGTCGACCGCATCCTGGATCGCTACGGCGAGCTGACGGCGGCACCGGAGCCGCCGGCCGCCATACTGGCCGACGACTCGGCGCGCTACGCGGGCTTCTATCGCAGCGCCGCCATCGCCCGATCCAGCGCCGAGAAGCTGGCCGGCTTGCTCGGGCAGGAGCGAGCGCGCCCGACGGCGGAGGGCCGCCTCGAGTGGCGCCAGGGCGAATACGTACCGGTCGCGCCCGGCCTCTTCACCCACCTCGACGGCCGCTCCCGGATCGCCTTCGTCGACGGCTATCTGTGCCACGACGCGGGGGTGCTGGAGCGGGTCGGCTGGTATGAGACGCGGCCCGTCCAGCTGGCGCTGTGGGCCCTGTTCGCGGTGTTGTTCGCGGTGATCGCCGCCGGCCGTGGCGGTGGCCGGCTGCCGGCGCCTCGCGCTGACATGCTGCCCCCGGACCGCTTCCGCCCGCGCTGGCCTTTCCGGCTGGCGGCCCTGGCGGCGCTGGTCGACCTGCTGTTCGTCGCCGCCCTGGCCGCCGGCCTGGCGCGCGCGGTCGACGGTGCCGGCGGGCTGGAGTACGGCGTCCCGCCGGCGGTCCACGTTCTGCTCGCGCTGCCGCCGGCGGCGGCCCTGCTGGCGGCGGCGGCGGGTGCCGGCGGCCTCGCCGGCTGGTGGCGCGGCTACTGGAGCCGCGAGGCGCGTCTCCGACTCACCGCCTCGGTGGCGACGCTGCTGGCCTTCCTGCCGTTCCTCGCCGGCTGGAACCTCCTGGGCTTCGAGCTGTGAGCCCGGCCGGCGGCGCCGGCGGACGGCCGCGTGACACAATGCCGGGGGCGAGCGCCCCCGAGACACCGCGACCGAGTCCCTTCCGGCAGCGGCGGGACGCCGCGACGAGATCATGGGACCCGCCCGCTTTCCGCCCGGCGACACCGTCCTCGAGAGCACCCCCTACAAGGAGGCGCTGCTCGCCCAGATCGACGGCTACCTGACCGCCGGCAGCTGCCCCGAGGGACGGCTGGAGGTGGAGGCGGGGGAGACCCGGCTGACCTGCCTGATCCATCATTCGCAGCCCTTCCTGGCCGGCCTGCAGGAGCGTGACGAGTACTCGCGGGTGCCGCTCGGCGAGTTCGCGGCCCGCGCCCGCCAGCTGCCGGGGGCCACCTGCTCGCTGGTCCGCACCGACAACTCCCAGGTGATGATGATCGGGGTCCACTTCACCCAGCGGCCGGTGCTCCAGGGCTCGACCCGGCTGGTCGACCCGGCCCACGTGCTCGAGGTGCTGGCCGGCGAGCGCCAGGACGCCGCTCTGGCCTTCGAGCGCGCCGGGCTGCGGACCCTGCTCTTCCTGGCCGGCGGGGGCCCGGCGCGGCTCTTCTTCGGCGACCCCCAGGAGGATCCGGGCGGCCGCAGCCTCGAGGACCGGGTGCTGGCCTTCGCCTTCTCGCCGGGCGCCCCCGAGACCCGCGTCGAGGTGTTCACCAACATCCAGCTCAGGGCCGACCCCGAGGCCGGGGTGGCGCTGGCCACCCTCGCCGAGTCGACCCAGCCGCCGCCGCCCGCCACCGTCTTCGTCCACCTGAGCGACGGCCGCGAGATCCGCCAGCGGCCCTTCGTGCCCCCGTCGATGCTGATCGGCCGCGATCCGACCGTCGATCTCTTCATCGACAACCTGGGGGTGAGCCGCAAGCATGCCCGGCTGCTGTGGGAGCGGGGCCAGTTCGTCATCGAGGACCTCGACAGCGCCAACGGCACCGCGCTCAACGGCCAGCCGGTGAGCCGCGCCGCGGTGGGTCCGGGCGACCGCGTGCAGATCGGCAAGTTCGTCGTCACCGTGGTCCGCCAGGCCAGCGAGCCGCAGGTGGGCGAGACCCTCCTGGTGCCCTCCGGCGAGCCGCCGCCCGCCGGTTACCTGGTGGGAGAAGGGGTCGCGGCGCCGCTCAAGCGTGGCGTGGTGATGGGCCGCGGCAAGGGGGTCGACGTGCCGGTGCGGGGCTGGCGGGTGCGGCCGGTCCACGCGCGCCTGGACCGCGGACCGGGCGGCGGCCTGCGGCTGACCTGCTTCGGCGGCGCCCGGGCGCGGGTCAACGGCAGCTGGGTGGAGACCGCTTCGGTCGTGCCGGGCGACGAGATCGTCGTCGGCCGCTCGCGCTTCCGGGTCAGCCTGCGGCCGGAGGAGCGGTCCTAGCCTGCACTTCTCACCGGCTCACTGCTGCGCGGACGGATGCACCGGCTACGACCCGTCCCGCTCGGCCAGCGTCTCGTCCCAGACCACCACCCGGTTCTTGCCGGTCCGCTTGCCCTCGTAGAGCGCCCGGTCGGCGCGGTGGAACAGCTCCTCGAGGTCGCCCTCGGCGGCGTCCAGACTGGCGATGCCGGCGGTCAGCGTGATGCGCAGCGGGCCGGCGTCGGTCTCCACCGGCTCGCTCCCCACCGCCCGGCGCAGCCGCTCGCCGCAGCGCCGGGCGCCCTCCAGGTCGGTCTCCGGCAGCAGCACGGCGAACTCCTCGCCACCCCAGCGTCCCAGCAGGTCGCAGGCCCGCAGCTGCCGCCGGCAGCGGCGGGCCACCGCCACCAGCACCTGGTCGCCGACCTTGTGGCCATGGGTGTCGTTGACGCGCTTGAAGTCGTCGAGGTCGGCGACGATGCCCTGCAGCGCGGTGCCGGGGCGCCGCGCCGGCGGCAGGTCGCCGTAGCGCTTGGCCCGGGAGTGCTCCTTCTCGGCCAGCTCGACGAAGCCGCGCCGGTTGTAGACCTTGGTCAGCGGGTCCTCGACCGCCATCCGCTGCACCTGCTTGAGCAGGCTGTTGAGGGCGAGCTGCGCCTGGATGCGGGCCAGGATGACCGGGAACTCGGCGGTCTTGGTGACGTAGTCGTTGGCCTCCAGCCGCAGCGCCTTGACGATGTCGTCGCTGCCCTCCTTGACCGTCAGCATGACCACCGGCAGCTCGGTGGGCGGATGTTTGCGGCGCAGCAGGCGCAGCACCTCGAGACCGTCCAGCCCCGGCATGATGATGTCGAGCAGCACCAGGTCGAAGGAGTCGTGCTCGACCATCTCGAGGGCGGCGCTGCCGTGCGCCGCCTGGCCTACCACGTAGCCGCGCTCCTCGAACCGCCGGCACAGCACCTCGCGGGTCGGCTCGTTGTCGTCGACGATGAGGATCGAGGCTCTTTCCATTGCGTGCCACGCCACAATAAAAATATATTTCTTATTATGTCAGAGCCGGCCGGGGGGTCCGGGCCGTCGCCCGCCGTCTTCAGCCGGTCCTGGCGCGCCGGCTCAGATAGTGGTGCCAGAGGACCCGCGCCGCCACCGCCCGGAACGGGCGCCAGCCTTCGGCCATCGCCTCGAAGGCGTCGGGCTCCGGTGACGCGCCGTCCAGCTTGACTTCGACCAGCGCCTGGCGCAGCGCCAGGTCGGTGACCGGCCAGACGTCGGGCCGCCGGAGCGCCATCAGCAGATAGACGTCGGCGGTCCATGAACCGACGCCGCGCAGACCGGTCAGCCGGCGGTGCGCCGCCGCGTCGTCGAGCCGGGCCAGGGCCGCCAGGTCGAGCTCGCCGCCGGCGATCGCCCGCGACAGCTCCCGGCAGTAGGCGGCCTTCTGACGGCTGAAGCCGATTGCCCGCAGCTCGGCCGGCGACAGCCGCAGGAAGGCGGCCGGCTCCAGCGGGTCGGCGGCCGCCGTCAGGCGCCGGAAGGCGGCCCGCGCCGAGGCCAGCGACACCTGCTGCTCGAGGATGATCCGCACCAGGGTGGGAAACCCGGGAGGCCGGCTCCAGAAGGGGGGCGGGCCGAAGCGCTCGACGACCCGCCCGAGGTCGCGGTCCTCGGCCGCCAGCCAGTCGACGGCCCGCCTGAACCCCTGGCGACCGAGGGTGAGACCGCGGGGGCGCGGCGGCGCCCGGTGATAACTTCGCGCCGGCGCCGACCGCGGGCGCCCCGCCTGCTCCAGCCTGCCCATATGCCAGACCCCGGCGACGGTAGCAGAACGGCCCACGCCGGCGGCCCGCTCGTCCGCAAGCTGGCCATCCTGTGGTCGCTCTACTTCGTCCAGGGTCTGCCGTTCGGCTTCCAGGCGACGGCGCTGCCGGTCTACCTGCGCGACGCCGGCGTGTCGCTGACCGGCATCGGGCTGGCCACCGCGCTGTCGCTGCCCTGGATGCTCAAGGTGTTCTGGGCGCCGCTGGTCGACCGCTTCGGCTCGGCGCGCTTCGGCCGCCGCCGCTCCTGGATCCTGCCGCTCCAGCTGGCGCTGGCGGTGCTGTGCGCGGCCGCCGCCGTGGTCGGGCCCGCCGAGGGGCTGACCTGGCTGCTGGTCCTGGTGCTGCTGATGAACTTCTGCGCCGCCACCATGGACATCGCCGTCGACGGCCTGGCCGTCGACCTGCTCGAGCTGCCCGAGCTGGGCAAGGGCAACATCGCCCAGGTGGTGGGCTACAAGATCGGCATGCTGACCGGCGGCGGTCTGCTGGTCTGGGCCAGCGGCTGGATCGGTTGGGAGGGTTTGTTCTACTCGATGGCGGCGCTGGTGACGGCGACGGCGCTGGTCACCGTCGGCTATCGCGAGCGCTACCACGCCGACCCGGAGCACCCCTCTTCACCGCTCGTCCACCCCACGATCCGCGAGGTGCTGGAACTGCTCAAGCGCTCGCTCAGCGAGCGCGGCACCGTCTG
>JBFGCA010000068.1:0-26084 GCA_041567315.1 Thermoanaerobaculia bacterium | reverse complement strand
TGCCTGCGCCGCGGCGCCTGGCATCCGGCCCCGCCGCGCTCGCCAGCCGAGCCGACCGACTTCCACCACGGGCTGCTAGCGCGGGACCGGGAGGCCGGCAACCGCCGCCGGGCAGGCGGTAGGTGGAGGGACCCCTGCCGCCGGGGTTACGATTCAGCCCGATGTTGCCGCGTCGGCGCCTGGCAGGGGTGCTCGTCGCCGCCACGGGCTGGCTGGCGACGGCGCCGCTGTTGGGGGCCGCCGCCGTTGAGCCGCCGCGCAACTCGGGGGGCGCGTGGATCTTCTTCCGCGGCCAGGATCCCGCCGCCGACCTCGGGGCGCTCGCCACCCGCATGGAGCTGCTCGAGCAGATCGGCTCGCAGTACGTGCGGCTGTGGGTACCGTGGAGCGAGGTCGAGCCGCGGCCCGACCGCTTCGACTTCGACAAGTTCGACCGGCTGATCGCCACCATCGTGGCCTCCGGACAGCGGGTGCAGATCACGCTGTGCAGCGTCATGTCCCCGCGCTGGTTCTGGCGCAAGATGAGAGACGGGCGCCGCTACACGCATCTCCACTGGCGCTGCCCGCGGCCGGCCTGCAACGAGACCACGCTGGCCGGCGCCGGCGACGAGGGCCGGCACCGCTGGGACCCGCGGGGGGTGCAGTCGCCGCATCTGAGCCTGTGGGCGCCGCCGGAGCTCAAGGACCACGTGCGCGATTTCGTCGGCCAGAGCTTTGCGCGGCTGCTCGACAAGTGGGCGCCGTTCGTGGTCTCCGTTCATCTCAGCCTGGGCCGGCTCAACGAGCCGACCTATCCGTCCGCCGACCATTTCTGGGCGTACGACCCCAACGCACAGGCCGACTTCGTCGCGGCGATGGCCCACCGGTACGGCGCGGACGTGACCGCGCTCAACCTGGCCTGGGACACGAGCCACTCCGGGTTCGACGAGATCGCGCCGCCGGAGGCGCCCTTCGAGGGGCTGAGCGAGCGCCACCGGCGCGACTTCCTGGAGTGGTACCGCGACTCGAAGCGCGCCTGGGTCGAGGAGGCGATGGGCTGGGTCGAGGCCGAGCTCGAGCCCTGGCAGCGGGCGGTGATCTTCGCCGCCGGCGCCTCCGGCGACGTGCGGATGGTGCGGCGCGGCCGGACGGTGCTCGAGCGCGCCGCCGCCGAGCCGTGGGAGGAGCTGCCGCGGTGGGTGCGCCAGACGGCTCGCCACGTGCAGGACAACCGCTGGATCCTCGAGCGCGCCGCGGCCAGCGACGGCCTCTGGGTGGTCCAGTACGCCGGGGTCGGCGGCGTCGCTACCTGCCGCCGCAATCGGGTTTGCCGGAACCTGCGGCGCTGGGCCAACCGCGAGGGCTACCGGGGGCCGCTCTACGGCCAGATCCCCAACCTGACCGGCGACGCCGACCAGCCGCGCCAGACGGCGGCCGAGGTGATCCGCCATGGCTTCTCGGGACTGCACTGGAACAAGGACGAGCACCTGTTTCGGCCGGGACCCGGCGAGGAGCCGTTGTCGGCGACCCAGCCCAACGAGCTCTACGAGTCGCTGCTCGACGGCTGGGCCGACATCCAGGGTGCCTACACCGGCGACTACGACGGCCCGCTGCTGGCCAACGTCGCGGCGAGCGCCAGCGGCACCTCGGCGCTCGTCACCTGGGCGACCGGGGAGCCCGCCGACGCGGTGGTCCTGTGGTCCACCGATCCCGAGCTGCTGGACCGGGTCTCGGTCTACCGCGATCGCGAGCCGCGCACCCGCACCCACGCGGTCCCGCTCTTCGGCCTGGCGCCGTCGACCCGCCACTACTACCGCGTCTTCAGCACCGACGCCGCGGGCAACTCTTCGATCGGCGAGCTCGGGAGCTTCGTCACCGGCGCCGCCCAGCCCCCCGGCCAGTAGGCCGCGGGGCCGGCCGGTCAGTTCTTGACCAGTCTCTCGGCAAATCTCCGGGGCGAGAGCGGACGACTGAAGTAATACCCCTGTGCCTCGTCACAGCCGTGGCCACGCAGGAACTCGAGCTGCTCTTCAGTCTCCACACCCTCGGCAATGACCTTCAGGCCGAGCTGATGGCCCAAGCTGATGACCGCGGCGACGATGGCGTCGTCGTCGGAATCCCGGGTGACTCCCTGGACGAACTCCATGGCGATCTTGAGCTTGCTAACGGGAAACTGGCGCAGGTATTGGAGCGACGAGTACCCGGTCCCGAAGTCGTCGACGGCGATCGAGATCCCCCGACGGCTGGCGGCCCGCAGAGCATCGTGCACCGCAGCCGAGCTCTGCATGAGGAGGGTCTCGGTGAGCTCGAGCTCCAGCAGTTGAGGCCTTACCCTCGTCGTCCGCAGGACATCCTGAACGGTGTCCATGAAGTGTAGGTCTCGAAACTGCACCGCCGACAGATTAACCGCCGTCGGCACCTGAATTAGGCCCGCATCGCACCAAGCTCGGCGCTGTCTGCAGGCTTCCCGGAGGACCCAGGAGCCGATCGGGATGATCAGGCCGGTGTTTTCAGTCACCGGGATGAACCGACCAGGGAGCAGTAGCCCCCGCGTCGGGTGCCGCCAACGCACCAGCGCCTCGGCGCCCACCACCCGGCCGGTGGCCAGCTCGATCTGCGGCTGGTACTCGAGGAAGAACTCGCCGCGCTCGACAGCGCCGTCCAGTTCATGGCGCAGAGTGACATAGGTCTGGACCTCGTCGGCCAGCGTGTCATCGTGGAAGCGGAAGGTCCCCCGGCCCAGCTCTTTGGCCTTATAGAGGGCGCGGTCGGCCTGCAGCAGCAGCTGTTCCGCGTCCTCGTCGGAAGTGGAGAGGCTGATGCCGACACTGGTGGTGATGTGGAGCGTGTGACCGGCGACCCGAAAGGGCTTCACCATGGCCTCCAGTACCCGCAAGGCGAGCACGCTGGCGCTGGTGGGATTCGGAATGCCGCTCTGGATAACGGCGAACTCGTCGCCCCCCAGTCGCGCGACCGTGTCGGTCTCGCGCACCAGCGCTGCCAGCCGCTGCCCTGCCGCCTTGAGCAGCTCGTCGCCGATCGTGTGTCCGAGGGTATCGTTGACCTGCTTGAACTCGTCGAGATCCAGGTAGTGGAGGGCCAGCCGATCGCCGGCCCGTCTGGCCGCGACTAGCGCCTGCCGCAGGCGATCCTCGAGCAGGAAGCGGTTCGGTAGGCCAGTGAGCGCGTCGAACCGCGCCAGGTACTCGAGACGCTTCTCGTGTTCCTTGCGCTTGGTGATGTCGCGTACGTGGAGCAGTACCGCCGGGCTCCCGTCGTAGCTGAAAGGGCTGGCGCGGACCTCCACCGGAATGCGGAGACCACCCGACGAGTAGATGAATCCCTCGAACTGCTCGATGTCTCCCGAAAGCAGCCGCTGGTGGCCCGTCCGGACCTCCTCGACGTACTCCGGTGGCACCAGCTGCGCGACATTCAACCCGACTAGGCGATCGCGCTGGATTCCCTGGAGCTCGACGGCGGCCGGATTGGCGTCGAGCACCTTGCCGTCGTGGTCTTCGACGAAGATCGCGTCGGGCGAGGCCTCGAAGAGGGCCCGGAAGCGTTGCTCGCTGTTCCGCAGTACGCTCTCGGAGCGCTTGCGCAGGACCGCCTGGCCGATGTTCTCGGCCACGAAACTCAGCAGCTCCAGGTCGCGGTCGGAGTAGAGTGCGCGCTCTTCGTAGCTCTGAACCGCCAATACGCCAAAGACCTCGTCATCGGCCTTGAGAGGTACGCCGAGCCAGATAGGTGACGACACCCCTACCAGCTCGACCTCTCCCTGGCGCGTCAACTGCCCCTGTACCTCGTCGTCCACCAGCAGCGGGCGTGCGGTGCGGCGGACATAGTCGGTGAGGCTCTTGGGCAGCGGTTGCGGAGGGAGGCTGTTGGGCTCGTACTTGTCGACGTGAAATGGGAAGGAGTAGAGCCCGGTGCGCGGCTCGTAGATGGCAACGTAGAAGTTGGAGGTGTCGATCAGTCTCGCCAGCTCCTGCTGGGTGTTCTTCAGCAGGTCCCGCAGATCGCTCGCGCTGTTGGCCGCACGGAAGATGTTGATCAAAACTGCCTGCAGTTCCTCGGCCCGCTTGCGGTTGGTGATCTCGGTAAGCGTGCCCTCGTAGCAAAGGACCTCTCCGCTCGAACCTCGTACCACGGAGGCGGAGTCCAGGACGACGATGCGGCGGCCGTCTTTTCGTCGCAGTTCGAACTCCATGTCGCGTACCTGGTCCTCACGCTCCAGACGCTCGATCCACTGGGTCCGCGCCCGCGGATCCACGTGGAGGTCGCGGGCAAGGTCCAGGCGGCGCAGCTCGTCGACAGAGTCGTAGCCCAGCATTTGCAGCAGCGCCGGATTGGCGGCGAGAAGTCTGCCGTCGGGTGTCGTCTGGTAGATGCCGTCCGGGACCCGCTCGAAGAGGCGGCGGTAGTCCTCCTCGGAGTCACTGGAGCGGGCAGTTGGCGGGTTCGGAGTCGGGTTGAAGGGTCCGTTCTTCGTTGCCGTGCCGAGCCAGCGCAACAGGTATCGCTTAACGCGGTGCATTCAGGCAATGGTAGTCGAGGATCGAAGGGTAATCCGCACGTCGTTAGCATGCGGCGCACACATTTTGGACTCTAGCTGAGGCTAGTGGTTTCTCGGAGAAATAAGATTAACAAATAGATTTAGTTCATGAACTCGGTCTCGCAAAACAGGTCCTAACGGCTCGACCCCGGCTGGGAGTCGATCGAGCCCGCCAACGACTAGGGGCCGCGTCTCAGGAAGCGGCCGGCGCCGCTTTCGACCCGCAGCTCGCCGTCGCGGCAGCGCACCTCGCCGGCGGCGACGACGGCGGCGGGGAGTCCCTCGACCTCGAAGCCCTCGTAGGGGATGTGGTCGCAGCGTTGGTGGTGGGTGCCGGCCGACAGCGTGGACGTGGCCTCGGGGTCCCAGACCACCAGGTCGGCGTCGGCGCCGGTGGCCAGCGAGCCCTTGCGCGGATAGAGGCCGAAGATCCGGGCGGGCCGGGTGGAGACCAGGTCGACGAAGCGCTCGAGGGTGAGCCGCCCCCGCCCGACCCCGAAGGTGTACAGCAGCGCCAGGCGATGCTCGACCCCCGCCAGGCCGCCCGGGATGCGCCGGAAGTCGCCGGCGCCGAGCTGCTTCTGCTCGAGGGTGAACGGGCAGTGGTCGGTCGCCACCACGTCGAGCGTCTCGTCGCGCAGGGCCTCCCACAGCACCGCCTGGTGCTCGGCGGCCCGCAAGGGGGGCGCGCAGACGTAGGCCCCGCCCGCGAAGCCCGGCTGCTGGTAGAGCGACTCGTCGAGCAGCAGGTAGTGCGGGCAGGTCTCGCCCCACGCCGGCCGGCCGGCGCGGCGGGCGGCGGCGACCGCCTCGACCGCCTGCCGGCAGGTGACGTGGACCACGTAGAGCCGGGCGCCGGCGACCCCGGCCAGCGCCGCCGCCCGGGCGGTGGCCTCGCCCTCCAGCTCGGGCGGCCGCGAGCGGGCGTGCGAGCCGGGCGCGGCCGGGGCGGTGGCCGCCAGCCGCTCGCGCAGCAGCTCGACCATGTCGCCGTGCTCGGCGTGGACCAGGACCAGGGCGTCGAGTCCGGCCGCCGCCTCCAGCACCCGCACCAGCTCGCGGTCCTCGAGTCCCACCGACTCCTTGTAGGCGAGGTAGACCTTGAAGGAGGGGATGCCCTCCTCCACGCAGCGCGCCATCTGGGCAGCGGTGTCGCCGGCCCAGCCGGTCACCGCCACGTGCAGCCCGTAGTCGACGACCGCCGTTGCGGCCTCGCGCCGCCGCGCCGCCAGCGCTTCGAGCAGGCTCTCGCCCCGCTCGGGGTGGACGAAGTCGAGGATCGTCGTGGTGCCGCCGGCCAGCGCCGCCCGGGTCCCCGACTCGAAGTCGTCGGACGACACCGTGCCGGCCACCGGCAGCGCCATGTGGACGTGGGGGTCGACGCCACCGGGGAAGACGTACTTGCCGGCGGCTTCGAGCACCTCCTCGCCGGGCGCCGGCTCGAGCCCGGCCCCGACCTCGGCGATCTTGCCGTCGCGGCAGCGCAGGTCGCCGGCCTGCCGTCCCCGCGGCGTCACCAGGGTGCCGTTGCGGATCAGCAGGGCCACGCTAGGCGAAAGCCTCGAGCGCCGCGGTCGCCACCCGCCGGCCCCACTCCTGGACGAAGTGGCCGGCCTCTGGGATCTCGAGCGGCGGCGGCGCGCCGCGGATCCAGCTCGCCAGGAGCTGCATGGGCCGCACGCCGAGCACCGGGTCCTGGACTCCCACCGCCAGGAAGCTCGGGCCCGCCCATTCCTCGCCGAGCCAGACGCGGGCCCGCCGCGACAGCTCGGCGCCCGGCGAATCGGGGCTCTCGGGCACCATCTCCGGGAAGCGCCGCACCCCGGCCTTGTAGCGGGCGTCGGGAAACGGCGCGTCGTAGGCCGCGCACTCTTCGGCGCTGAGGTGCGGGCAGGCGCGGGCCATCAGCCGACCCACCGTAAGGTCCGGGTTCTGGCGGCAGTAGTCGCGCCAGTCCAGGAACCCGCGGCCCAGCGGCAGGTCGCCCGTGCCCAGGAAGGTGTTCATCAGCAGCAGCCGCCGGAATCGCTCCGGCGTCTCCAGCGGCAGGGTGAGACCGAGCAGCCCGCCCCAGTCCTGCGCCACCAGCGTGATCCGCTTCAGGTCGAGACGCTCGACCAGCCCCAGCAACGCGCCGCGGTGGAAGTCGAAGGTGTAGACCGCCTCGTCCACCGGCTTGTCCGAGCGCCCGAACCCGAAGTAGTCGGGCGCCACCACCCGGTGGCCGGCGGCGGTGAAGACCGGCAGCATCTTGCGGTAGAGGTAGCTCCAGGTGGGCTGGCCGTGCAGACAGAGGAAGACCTCGCGGGCCCCGGACGGCCCCTCGTCCAGGTAGTGGAGCCGCAGACCCTCGTACCCCGGCAGATCGTCCAGGTAGCGGGGCGCGAACGGAAAGCCGGGCAGGCCGTCGAACCGGGCGGCGGGCGTTCTGAGGGCGTCGACCATGCGAGGAGAGCCCGAGTATACGGAACTCGTGCCTGGGGGCCGACGGCTGATCGGCCGGCGGCGGCAGATCGTCGAGCACCGCTCTCGCGCGAAAGCGCCCGGCGGGCCGGAGGCAGCGCCGCCGTCGAATAGAATCCGCGGCGGAGGTCCGCCGTGCAGACCGTCAGCTTCACCCTCAACGGCGCCGAGCGCCGGGTGCCGATCGACGAAGGCGAGAGCCTGCTGGAGACGTTGCGCAACCGCTGCGACGTCCTCTCGACCAAGGACGGCTGCCAGCCGCAGGGGCAGTGCGGCTGCTGTCTGGCGCTGGTCGACGGCCGGCCCAAGGTGACCTGCGCGGTGCCGGCCGCCAGCGCCGCCGGCAAGCGGGTGCTGACGCTGGAGGGCCTCTCGGAGGAGGACCGTCGGCTCATCGCGAAGAGCTTCGTGACGGTGGCGGGCCTGCAGTGCGGCTACTGCATCCCGGGGATCGCGCTCCAGGCCTGGCACCTGCTGGACCAGGACCCAGACCCGAGCCGCGATCGCATCGCCCGCGCCCTGACCGGCCACCTGTGCCGCTGCACGGGGTACACCAAGATCCTGGACGCCATCGAGCTGCTGGCCGCCGGCCGCCGCGGCGAGCCGGTGCCCGAGCCCTGCGCCGACGGCCGCGTGGGGAGCTCGCTGGCCCGCTACACCGGCGAGGAGCTGACGCTGGGGACGCGGCCCTACGTCGACGACCTGGTGCGTCCGGAGATGCTCCACGGCGCCCTGGTGCTGTCGCCCCACGCCCGGGCGCGGGTGCTGGCGATCGACGTCGCGGCGGCGGCGGCGGTGCCGGGGGTGGTGGCGGTGGCGACCGCCGGGGACGTGACCGGCGAGCGCTGCTACGGGCTGATCTACGACGACTGGCCGGGTCTGGTGGCGGTGGGCGAGGAAGTGCGCTGCGTCGGCGACGTCGTGGCGGCGGTGGCGGCCGAGGACGAGGCCACCGCCCGCCGCGCGGCGGCACTGGTGCGGGTGGACTACGAGGACCTGGAGCCGGTGCTCGAGCTCGAGGCGGCGATGGACGCCGGCGCGCCGCGGGTCAACCCGGCGCACGACAACGTCCTGTCGACCACCGTGGTGCGGCGCGGCGACGCCGAGGCGGCGCTGGCCTCAAGCGCCCACGTGGTGTCGGGCACCTGGCGGACGCAGCGCATCGAGCACCTCTATCTCGAGCCCGAAAGCGCCCTGGTCGAGCCGCTCGGCGACGGCCGGCTGCGGATCTACACCCAGGGCCAGGGGATCTTCGACGACCGCCGGCAGGTGGCCCGCTTCCTGGGGGTGGACGAGGAGGAGCTGGAGGTCGAGCTGGTGCCCAACGGCGGCGCTTTCGGCGGCAAGGAGGACATGGCGGTCCAGGCCCAGGCGGCGCTGCTGGCGCGCATGACCGGCCGTCCCGTGCGGCTGACCCTCGACCGCGAGGAGTCGATCCGCATCCACCCCAAGCGCCACCCGATCCGCATGGACTACACGGTGGGCTGCGACGCGGACGGCCGGCTGACCGCGGTCCGGGCGCGGATGATCGGCGACACCGGGGCCTACGCCTCGGTGGGCTCCAAGGTGCTGGAGCGGGCGGCCGGTCACGCCTGCGGCCCCTACCGGGTGCCCCACGTCGACGTGGTCTCGAAGGCGGTCTTGACCAACAACCCGCCCTGCGGCGCGATGCGCGGCTTCGGTGCCAACCAGGCGCACTTCGGGATCGAGGGGGCGCTCGACCTGCTGGCGGAGAAGACGGGTCTCGACGGCTGGGAGATCCGCTGGCGCAACGCGGTCGAGCTCGGCGACGTCTTCGCCACCGGCCAGGTGTTCGAGAAGTCGGTGGGGATCCGCAAGACCCTGGAGGCGGTCAGGCCGGCCTACTACAGCGCCCGCCAGCGCGGCCGGGCGGTCGGCATCGCCTGCGGCATCAAGAACTCGGGGATCGGCAACGGCGCCCGGGAGTGGGGGAGGGCGCGGCTGGTGGTCGAGCCCGACGGCACCGTCTCGCTATACAACGGCTACACCGAGATGGGGCAGGGACTCTTGACCGTGCTGGTGCAGTGCGCGGTCGAGGTCACCGGCCTGCCGCCCGCACTCTTTCGCCCACTGGTGGACTCCACCTTCGCGCTCGACTGCGGCCAGACCACCGGCTCGCGCGCCACCCTGCTGGGCGGCCGGGCGGTGGCCGAGGCGGCGGGCCGGCTCAAGCAGGACCTCGACGCCGGCTCGAGCCTCACCGAGCTGGCCGGCCGCCACTACCCCGGCGAGGTGCTGATCGACGACACCACCGCCCCTGGCCAGCCGGCCGACAAGATCAAGACCCACACCGCCTACGGCTTCGCCACCCAGGTGGTGATCCTCGACGAGGCCGGCCGCGTCGAGCGCGTCGTCGCCGCCCACGACGTCGGCCGCGCCATCAACCCGGCGCTCTGCGAGGGCCAGATCGAGGGCTCGGTCCACATGGGCCTGGGCTACGCGCTGACCGAGGAGCTGCCGTGCCCGAACGGCATGCCGGCCACCTTCAAGCTCCGCGAGCTGGGCGTCATCCGCGCCCGCGAGATGCCCGAGGTCGAGGTGATCCTGATCGAAGAGCCCGAGCCCGAAGGCCCCTTCGGCGCCAAGGGCGTCGGCGAGATCGGCCTCGTCCCCACCGCCCCCGCCGTCGCCGCCGCCCTCGCCGCCTACGACGGCCGCCGCCGCTTCACCCTGCCGATGAAAGACTCCCCCGCCGCCCGCGCCATGGGAGTCGGCCGCATCCGCAGCCTGGGGCAGTAGGGGCGGCTCCGCGTCAGCGGACGGCCATCCGGCGCCAGAGGCGTGGGGCCAGGGTCGCGGCCTCGGCGCGGATGGCGGCGGCGTCGGCGGTGAGGAGGCGGCGGTCGCGGAGGACGGGGCGGCCGGCGACGAGGACGTGGCGGACGCCGTGGTCGGTGACGACTCTGGCGTCGGCGGCGGCGCCGGGAGCCAGGGGGGCGAAGGGGAGTCCGAAGAGGTCGGCGGCGAGGTCCCAGCCGGCGGGGGCGCGGCGGGCGGCCAGCTCGCGGGGCTCGCCGTGGGCAACGGCCTCTTCGAGGAGGACGGCCTCTTCGTCCTCCATGCGGGCCGGGTAGCCGTCGGTGCCGAGGGCGACGCGGGGGCTCTCGCCGAGGGCCGGAGGGTAGCCGACGCGGTTGCCGCGGTTGGAGCGCGGGTTCTGGACCAGCCACAGGCCGCGGTCGGCGGCGAGGCGGACCTGGGCGGCCTCGAGGTGGACGCCGTGGGCGAGGAGCGAGCCGGGGGGGAGGGCGTCGAGGGCCAGGAGGCGCTCGAGCGGTCCGGGGTAGCCGCGGCGGCGGGCGTCGTCGACGTCGGCGCCGTCTTCGGCCAGGTGGACGTGGAGGACGGTCCCCAGCTCGCGGCACAGCTCGCCGGCCTCGCGGGCGGTGTCGTCGGAGACCGTGAAGGAGGCGTGGAGCCCGACCAGGCCGGTGACCAGCGGCCGGGAGTTGGAGCGGAGGAAGCGGCGGCACTCCTCGAGGCCGCGCCGGGCCTCGTCGCGGCCGCCGTTGCGCTCGGTGGCGCCGAAGCAGAGGACGGCGCGCATCCCCAGCTCCTGACAGGCGTCGGCCAGTACGTCGAGCGAGCCGGCGATGAGCTCGGGCGACTCGTGATGGTCGATCAGGGTGGTGGTGCCGGCGGCCAGCGCCTCGGCGACGTAGTAGCGCGCCGAGGCCCGTAGGCTGTCCTCGTCGAGCGCCCGGTCGAGCCGCCACCAGACCCGCTCGAGGATCTGGACGAAGTTCTCTGGCGGCTCCTCGGGCGGCGGCATTCCCAGCGGCGCGAGACCGCTGTAGACGTGGGTGTGGGCGTTGACCCGGCCCGGCTCGATGTGGCCGTCCGCGCACTCGAGCCGCTCCCCGACTTCGCCCTCCCACCCGGCCGCCGGCCCGAAATACTCCACCCGGCCGCCCACCGCCACCAGCAGCTTCCCGTCCCCGTCCGGACCCACTGCTACCCTGGTGCTCACGTTTCGATGCTAGCCCACCTTCCACGAGGCTTCAGGCGGCAAGGCCGACGGGACAGCATTTGTTCATGGAGAGAAGAGAGCTGGGTAAGAAGAGACGGAAGACTGGTTTCTGAACGGACCATCGCGCCCCACGGCGATCACGTGCCCGCTTCAGGAACCGGCCCTCCTGGGCGCTCGCCCCGCCGCCGCCGAGCGTGTATCGTCGGCGCGCCATGCGGCAGCTCGGGCTCGAGACCGCGATCGTCGATCGCGAGGTGTACGCCAAGACCGTCGCCCACCTCAAGGCGGCCGGCGTCACCCTGCCCACCTTCGCCGAGCTGGCCGATCCGGCGACCCAGCCCGCCGCCGTCCGCGAGCGGCTGAGCGGCGTCGATCCCGACGCGCCGCACCCGGCCAACCTGTTCCGCATCCACTGGTACAACCGTGGCAATGGCGAGGCGCCGGCCGCGGTGCCCGACCACCTGGTGCTGCCGCGGTCGCTCACCGGCGTGGCGGCGCCGATCGTGGTGCTGCCGGCCGATCGCTTCCCGATGATCGGCGCCCACAAGGTGCTGGCGACCTATGGCTGTCTGGTGCCGCGGCTGGTCACCGGGCAGTTCGATCCCACCCGCCAGCGGGCGGTGTGGCCGTCGACCGGCAACTACTGCCGCGGTGGGGTGGCGGTGTGCCGCATCCTGGGCTGCCGCGGGGTGGCGGTGCTGCCCGAGGGAATGAGCCGCGAGCGTTTCGCCTGGCTCGAGCGCTGGGTGGGCGATCCGGGCGAGGACGTGGTCCGCACCCCCGGCACCGAGAGCAACGTCAAGGAGATCTACGACAGGTGCGCCGAGCTGGCGGCGCTTCCCGACCACGTGATCTTCAACCAGTTCAGCGAGCTCGGGAACTACCTGGCGCACTACCGCTGCACCGGGCCGGCGGTCGAGCGGGTGGTCGAGGCACTGACCGCCGAGCGGCCGGGGCGGCGGCTGCGCGCCTTCGTCTCCGCCACCGGCTCGGCCGGCACCCTGGCGGCCGGCGACTACCTCAAGCGGCGGCACGGGGCGTCCGTGGTGGCGGCCGAGGCGCTGGAGTGCCCGACGCTGCTCTATAACGGCTTCGGCGAGCACAACATCCAGGGCATCGGCGACAAGCACGTGCCGCTGATACACAACGTGATGAACACCGATTTCGTGGCCGGGGTCTCGGACGCCGCCACCGACGCCCTCGGGGTGCTCTTCAACAGCGACGCCGGCCGCCGCTACCTGGCCGGGCGGCGTGGCGTCCCGGAGCCGCTGCTGGAGCAGCTGCCGCGGCTCGGGCTGTCGTCGATCTGCAACCTGCTGGCGGCGATCAAGGTTTCCCGCTACCTCGATCTCGGCGAGGACGACCTGGTGGCCACCGTCGCCACCGACGGCTTCGCGCTCTACGACAGCGAGCGGGACAAGACGCTGGCCCGCGACTTTCCCGGCGGCTTCGACGAGGTGTCGGCGGCCGAGGTCTGCGGGCGCTACCTGCTGGGCGCCGCCACCGACCACCTGCAGGAGCTGACCCGGCGCGACCGCGAGCGGATCTTCAACCTGGGCTACTTCACCTGGGTCGAGCAGCAGGGGGTTTCGATCGAGGCGTTCACGGCCCGCCGGGAGCAGCGCTTCTGGGAGGGCCTGCTCGAGCTGCCGGCGGCCTGGGACCGGTTGATCGGCGAGCTCAACCAGGCGACGGGGGCGGCGTGACCCCGGGCGTCGCGGTGCGCGCCGACGAGCTGCCGACCCGGCTGCGGTGCGCCGCCTGTGGGCACGTCGTCCCGGCCGACGAGCCCCGCCCGTATCGCTGTCCGCGGGCCGGCACCGACGACGGCGACCACGTGCTGTGGCGCGAGCTGCCGCCCGAGGCGGTGGGCTCGCCGGCGGCCGCGCGCTCGATCTTTCTCGACCCCGAGCCCAATCCCTTCGTCCGCTACCGCCGGCTGTTCCACTCCTATCACCGGGGGCTGGCCGGCGGGCTGGACGACACCGAGTTCGTCGAGCTCGTCCGGCGGCTCGACGCGAAGGTCGCCGGGGTCGACGGCCGCGGCTTCCGCGAGACCCCTTTCGGCCCGGCGGACGGTCTCGCCGGCCGGCTGGGGGTCGCCTCCGGCGCCCTGTGGATCAAGGACGAGACCGGCAACGTCTCGGGCTCGCACAAGGCGCGCCACTTCATGGGGGTGATGCTGTGGATCGAGGTGGCGCGGCGGCTCGGCCTCGAGGCCGCCCCCGTCGATGGCCGCCCGCTGGCGGTGGCGAGCTGCGGCAACGCGGCGGTGGCGGCGGCGGTGCTGGCCCGCGCCGGCGGCCGGCCGCTCGAGGTGTTCGTGCCGCCGGAGGCGACGCCGTCGGTCATCGCCCGCTTGACGGCGCTGCGCTCGCGGCTGGTCGCCTGCCCGCGGGACGGCGAGGGCGGCGGCGACCCCTGCTTCCGCCGGCTGCGCGAGGCGGTGGCGGACGGCGCCCTGCCCTTCACCTGTCAGGGCACCGAGAACGCGCTGGTCACCGAGGGTGGCGCGACGCTGGTGTGGGAGATGCTCTCGGTGCTGCTGCGCGTCGGCCGCGACCTCGACCACCTGTTCGTCCAGGTCGGCGGCGGCGCGCTGGCCGGTTCCTGTGTCCAGGCGCTGCTCGACGCCGGCCGGCTGGGCCTCATCGAGCGGCTGCCGCGGATCCACACCGTCCAGACCCGCGGCGCCTTTCCGCTGCGCCGCGCCTGGGAGCGGCTGGCGGCGCGGGTGCTGGGCGGCCGCGAGCTCGAGTTCGAGCCGGGAATGCACGGCTTGCGCGAGAGCTGGCAGGTGGCGGCACGGATGCTGGACCGCGATCCACCCGCGGTGGCCGCAGCGCTGCGTCACGCCGCCAGCCACCGGTCGCGCTTCATGTGGCCCTGGGAGGAGGAGCCGCGGAGCCTGGCGCGCGGCATCCTCGACGACGAGACCTACGACTGGCTGCTGGTGATGGAGGGAATGCTGGCCACCGGCGGGGTGCCGGTCGTGGTGGCCGAGGGCACCCTCCGGCGGGCTCGCCGGCTGGCCCGCGGGGCGACCGGCATCCCGGTCGACGCCACCGGCGCCGCCGGCCTCGCCGGCTACCTCACCCTGCTCCGCGCGGGCCTCCTCACCGGCCGCGACCACACCGCCGTCCTCTTCACCGGCCGCAGCCGCCGCCCCCTCACCGCCGCCCCTCTCGACCCGGATCCTGCCGCGTCGGGGGAGCCACCGCAGACCCCGACCCCTCAGTCTTGGCGCTGACCCGGGCGCCTGCGGGCGGGAGGCCGCCTCCAGGGTCGGGGGTTCCCGGCAGCGGAACGCGTTGGCCGGGGAGGGGGAGTGGAGCGAAGGGAACCCCCGACCCCCCGGGCGGCCGAGGGCGCGGGGGTGCCACGGCCGTGCAGCGACTCCCCTAGTCCATCCCCAGATGGATCAGCGCACTCCCCTGATGCACCAGCGGGTTGTTGGTGTACCCGATGATCGTGCCGTCGGCCGGGGCCCGCACCACCCGCGCGCCGTTGGAGAACAGCCCGGAGATCTCGCCCAGCACCTGCCGGCGGTGCACCCGAGCCCCCAGGCTGGTGGCCAGCCGGAAGATGCCGCTGCGGCTGGCGCGCAGCCAGCGGGTCTCCGAGGCGATGATCGTCGGTCCCTCTCCCTTCGGCGCCTCACCCCGCCAGATGCCGAGGTCGGCGAGCACTCGCAGCACGCCGCCGACCCCGACCCGGATCGCCTCGTCGTCGAAGCGCAGCGGCTCGCCGGCCTCGTAGACCAGCACCGGCACGCCCCGCCGCTCGGCTGCGGCGCGCAGCGTTCCCCGGATGGGGCTGGCCTCGAACATCAGCGGGGCGGCGAAGGCGTCGGCCAGCCGGCGGGTGGCCGGGCGCGACAGGGCGCCGCGGATCTGGGGCAGGTTGGTGCGGTGGAGCGAGCCGGTGTGGAGGTCGAGGCCGTACTGGCAGCGGGCGACGATCTCGGTCATGAACAGATGGGCGATGCGCGCCGAAAGCGAGCCGCGGGTCGAGCCGGGGAACGAGCGGTTGAGGTCGCGGCGGTCGGGCAGGTAGCGGGTCTGCTCGATGAACCCGAAGACGTTGACCACCGGCACCGCCAGGACCGAGCCGGCCATCAGCGCCGGGTCGAGGATCTCGAGCACCCGGCGGATGGTCTCCATGCCGTTGAGCTCGTCGCCGTGGAGGGCGGCGTCGAGCCACAGCCGCGGTCCCTGGCGGCGGCCGTTGAGCGCCTCCACCGGCAGCCGCAGCCAGTTGCCGGTGAACAGCCGCGCCACCGGCAGCTCGATCCGGCGCCGCTCGCCGGGCGCGACCGTCTGCTCGCCGATGTGGATCGTCTCAGCCACGGACGCGGTCCCGGGTCTTGCCGGGCTTGGCGTGCTTCTCGATGAACTCGATGATGGCGCTGGCGACGTCGATCCCGGTGGTGCCCTCGATGCCCTCGAGGCCGGGCGAGGAGTTGACCTCGACCACCACTGCCCCGTGGTTCGAGCGCAGGAGGTCGACTCCGGCGACGTTGAGACCCATGGCTCGGGCCGCCCGCACGGCGGCGCTGCGCTCCTCGGGGGTGAGCTTGATCTTCTGCCCATGGCCGCCGCGGTGGATGTTGGAGCGGAACTCGCCGGGCGCCCCCTGCCGCTTCATGGCAGCGATCACCTTGCGTCCGACGACGAAGGCACGCACGTCGGCGCCGCCAGCCTCCTTGATGAACTCCTGGACCAGGATGTTGGCGTCGAGCTGACGAAAGGCGGCGATCACCGACTCGGCCGCCTTGGGGGTCTCGGCCAGCACCACGCCGATGCCCTGGGTCCCCTCGAGCAGCTTGACCACCACCGGAGCACCGCCTACCGTCTCGAGCAGCCCGTCGATGTCCTTGGTGGAGTGCGCGAAGCCGGTCACCGGCAGCCCGATCCCCTCGCGCGACAGCAATTGCAGTGAGCGCAGCTTGTCGCGTGAGCGGGTGATGGCCTGCGATTCGTTGAGCGCGTAGCCGCCGCCCATCTCGAACTGGCGCACCACCGCGGTGCCGTAGAAGGTGTGGGTGGCGCCGATCCGCGGGATGATGGCGTCGAAGTGCAGCCGCTGGCCACCGAGGATCACCGCCGGACGGTGGGCGGTGATGTTCATGTAGCAGCGCAGGTAGTCGACCACCCGCACCTCGTGTCCCCGCTCCTCGGCGGCCTGCTTGAGGCGGGAGGTGGAGTAGAGGGAGGCCTTGCGCGAGAGGATCCCGATCTTCATCTGTTCTTGGTCTCCTTGAGTCGAGTGGGGTCTTCGGCGCGAGGCGCGCCGAGGTAGGACTTCCCCGGATTGACCAGGAAACGGCGGCGGATCGCCTGCCGGCCGAGCAGCATCCGGAAGCCCATCAGATCACGCCGCACCAGGGTCACCTCCGCCGGCCACTGGCGCCCGGCCAGGGCGATGGTGGTTTCGATCACCGGCCGCAGGGTGGCCCGGCCGCTCGACGAGCGGACCCAGCGGCGGTCCACCAGCGGTGCCCGGGTGGCCACCACCGTGCGGCTCTCGCGCTGGACCGGATGCACCTTGAAGCGCACCCAGGGCTCGCCGTCGATCCACACCTCGCTGACCTCGAAGGCGTGGAGCGCCGAAGAGCGGGCGCCGGTGTCCACCTTGACCTTGATGGTCTCGACCCCCAGCTCGGGCAGCGCGATCCATTCGCGCCAGCCGATCACCGGCAGGCGGCGCTTCTTGGAGCGCTTCACCCGTTTCGCCACCGGACCGCCGTTCCGTGCGGGCGCTCCGGCTTCAGGGCTCGTAGTGGATCTCGACCTCCAGGGTGCGGGCGCGCTCCAGACCGTACTTGAGCGTCACCAGCGACACCTGGGTGATCTTGCGGGCGCTCTTCTTGTCGAGCTTCTCGTTGGCGCTGATGCCGTCGATCGGGTCGCCGTCCTCGTCCAGCCAGCGCGCGGTGAGCCGGGCGTTCCACTTGCTGCTCGACTCGTTGGTGTACTCGAGCTGGAGCCGCACGGTCTCGACGAACTCGGGGTTGTAGGGCCGCGCCACGGTGGCCTTGGTGAGCCGGCCCTCGACCTTGTCGAGGCGCACCCGGTAGAGGGTGATCGGGCCGTCGGTGGCGTCGAGGTCCATCCACTCGTCGAGCGCGAAATCGAAGGTCTCGGCAACCTGTCCGGCCATCGCCGGCGTGGCGGCCAGCAGCAGAAGCGCCGTGGCGGCGGTGCCGAGCACGGTTCGCAGGGTCGTAGATCGCATGATTGAAATCCTCCATAAAGCGCGATTATCGGTCGTCGGAGTGCGGCCGCCAGGGCCGCACCGGGGGCCAAGAGTGCCACAAACCGCCCCGGCGAGGGCCGGCGGCCGGTCGTGGCCCTCTCAGCCCGCCTCGTCGAACAGCACCGGCGCTCCTTCGAAGCTCGGCGCGCTGGCCACCAGGACGCAGGTGGGCAGCACCTCGAGCAGCGCCGTGTAGTGGCCGAAGAAGTGCTCGGCCGTCTCCTTGGGCCGCGGCTGGCGCAGGCCCAACAGCACCAGGTCGCTCTGCGCGCTTTCCTCGGCCATCAGATCGCGGATCGAGCGCTCGCCCCGCAGCAGCACCCGGCTCTCGGCCGTCAGGCGGGTCTCGGACATGATCCGGGCCAGCTCGCTCTCGGCCTTGTGTTTGATTTTCGAGGAGTTCACGGCGGTCAGGATCCTGACCTCGGCCTCCCGCCAGCGGTCGTGGCTGTTGAGCAGGTAGGCCAGCAGCAGCATCAGCGCGCCGTTGCGCTCCAGGCCTCCCCACCAGATGTCGATCCGCCGACCGAGACCGAAGCCGCGCCGCTGGTCGTAGCGCAGGATCAGCACCGACCGGTCGAGCGCCAGCAGGTCGCGGAAGGCCAGCAGCAGGTTCTGGCGGCGCTCCGGCTTGTCGGTCCACCCGAACAGCACCGTGTTGGCCTCGAAGTTGCCGACCCCGTAGGACTGGGCGACCCGCGCCATGCCCTCGAAGACGTCGTCGACGATGTCGACGCGGCAGAACAGGTTGGGGAAGTCGCGGCGCAGCTGGGCCTCGAGCAGCTCGCGCGACTCCTGCCGCTGCGCCGCCTCGACGTCCATCTTGCCCTCGATGAGCTGCGAGAAGGAGACGATGCCGCGGTCCTGGACCAGGGCGCTGCCCAGCTCGGCCAGGTGGATGCGCTTGGCCAGGCTGCCGCCGAAGATGATCAGGTTGGGGCGCCAGTTGACGGGGTGGAACTGCGCCCGCCGGTAGTGGTTGAGCGAGGTGCGCACCAGCGCCGCCCAGATGCCGTGGCGGGCGTCGCCGAAGGTGGCGCCCAGCGACTGGCGCTGGGCGAAGAAGTAGATCAGCCCGCAGATCAGCATGGCGACCAGCATCGCCGGCAGGTCGATGATGCTCATCACGTAGAAGCAGGCCAGGGCGCCGAACAGGCTGACCCACCAGGGGACCGAGAACGACGGCCGGAAGCTGGGGCTGGCCGCCCACTTCTCCAGCCCGCAGGCCAGGTTGGTGACCCCGTAGGTGGCCAGGAAGAACATGGTCAGCACCTGGGCGATGAGGTCGAGCCCGCCCACCAGCACCGCCACCAGGGCGAGGGCGAAGCTGAACACCAGGCCGACCCGCGGCTCGTTGGCGGGGCCCGACCCGCGCCCCAGGAAGCGCGGCATGAAGCCGTCGACGGCCAGTGCCTGGAGGGTGCGGGGGGCGGCCAGGATGCTGCCCAGCGCGCTCGACAGCGTCGCCGCCCATACCCCGGCGAAGATCAGCTGCGGCAGCGCCGAGACGTCCCACATGACGTTGAGGTTGTCGCGCAGGGTGGCGGCGTCGGCCGACCGGGCGAGCCACACCGGCACCGTCAAGTAGACCAGGAAGCCGACGCCGATGGCGGCCATGGTCCCCCGCGGCAGGTCGTGACGCGGGTCGCGCAGATCGCCCGACATGCTGACCCCGGCCATGATGCCGGTGACCGCCGGGAAGAAGACCGCGAAGACGACCGAGAACGGCAGGTCGCCGGGCGTGCTCCAGGTCATGGGGGCGGCCCGCCCGCCGCCGCCGCCGGCGAAGAAGGAGACCAGCGACAGCCCGATCGCCGCCATCACGAAGTACTGGGCCTTGATCGCCAGGTCGGCGCCCTTGAAGGAGATCAGGGCTAGCAGGACCAGGACGACCGTCCCCACCAAGCGCGGGTCGAGGTCGACCGACAGCAGCGCCAGGCTCTCGACGAAGCCCACCACGTAGAAAGCGATGCTCAGCGCCTGGGCGAAGAACAGCGGGATGCCGATGGCGGCGCCGGCCGGGCCGCCCAGCGAGCGGCTGATCATGAAGTAGGCGCCGCCGGCCTTGACCGTCCGGTTGGTGGCGATGCTGGAGACCGACAGTCCGGTGGTGACCGAGATCAGGTGCGAGAGCGCGACGATGAGGAGCGCCCCGGCGAGCCCGGCGTGGCCCACCACCCAGCCCATCCGGAGGTACATGATGACCCCCAGGATGGTGAGGATGCTGGGGGTGAAGACGCCGCCGAAGGCGCCGAAGCGCTTGAGCGGGGCCTCGGGCGCGGCCGTCGGCTCAGTGCTCATCGGTCATCGCCCAGTCCCGCCGCAGGGGACCGCTGGCCTCCCGGGCCTGTTCGAAGGACCAGAGGGGGCTGCCTGGCCGAGCCCGCCGCGGCGGCGTGGCTCGCACGGGTGGCGGAGGGTCGGGAGCACGCCGCTGTCTTTCACGTTGGATGTGGACCGCCGGGCTCAGGTCGGAGTAGTAGAGCATGCGGGCCGTCGCAGGGGAAGGCCGTCGGGTTCCCGCCCGCCCGTGCAAAGGGCCGCCCGCCGGGCAATAATGGCCGGCCGGGAGGGCCCCACCGTGGACGCCAAAACCACCACTGAAGAAGAGACCGCCGCCGACCGCCCGCCCGGAGTGGGCAGCACGGCGACCCTGCTCGACGGGGCCGGGGCCAGCGGCGCGGTCTCGCTCGAAGCCTACGAGGAGCAGCGCCACCGCGCCGCCGATCCCGCCCGGCCGCTCGCCGAGCGGCTCGAGGCCTTTGAGGACATCATGGACTCGGAGGTCGGGGACACCGGCTTCAACCGGGTGCGCAACGTCGAGCGCGCCTGCGGACTGCGCCAGCTCTACCTCAAGTTCGACGGCGGCAACCCCACCGGCACCCAGAAGGACCGCATCGCCTTCGCCCAGGTGGAGGACGCCATGCGGCGCGGCTTCGACGCCATCACCGTCGCCACCTGCGGCAACTACGGCACCGCCCTGGCGATGGCCGCCTCGCTGGGTGGGCTGCGCTGCCTGATCCACGTGCCGGCCGCCTTCCACACCAAGCGGCAGGCCGAGATGGAAGCGCTCGGCGCGGTGATCGAGCGGGTTCCCGGGGACTACGAGACCGCGGTCAGGGTGTCGCGCGAGGTCGCCGAGGAGCGCGAGATCTACGACGCCAACCCCGGCGGCGCCAACACCGCCCTCCAGCTCCAGGCCTACGGCCAGATCGCCTACGAGATCTACGACGAGCTGCGCGACGCGCCGGCGGTGGTGGCGGTGCCGGTCTCCAACGGCACCACCCTGGCGGGCATCTACCACGGCTTCGTGCGGCTCCACCGGCGCGGCAAGACCTCGCGCATCCCGCAGATGGTGGCCGGCTCCTCGGCCGGCAAGAACCCGATCGTGCGCTCGTTCCTCAAGGGGCTGCCCGAGTGCCAGGACCTCGATCCGGCCAAGGTCCGCGAGACCGAGGTCAACGAGCCGCTGATCAACTGGCACTCCTTCGACGGCGACCAGGCGCTGGCGGCGCTGCGCGAGAGCGGCGGCTGGGCCCACGACGCCAGCGACCGGGAGATGCGGCGCCACGCCCGGCTGCTGCTCGAGCAGGAGGGGCTCAACGCGTTGCCCGCCTCGACCGCCGGTCTGCTGGCGCTGCTCGAGCGGCAGCGCCGCGAGCCGCTGCCCGCCGACCGCTACGTGGCGGTGCTGACCGGGAGGCGCTGATGGGGGAGGGCGCGGTCCAGCCGCCGGACGGCAACGCGGTGGTCTGGTGCGAGGGCGCCTTCGGCACCCCCAACGGCAAGACCGCGCACGGGCTGGTGCGGCGCACGGCGCGCTATCGCGTGCTGGCGGTCGTCGACGGGCGCCGGGCGGGGGCCGACGCCGGCGAGGTGCTCGATGGCCGGCCGGCCGGCATCCCGGTGGTGGCCGATCTGGCCGCCGCCCTCGAGGCCGGCCGGCGGGCCGGGACCCCGGCCACCCACTTCGTGGTCGGGCTGGCGCCCGACGGCGGGCGGCTCGCCGCCGCCGACCGCCAGGCGGTGCTGGCGGCGATCGAGGCCGGCCTCGACGTCGACGCCGGGCTCCACGACTACCTCTCGGAGGACCGCGAGATCGCCGCCCGGGCGGCGGAGCGCGGGGCGCGGCTGCGCGACGTCCGCAAGCCGCCGCCGCGCGAGTCGCTCCACTTCTTCAGCGGCAAGATCGAAGAGGTCGAGGCGCTCAAGATCGCGCTGCTGGGTACCGATTCGGCGGTGGGCAAGCGCACCACCGCCTGGATCCTGGTCGACGCCCTGCGGGCCGCCGGCTGGCCGGCCGAGCTGATCGGTACCGGTCAGACCGCCTGGATGCAGGGCGCCCGCTACTCGATCGTCCTCGACTCGCTGATCAACGACTTCGTGACCGGCGAGATCGAGCACGCGGTGTGGAGCGCCTGGCAGGAGCGGCGCCCGAGCGCCATCGTGCTCGAGGGTCAGGGCAGCCTGATGAACCCCGCCTACCCCGGCGGCTACGAGCTGCTGGCCGCCGGGCGCCCCGACGTGGTGGTGCTCCAGCACGCCCCGGCGCGCCGCGAGTACGACGGCTTCCCGGGCTATCCGATCCAGCCGCTGCCGATCCAGATCCAGGCCGTCGAGCTGATCTCCGGCAAGCCGGTGGTGGCGGTGACGGTCAACCACGAGGGGCTGTCCCGCGAGGAGGTGCCGGCCGCCTGCGAGGCGATCACCCGCGAGACCGGCCGGCCCGCCTTCGACGTGCTGCTCGACGGCGCCGGCGGGCTGGTCGAGCTGCTCGCGGAGCGGCTGCGGAAGGTCCGGGAGGCCGCCGGATGAGCCACCCGGGGGCGGCGCGGGCGGCCGGCGATCCGCTGGCCGTGCTCGAGGTCGTCGACCGCCTCGAGGTCGGGCCGCTCCAGATCGAGCCGGCGCGGCTGGTCGCCCCCTACCGGGTGCGCCAGCACGGGGAGTGGAGCGGCACCGAGTTGGTCTACCGCTTCGAGGAGGAGGTCTTCGATCCGGCGGAGCCGGCGAGCCGCAACCTGGCGGCGCTGATGGCCGCCCAGGTGGCCCTCAACTACGGCCTGTTCTGCCGCGAGATCGTGCTGCCCGGGCCGCTCGACGCCGCCGACCGGCGGTGGCTCGCCGAGGCGGCCGAGAACACCGCCCGCGAGATCTACGTCAAGAAGTTCCTGGAGCCCAACCCCTTCCTGGTGGGAGGGGCGCGCGAGCTGCCGGCGGTGCGCCGGCCGCGCTATCTGCGGGCCGAGCTGCAGTTCGCCGGGGCGGCGGAGGCCGTGGGCGGCGCCTGGCGGGTGGATCCGCGGCGGGCGGCGGTGCTCTCCAGCGGCGGCAAGGACAGCCTGCTCAGCCTCGGGCTGCTCCAGGAGATGGGCTTCGAGACCCACAGCCTGTTCGTCAACGAGTCGGGCCGTCACTGGTACACGGCGCTCAACGCCCATCGCCACCTGGCCCGCACCCGGCCGGCGACCACCTGCCGGGTGTGGACCTCCTCGGACCGGGTGTTCGCCTGGATGCTGCGGCGGCTGCCCTTCGTGCGGCAGGACTTCGCCCGCCTGCGCGCCGACGAGTACCCGATCCGGCTGTGGACGGTGGCGGTCTTCCTGGCCGGCGCCCTGCCGCTGCTCCGCAAGCGCGGGATCGGCCGGCTGGTGATCGGCGACGAGCACGACACCACGGTGCGGGTCAGCCACCGGGGGATCCCCCATCACGACGGTCTCTACGACCAGAGCCGCTTCTTCGACGAGCGGCTGAGCCGGCTCTACGCCCAGAAGGGCTGGCCGCTGGTCCAGTTCTCGCTGCTTCGCCAGCTCTCCGAGCTGCTGATCCAGAAGACCCTGGCCGAGCGCTACCCCGAGCTCCACCGGCTGCAGGTCTCCTGTCACGCCACCCACCTCGAGGGCGAGCGGGCGCTGCCCTGCGGGCGGTGCGAGAAGTGCCGGCGGATCGTCGGCATGCACCTCGCCCTGGGCGCCGATCCCGGCGCCTGCGGCTACTCCGCGGCGCAGGTCGAGGCCTGCCGCGCCGAGCTGGCGGCGCGCGGCGTGCACCAGGAGACGGCGGGCGCCCGGCAGCTCGCCTGGATGCTCCGCGAGCGCCGGGCCATCGAGCCCGAGAGCCCTTTTGCCGCCGGCGCCCGGCAGCATCCGGAGGTGCTCCAGCTCCGCTTCCACGACCGCGCCTCGCCGGTGGACACGGTGCCGGCCGACCTGCGCCGCCCGCTGTACTCGATCCTGCTCGAGCACTCGGCGGGGGCGGTTGGCCGCCGCGGCCGCGTCTGGGAGCCGTTCGATCTGCTGGCCGGCGGCGCGGAGGGTGCGGGCGGCGAGGCCTCGCCGCCGCCGCGCGCGCCGGCGCCGGCTCCCTCGCGCTACCTGCTCGGCGAGCTGACCTGGCCGCTCGCCAAACTGCGACTGCGCGAGACCGACACCGCCCTGCTGCCGGTGGGGGCGATCGAGCAGCACGGGCCCCACCTGCCGCTCGACACCGACGCCTGGGACGCCGACTACCTGTGCCGCCAGGTGGCGATGCGGTGCTCGGACCCCAAGCCGCTGGTGCTGCCGGTCATCCCCTACGGGGTCTCCTACCATCACGACGACTTCCCCGGGACCCTCAGCATCAGCCCCGAGACCCTGTCGCGGATGGTCTATGAGATCGGTCGCAGCGCCGCCCGCCACGGGGTCGCCAAGCTGGTCATCGTCAACGGTCACGGCGGCAACGCGCCGACCCTCCAGTACGCCGCCCAGATGATCAACCGCGACGCCCACATCTTCACCTGCGTCGACAGCGGCGAGACCAGCGACGCCGACGTCGCCGAGCTGACCAGCACCCCCAACGACGTCCACGCCGGAGAGATCGAGACCTCGACCACGCTGGCCACCCGTCCCGAGCTGGTGGACATGGACCAGGCGCGGCGTGCGGTGCCGCAGTTCTCGAGCCAGTACCTGGACTTCACCTCCAAGCGCGGCGTCGAGTGGTACGCCTACACCGGCAGCCTCTCCAAGTCGGGGGTGCTGGGGGACCCCACCAAGGCCAGCCGTGAGAAGGGCGAGCAGCTCTGGGCGCTGATGATCCGCCGGCTGGTGGAGTTCGTGGAGCAGCTCAAGGGGATGAGCCTGGCGGAGATCCACGAGCGGCGGCAGTGAGGATCGTCGGTCTCGAGGCGCGGCCCGTCGAGCTGCCCCTCGCCGAGCCCTACGCCATCGCCTACGAGACGGTAGAGCGGGTCACCAACGTCCTGCTCCGGGTCGAGACCGGCGGCGAGCTGGTCGGCCACGGCTGCGCCGCCCCCGACCCGGCGATCACCGGCGAGTCGGCGGCGACGGTGATGGAGGCGCTCACCGGGGTCGCCGCCCCGCTGCTCGAGGGTGAGGACCCGCTCCGCCCGGTCCACCTGATGGAGCGGCTGCGGGCGCCGCTGGCCGGCCAGCCGGCCGCCCTGGCGGCGGTCGACATGGCGCTCCACGACCTGCTGGGCAAGCAGGCGCGGCTGCCGCTGTGGAAGCTGCTGGGCGGTTTCCGCGACCGCATCGCCACCAGCGTCACCATCGGCATCCTGCCGGTCGAGGAGACGGTGGAGAAGGCGCGCCAGCGGGTGGCGGCGGGCTTCGGCCGCCTGAAGCTCAAGGGCGGCCGCGACGTCGAGGAGGACGTCGCCCGCGTCCGCCGGGTGCGCGAGGCGGTCGGCGCCGGAGTCGAGCTGCGCTTCGACGCCAACCAGGGCTACAGCTTCGAGCAGTCGCTGCGCTTCGTCGAGGGCACCCGGGAGGCGGCGATCGAGCTGCTCGAGCAGCCCACCGCCCGCGGCGAGCCCGACCTGCTGGGCCGGGTGACGGCGGCCGTGAAGCTGCCGGTGATGGCCGACGAGAGCCTGATGACGCTGCGCGACGCCTTCCGGCTGGCCGGCGAGGAGCTGGCCGACATGGTCAACGTCAAGCTGATGAAGGTGGGCGGGCTGGCCGAGGCGCTCCGCATCTCGGCCGTCGCCCGCGCCGCCGGGATGGAGGTGATGGTCGGCTGCATGGACGAGTTGGCGCTGTCGATCGCCGCCGGCCTCGCCTTTGCCCTCGCCCGCCCGGGGGTCGAGTACGCCGACCTCGACGGCCACCTCGACCTGGTCGGCGACCCCACCACCGCCGCGGTGATCCTGCGCGAGGGCGTCCTCTACCCGGCCCCCGGCCCCGGTCTCGGCTGGGAGCCGCCGGAGAGCTAGCCCGGGCGGCCCTCCCTGGGGCAGGCGGCGCCGATGAGCAAACGGCCGATCTCGCTGCGCTGGAAGGTGTCGATCTCGGTCTCGCTGCTGGTAGTGGCGGTGGCGGGAGCGGTGGCGGTGGCGCTGATTCGCGACCAGTCGTACTTCCTGGCCCGCGAGGGCGAGAAGCGGGTGGCGGCGCTGGCCGAGAGCCTGGCGCTCAACGCCCGTGACCCGCTGCTGCTGGGGGACGAGCTGCGGCTCGGGCCGGTCATCCAGTCGGTGACGCGCGACCCCGACGTCCGCTACGCCTACGTGGCGGACCATCGCGGCACGGTGGTCTTCCACTCCGAGGCGGCGCTCATCGGCTCCGCCCGGGCCGCCCTCGCGCCGCCCGCCCCCGGCCGGGTGCTCGAAGCGGTGCTGCCGGTGGTGATCGAGGGGACCGAGGTCGGGAGCGCGGTGGTCGGTCTCGACCGCGGCTTCATCGACCAGGCGGTGGCCGCAGCCGCCGGCGGGCTGCTGCTGCCCCTGGTCGCCGGGGCGCTGCTGGGGGTGGCCGGCGTCTTCCTCCTCACCGGGCTCCACGTGCGGCGCCTGGAGGCGCTGGAGGGCGCGGTGCGGGCCCTCGGCGCGGGGGGGGGGGG
>JBFGCA010000067.1:0-26174 GCA_041567315.1 Thermoanaerobaculia bacterium | reverse complement strand
GGATGGGGTCGCCGACAGCGGCGAGTTCGCCGACCGCGGCGACTATCGGCTGACGCTCCAGGCCACCGATTCCGCAGGCAGCGCCTCCATCCAACGCTTTGCTCTGGTGAGGGTGTTCTACTGATGACAATCCAAATTCCGTCAAGGCCAGCCCGGATCGCCGCCCTGGCGGTGGTCGTGGCACTCCTTGCGATGACCGGCGCCGCGGCCGCGCTGACCGTCGACGAGTACGTCGCCCTGACGCTCTCGAGGCTCGCGCTCGCGCACGCCAGCTGGAGCGAGAGCAACGGGCCGCCGAGTGCCGAAGAGGAGATGGCACTCTTCGACGCGGCCGGGACGGACAGCGAGACCTACTACGGATTCGCCAGCAAGAACCAGGCGGAGATCGAGAGCTACCTCGAAGAGAACCCGCAGGTTGCCGCGGAGATCGAGTCCCTGAGCGACGCGATCGTGGCGCTCATCGAGCTGACGGAGGTGGAGTGATCATGAGGTGCTCCACACTGTTTCGCGTGCCCAGGGGTCTTCTGCTGGCGGCGTTGCTCGGCGTCGCGACGCCGGCGACCGCCTTTCACTTCCCCTGGGATCAAGGGCACGACACCTGCAGGCCGCAGGCGCCGCCCCCACCGGGGGAGGATTGTGACAAGTGCAACGCTCAGGGTTCGCCCTTCGTCGTCGCCACGGGCGCCTACCGGGCCGCGGTTACCGATGTCTTCGTGCCCGGGCGAGTCTCACTGGAGATCGAGCGCGTGTTCCACGGCCGGGACCTCCACAACGGGATGTTCGGCCTCGGCTGGACGTTCAACTACGGCGTCCGGCTGATCGAGGTAACCGACGGCCTGCAGCGCCACGTGATCGTGCGGCGAGAGAACGGTCAGCGGGACCGGTTCTTGCTGGCGTCGGACGGCTCGTTCGTCGCGCCCCCCGACGTCATCGAGGTCCTCACGCGCCGGCCGGGCGGCGGCTTCGTCCTGTCGGAGCAGGATTCGAGTCGCCTGGAGTTCGACAGCGCCGGCCTGCTGGAGGCGATCGAGGACCGCAACGGGAACCGGCTGTCGCTGGCCTACGACCCCACCGGATTCCTGGTCGGGGTCGCCGACGGCCAGGGCCGCACTCTGTCGCTCACCAAGGGACCGAACGGCAAGATAGCGAGCATCACCGACCCGGCTGGGCGAACGGTCGGCTACGAGTACGACGTTCAGGCGCGGCTGGTCAGGGTCATTGATCCCACCGGCGCGCCGACCGAGTACCAGTACGACGGAGCCGGCAACCTGATCGCGGTCCTGGACGCGGAGGGAGTGGTTCAGAGCTCCATCACCTATGACTCCCTGGGCCGGGTGAGCACCTACACCGACCAGGGTGAGCTCTACCGCCTGACCTACCTCACCAACCCGGACCGGGTCGAGGAGCGCGACAGCCAGAACAACCGGCGGCAGCTTTATTACAACCAGAATCTGAACCGAACACGCACTGTTGACGTGCTGGGTGGTGAGACGTTGCTGCAATACGACGCCGACTTCAACGTCGCCTCGGTCGTCGACCCGAACGGCAACCCGCTGGTGGCCACCTACGACGCGAATGGGAACTTCCTCTCGTTAGCGGATGCCCTGGGCAACACGACCTCGTTTACCTATGAGCCGACCTTCAACCGCGTCAGGACGGTCACTGATCCCCTCGGCAACACGATCACCTACGGCTACGACGCGGCCGGCAACCTGACCTCGATCACAGACGCAATCGGCGGCGTCAAGCGGATGACTTATGGTGCCGAGGGGGATCTCCTGACCGAGACCGACGCCCTGGGCAACACCACAACCTTCCAGTACGACGCCAATGGCGATCTCGTGCGCATCGTCGATCCGCTCGGCAACGTCGAGTTGAAAAGCTACGACAGTGTGGGCAACACCACCTCGGTGACCAACGCCAACGGAGATACGACGACCTTCGAGTACGACGGTAACAACAGGCTGATCCGCTCGACGGACGCCCTCGGAGGCACGGCGAGCTTCGCGTACGACCAGCGCGGCAACCTGACCAGTTTCACCGACGCCAACGGGCGTTTCTGGACCTTCGACTACGATTCGTTCAGCCGCCTGGTTGGCCGCACGAACCCGCTCGGCGTCAGCGAATCGATGCAGTACGACACCAAGGGGAACGTGACCTCCTACACGGATGGCAGGGGCATGGTCACGACCTTCGCGTACGATGCCCTGAATCGGCTGATTGCCAAGACCACCCCCGACAACTCGGTGTCGTATAGCTACGATGCGGTCGGCAATTTGCTGACGACGGTGGATGACGACTCGGAGCTGAGCTTCCAGTACGACGCCCTGAACCGCCTCGAGGAGGTGACCACGGCTGCGACAGCGGCGCAGCCGGCGACGACCGTCGCCTACGCCTACGACGGGGCGGGCAATCGCATTTCCATGACCGATCCCCAAGGCGGCGTCACCACGTACGCGTACGATGCGTTGAATCGGCTCGTGCAGATGACCGACCCGGCTGGCCACACCACGAGCTTCACCTACGACGGCGAGTCGCGCCGGACCCGGATTGACCTGGCCAACGGCACCTTGAGCGAGCTTGCCTACGATGCGGTCGGTCGTCTGACAAGCCTGGTTCATCGGGATCCCGGCTCGGCTCCGCTGGCAAGCTTCGACTACGCCTACGACGCGGTCGGCAACCGGGTGGCCACCACCGATCTGGACGGAGTCAACAGCTACGCCTACGACGCCCTTGATCGCCTGATTGCGGCGGGCCATCCGCAGCCCGGGAGCCCGGCCGAGGCCTACAGCTACGATGCAGAAGGGAACCGGCTGGCCTCGCATCTCTCGTCGTCCCATCTCTACGACGCCGCCAACCGCCTCATCGAGGACGACGCGTTTGCCTACGCTTACGACGGCAACGGCAACCTGATCCGGAAGACCTCCAAGTCCACCGCCGGCGTTACCTCCTATTCGTGGGATGCGGAGAACCGGCTGACGCGGGTCGATTTCCCGGACGGCAGCTTCGCGACCTACCGGTACGACCCGCTGGGGCGGAGGATTGAGAGCGCCGGCAGCGTCGGCGCCGCGACGCGGTACATCTACGACGGAGAGGACGTGCTGGCGGAGTACGACGGGGCTGGCGCGGTCGCCGTCCGTTACACGCACGGGCCCGGGCTCGACGAGCCGATCGTGCGCGAGGAGGCGGGCATCGGCTCCTTCTACCATGCCGACGCGCTGGGCTCGATCGTGCTGCTCACTGACGCCGCGGGAGGCGAGGTCCAATCGTACCTCTACGATTCATTTGGCAGATTGTTGGAGGAGTCGGGAGGCGTGCAGAGTCCGTACCGCTTTACGGGGCGGGAGACGGCCGCCGACGGTTCCTACTACTTCCGCGCGCGCTACTACGATCCAGCGCTAGGTCGCTACCTGTCGCGCCAGATCCCCGTTCGCCCGCCGGACCCCCATGCCGTCGTGGGAGACATCATCGACGAGGCGTCGATCTTCAATCCGGTTGGGGTCGACCTGGATCCGGCCGTGGGCGAGCGGCTGTTCGGCGGCCCGATGGCGGCGCTCACCGTTCCCTTCTCGGCGCCGGTCTCCTACGTGTATGGGTTCAACAACCCGCTGAGCCTGGCCGATCCCTCCGGAGAGAACCCAGCGCTCATCCGGGCCCTGCTCATCGCCGCCCGGGCCGCCGCCAGGTACGCCAAGCAGGCCGCCCGGTTCTGCAAGAAGGTACGCTGCAAGATCGCGATTCATGGTCCCCACCACCACTTCGGCTGGCCGTTCAACAAGAAGATGTGTCACGTCCAGCTCAACTGCTGGATCAAGGGAAAGAAAGGCGCCGGGCTCGTCATGCGGATACCCTATCCGTGCGGCAAGTAAGCGGGTGAGCCGGAGCATCGACCGCGAGATCCTAGAATCGGAAGCCGCGCGACTCCTGCGCGAGTCATACGATACGCTTCGCCAGCGGATAGGGCGGCCGTCGACTCGAGAGGTCCAGGGCAGAGACGGCCGGATCCGACAGGTGAGCGTCGAGGTCTTCTGGGACGACGCACCGGAGGGCGATCTGCGGGTGATCCTGGCGGTGGACGACAAGGGGTGGAGAGCGTTTGTTCCCAGAACCAAGGGCCTCCTGGTGCGCCGCCCCCTAGACCACGAGTGACGTTCGGGGCTCTCGCAGTCGATCGGCAGCGATGAGCGCACTTTGGGGCGTACTCACCGCGGTCGCGGCCGGCTTGCTCGTACGCCAGCGGCCCGTCCGCCGCTGGGTGGTTGCGGCTCTGGCAGCGGTGACCGTACCCGGGGTCGCCACGGCCGAGCTGGTCTTTACGGCCTACCGCGATGGGATGTGGGTGATCCACCGCCAGGAGACGTCCGGCGCGGTGCCGGTTCCGCTGCAGGCCGACCTCGGCGGCGACGGCAGCGCGCCGGCCCTGTCGCCCGACGGCTCGCGAGTGGCCTTCGAGATTGCTGGCCAGGGCATCCTGGTGTGCCTGGTTCAGAGACCGGCGGAGTGCCGGAGCGTGCGGCTCGACGACGGCTCGACGGTACGGCCGGCCTGGAATCCGCAATCCGGGGAACTAGTGTTCGCTCGTTACCTGGCCGATGCGCGCGGTGAGGACGCGGATCTCTTCGCCACCCGTGACGGGTTGGACCGGATCGTCCCTTTGGTCTCGCAGACAGGCAACCAGGACGACCCGGACGTCTCGCCCGACGGCCGGCTGCTGGCCTACAGCTCGGCCCAGACGGTTGCGCTCCACCGGGCGGGGGTCGAGGTCGTTCGCCACCTCTGGGTGATGGACCTGACCAGCGGCGTGGCCCGCCTGCTGGTGCCGGGTGTCCACCAGGACATGCATCCCGACTGGTCGCCCGACGGCAAGCGGCTGGCCTTCGCCTCGGACCGCAGCGGCCAGCTGGAGATCTGGGTTGTGGGCGCCGACGGCGAGGGCCTGCGGCAGCTTACCGGTGGCCCCGGGGCCAAGAGCTGGCCGGCCTGGTCGCCGGACGGGCGCTCGCTGCTCTTCGTCAAGGCCCTCGAGGGGCGGGAGAGCCTGTGGGTGCTCAAGGCAGAGGGCGGTGGCGCGAGTCCCCTGGCGCCGTTCGGCGCCGACAGCGAGGTCCGGGTGAGAGACCCGGACTGGAGGTAGCCGACATGGTCTCGAGGCTCGTCACCGCTTCTCTCATGGTTCTGCTGGCGGTGCCGGTGGCCGGCAGGGCGGCCGAGGTCCGCCTGTCGCTCACCGGCGGCTCGTTCAACCCCAGCCTCGGCGAGACGTTGGGGATCACCTACGTGCTGCCGCGATCGGAGGTTGTCCGGCTCCAGGTCTGGGATCCCGACGGGGGCCTTGTACGGACGCTGGTCGCCGACGAGCCGCGAGAAGAAGGCTCGCACGGCGTCGCCTGGGACGGCCGCGACCTGGATGGCAGGATCGTTCCCGACGAGGCCTACACCTTTACCCTCGAGACCGCCGGCGGCGAGGTCTTCGATCCGGTCACCTTTTCGGGCGGGGAGGTCGGCGACGTCACCGACGCCATGGTGGACCGCCAGGCCGGCACCTTCAACTATCGGCTCCCGGCGGCCTCGCGGGTGCTGGTGCGGCTGGGCATCCGCAACGGTCCGATGCTGAACACCCTGGTGGACTGGCGGCCGCGGGTCGCGGGGACGATCACCGAGTACTGGGGCGGTCGCGACGAGAGCGGGCTCATCGACCTGGCGTCGGCATCCGGGTTCACGGCGCTGGTGACCTACGTGACGCTGCCGCAGGCCACCGTGATCACCTACGGCAACGGCGACGACACCTACCGCGCCTACAAGCTCGGCCGGGCGGCCGGCCGGCCCGAGCGACCCCGGCGCCCGCGCCGGGCGGAGGGCGATGAGCGCCTCCGGCCCGTGGGTCTGGTGCCGCCGGCTTGGGCGCGGGCGCCGCGGATCGCGCTCTCCTTTCCGGACCGGGAAGCCGAGGTGCCGGCGGCGAGCGAGAAGATCCTGGTCCGCGTGGAGGTGGATCCCGAAGACCTGCCGCGCCTCCAGGAGGAGCAGTTCGAGATCCTGTTCTTCGTGGACAACGTGTTCTTCGCCGAGGCCGAGCGCGGGTACCTGCCGTTCAACTGGCCCTGGGAGCTGACCCAGCTGCCGCCCGGGGAGCACGTCCTGACCGTCAACGTCTCGAGTTTCAAGGGGCAGGTGGGGGTCGCCAGCCGCAAGGTCCGGGTGAACCGGGACGGCAACGCCCCAGGGTCCCGATAGGCCGTGACCACCGGCTTTCTCTGGCCGCGGCGGCGGCCCGCCGCCCTGCTGCCCTTCGTGCTCGGCGGCGCCTCGATCGCCAGCCTGCTGCTCTACTTCTACGGGTCGGTGCCGATGGGCGCCGGGACGCGATGGATCCTGCTGCCGGCGCTGATCCTGCTGGTCCTCTTCGTGCTCGATCGCCGGCGGGCCGGCGACGCCGAGATGGTGGACCGGGTGCTGGCCGGGGTGTGGGCCGGCGCTCTCGCCACCCTGGCCTACGACCTGGTGCGGGTGCCGATCGCGGTGGCCGGGGTGCCGGTGTTCAAGGCCATCTCCTACTTCGGGACGGTGATCGTCGACCAGCCGACGCCGGGGCTGGCCTCGGAGCTGGCGGGGTGGAGCTACCACCTCTCCAACGGCATCGGCTTCGGGCTGATGTACGCCGTTGCCCTGGCCACCCCGAGCCTGTGGACGGCGATGGCCTGGGGGGTGCTGCTCGAGGCGGCGATGCTGGTCACCCCCTACGCCGAGGTCTTCGGCTACCGGCTCTCGCCGCAGTTCCTGGCCATCACCATCGGCGCCCACCTGGTCTACGGCGCGGTGCTGTGGGCCGCCCTCGGCTACTGGCGGCGCCGCCGCGATGCCGGCGGCCCGCCGCGCCGGCGGCGCCTCGCGCTGACGCTCCTCGGGCTGGCGTCGCCGCTGGGGATCGGTCTCGTCGCCTGGGACTTCCACGCCCGTCACGCCGCCTCCATCCCGCCCTCACCGCCGGCCTATCTGGGGCCGCACCTCTACGTGACCTGGAACGTGCTCGAGCCCGACCGCCTGGCCGCCCTCTGGCTGATGGAGCGCTACGTCGACCCCCATGCCCGCTTCCACTTCGTCGAGCCCTTCACCCAGGTCGCCTTCGGCCGCCCGCTCGACGTCCCCGAGGCCGAGATCCGCCGCACCGGCACCCGCTCGGCCACCGAGGTGATCCTTGAAGAGCAGGGCCTCGCCGACGACCCCAAGCTCCGCCGCCTCGGCGAGATGGCCTACCTCTTCGAGATCGCCCGCTGGCGCCTCCCCGCCGCCCCCGAGGCCTACGCCCTCGGCGAGCGCCTGATGGCCGCCGCCGGCGACTGCCCCCCGACCGACGTCCGCCCCTGCGTCCGCCGCGCCCTCGCCGACCTCGACCGCTGGCACGCCGAGACGGCGGAGTAGCTGCCGGTCCACGAGCACGCACGTTGTGTTACACTCTCCGTGTTACGAAGGTTGACGAGATGGCGACCGTCCGGCTCGATACGGCGACCGAGGCGACCTTGAAGCGGCTGGCTGCGAGCCGGGGTCAGACCAAGTCCGACGTGATCCGCGACGCGATCGCTCAGCTCGCCGAGGAAGCATCCCAGGCAGGCGCTTCGGCTTTCGATCGGCTGCGGCCGTTCGTAGGCGTGGCCGATAGCGGCGGCCGGCAGCTCTCGCGTCAGACGGGGCGGCGGCTGCGCGAGCTGCTCGAAAAGCGGCGCGATGCGGGCCGTTCTGGTTGACGCCGGCCCCCTGGTCGCGCTGCTGGACCGGAGCGACGACCAGCACCCCCTGGTCACCCAGACCCTGCGGAAGATCCGAGATCCGCTGGTCAGCGTCTGGCCGGCGGTGGTCGAGGCGATGTACTTGCTGGCCTTCTCCTGGCCGGCCCAGAAGGCGCTCTGGGAGATCCTCGAGACCGAGGTCGTTCGCCTGCTCGAGCTCGACGCGGCCGACTACTCCCGCATGAAGCAGCTGATGGAGAAGTACCTCGATCTGCCGATGGACCTCGCCGACGCCGCCCTCGTCCGCGCCGCCGAAAGAGAGGGCATCCGCCGCGTCCTCACCCTCGACCAGCGCGACTTCCGCGTGTACCGCCTGCCCCGCCGCGGCCACTTCACGCTCTTGCCATAGGGCGGTGCGGCCCCACCCGTCGGAGTGGGCTCGCGGCGGCTGGGCGTTGCTACAGTGGCTCGATCGGAGGTTCGACATGCGCTACTGGCTCGTTCCCGTCGTTGCCTGCTCTCTCCTGTTCGTCGCCGCCCCCGCCGCCGGCCAGAAGGTCATCGTCGGCGAGCACGTCGAGGCGCGGCTGGGGACGCCGCATCCGCATCCGGCGGGGGACGGGCAGGTGCCGCAGCTCGTCTGGGTGGACGAGATCCACCATCCGGGGGCGACCTACGTCGCGCCCCACTTCGCCCGCTTCGAGCTGGCGCCGGGGGACTACGTGGTCGTGCGCTCGCCGGACGGGGCACAGCGGTGGACCTACGCCGGGCTGGGGCGCGGCGAGCTGGGGAGGAGCGAGGACGGGTTCTTCGCCGTCCACCTCAAGGGCGAGAGGGCGCGGATCGAGCTGTGGGCGGTCAACCGCGAGCCGGGCTGGGGCTTCGAGATCGACCGCTACGGGCGCGGCTACAGCGACGAGGAGATCCGCGCCTTCTGGGCGGCGGGGCTGGGCGAGAAGATGAACCTGCCGCGGCCGCCGGGCGCCGACGAATCGATCTGCACCGCCGACGACTCCGAGGAGGCCAAGTGCTACGAGCTGAGCGAGCCCCTGATCTACGACCGGTCGCGGGCGGTGACGCGGCTGCTGCTCAACAGCAACGCCCTTTGCACCGGCTGGCTGGTGGGGTGCGACGGCCACGTCATGACCAACGAGCACTGCATCGGCTCGCAGGGGACGCTGAACAACGTCGACTTCGAGTTCATGGCCGAGGGGGCCGACTGCGCCACCAACTGCGAGTTCACCCTGGCCTGCCCGGGGGTGATCGAGGCCGGCGGCGGCACTCTGGTGGCGGTCAACACACCGCTCGACTACTCGCTGGTGCTGCCCGACACCTCGGTCGGGGGCGGCACCGACCTGCCGGCGACCTACGGCTTCCTGCAGCTCCGCGACACCGGGGCGGTGCTCGACGAGCGGATCTACCTGCCCGGACACCCGGCCGGCTGGGGCAAGCACATCTCGGTCGAGTCGAGCTACCCGCTGGAGCCCAACCCGCCGTTCGCCAGCGCCGTGAGCCTGAACGAGACGGCCTGTTCGGGGGCGCCGGCCTCGGGCGACGTCGGTTACTGGGCCGACACCCAGGGCGGCTCCTCGGGCTCGCCGGTGCTGGCCTACGCCGATCATCGTGTCGTGGCCCTCCATCACTGTCGCGGCTCGGGCTTCTGTGCCACCGGCAGCTCGCCGCCCGACGATCCCAACCGAGGCGTCCCCATCGAGGCGGTGATCGCCGATCTCGGCGCTGCCCTCCCGAACTGCGCGGTCTGCGATCCGCCCGACCCGCCGGCCAACCTGACGGCGACGGCGGCCGGCGACAACCGCATCGACCTGGCCTGGGACGCGGTCGCCGGCGCCGACAGCTACAACGTCTACCGCGCTCTCGGCGGCTGCCCGCAGAGCGGCTATGAGCAGATCGCCTCGGGCGTCGCCGGCACGGCGTATTCGGACACCACCGCCTCGGGCGGGGTCACCTACGCCTACGTGGTCCGCGCCTTCGACCTCGCCGAAGGCTGCGAGTCGTTCGACTCCAACTGCGCCGACGCCCAGACCACGGGCCTCTGCACGCTGCCGCCGGACTTCGCCGGTCTCGAGTCGGTGACCAACGCGGGCACCGCCTCCTGCGCGCTGGATCTGGCGTGGAGCCCGGCCTCGCCGCAGTGCGGCGCGACGGTGGTCTACAACGTCCACCGCTCGACCACTCCGGGCTTCGACCCCGACGCCGGCAACCTGCTCGCGGCCTGCGTCGCCGGCACCGCCTTCCAGGACGCGACGCCCGAGTACGCCACCGAGTACTTCTTCGTGGTCCGCGCCGAGGACGCCGCCGGGGCGGGCGCGGGCCAGTGCGCCGGGGGAAGCGAGGACGGCAACACGGTCGAGCTGTCCGGCGTCGCCACCGGACCCGACGTCGAGCAGTTCGCCGACGACGTCGAGTCGGGACCGGCCAACTGGACGGTGGGCCCCGGACCGGGGGACACCGGCACCGACCCCTGGGAGATCGTCGACACCGACAGCCACTCGCCGACCCACTCGTGGTTCGTGTCGGACCAGCCGGTGGTCAAGGACCAGCTCCTCGCCCTCGCCGCGCCGGTGGCGGTGCCGGCCGGGCCGCCGGTGGTGCTCGAGTTCTGGCACCACCACGACACCGAGGCCAACTGGGACGGCGGCGTGCTCGAGTTTTCGCTCGACGGCGGCGCCACCTGGCTCGACGTCCTCGACGGCAACCCCGACCGCTTCCTCGAGGGCGGCTACGTCTCGGCGCTCAACGCCAGCGCCAACCCCCTCGGCGGCCGTCAGGCCTGGCACGGCGACAGCGGCGGCTTCTTCCGGACGCAGGTCGACGTCACCGACTTCGGGGGCCAGAGCGTGCTGTTCCGGTGGCGGCTGGGCTGCGACGCCTCGGTGGGCGACGTCGGCTGGTGGGTGGACGACGTGCGGGTCTTCTTCGGCAGCGCCTGCGACGCTTTGACGATCTTCGCCGACGGCTTCGAGTCGGGGGACACCACGGCCTGGTCGGGCAGCGTCCCCTGAAGAAGCTCTTTGCCGCAGCGCGGCGATTTTGTGCTATGATTTTGACGCACCGCGGCTAGCGGCGGCGGAGCGTCCCGCCGGGCCGCGCCAGGGCCACCAGACCGGGTGGCCACCAGGACCGGAAGGCCAGAGGAGGTGCCATGACTGAGTCCGTAAGGGTGGCGGCGCAGCCGCTTGAAGAAACCGCCCCGGAGCCCCGCCACGTGGCGCCGCCGCCGCCGGGGGGGTCCTTCCTCGTGGCGCCGGTGGTCGGCCCGGTGTTCACCCGCGAGCGCTTCTCGGACGAGCAGCGCGAGATCCAGCAGATGGTGCAGGCCTTCGCCCGCGACCGCATCGCGCCCCGCACCGCCGAGCTGGCGACCCACAACCGCGAGCTGACGCTCGAGCTGATGCGCGAGGTCGGCGAGCTGGGCTTGACCGCCATCGACATCCCCGAGGCCTACGGCGGCATGGAGCTCGACAAGACGACCTCGGCGCTGGTGGTCGAGGCGCTCACCCTGGGGGGCTCGGCCTCCTGGGTGGTCACCTTCTCGGGCCACGTCGGGATCGGCACCCTGCCGATCGTCTTCTACGGCGACGAGCGCCAGAAGCGGACCTATCTGCCCAAGCTGGGGTCGGTCGAGTACCTGGCCTCCTACGCGCTGTCCGAGCCGGGAGCGGGCTCGGACGTCAACAAGCTGGCCACCAAGGCGCGGCTGGCCGACGACGGCGAGGCCTTCGTGCTCAACGGCGAGAAGCAGTACATCACCAACGGCGGCTGGGCCCACCTGTTCATCGTGTTCGCCGATCTCGAGGGCGCCGGGGTCACCGCCTTCATCGTCGAGGGCGGCAGCGAGGGCCTCTCCACCGGTGCCGAGGAGCACAAGATGGGGATCAAGGGCTCCTCGACGGTGAGCGTATTCCTCGAGAACGTGCGGGTGCCCAAGGAGAACCTGCTGGGCGAGCCCGGCGGCGGACTGGCGATCGCCCTCAACATCCTCAACATCGGCCGCTTCAAGCTGGGGGCGGCCGACCTCGGCGGCTGCAAGAACGTCATCGGTCTGGCCGTCCAGCAGGCCCTCGAGCGCCAGCAGTTCGGCCAGCCGGTGGCCTACTTCGAGGCGGTGCGCAAGAAGCTCGCCGACATGGTGGTCCGCACCTACATGCTGGACGGCGCCATCTACCGCACGGTGGGGCTGATGGACGCGCGGATCGCCGCCCTCGAGTCGGGCACCGCCACCCCGCGCCAGGTCACCGAGGCGCTCGAGGAGTACGCCATCGAGGCCTCGATCGGCAAGGTGCTGGGGTCGGAGACCCTGGGGCGGGTAGTCGACCACGGGGTCCAGATCTACGGCGGTCACGGGTTCTCCGAGGAGTACCCGATGGCCCCGATCTACCGCGACTGCCGCATCGACCGCATCTTCGAGGGCACCAACGAGATCAACCGCATGGTGATCTACGGCTACTTCCTCAAGAAGGCACTGATGGAGGAGATGCCGCTGCGCCAGGCGGCGGCGAGCTGGCTCGAGCCCGGCGAGGCAGCCGACGGCGACCTGGCGGCGGAGGCAGGCGCCCTCGACGCCGGCCGCCGGCTGACGGTCAAGTGTCTGTTCGAGGCGGTGTCGCTCTACGGGCAGGACCTGCGCAACGCGCAGATCGTCGGCGAGGACCTGGCCGACCTGGCGATCGGCTACTTCGCCGCCTCGTCGGCGCTCAACCGGGTGCTGCAGCTCGACGAGCCGGCCCGCCGCCGGCCCGCCGTCCGCGCCGTCGCCCGGCTGGCGGTCGCCACCTTCCTCGAGGACGCCACCCGGATCGCCTTCCGGCTGCGGCCGGTCCTGTTCGCCGACGCCTACGGCCGCCGTGCCCGGGCCGACCTCGACCGGGTGCTGGCCGAGATGAACCTCGGCTTCGATCCGGTGGAGGAGGTCGAAGTCCTCACCGACGAGCTCTACGAGCGCGGCGCCTACCCCTTCGAGTAGACGAATTCGAGTCAGGCAAAAGGAGAGATCATGAGTCGTCAAGCGGTCATCGTCGATGCCGTTCGCAGTCCGATGGGAGTCAAGAAGGGGCGCATGGTCGGCCTCCGCGCCGACGATCTGGCGGCGCAGGTGGTGCGGGCGCTGCTCGCCCGCCAGCCCGACCTCGAGCCGGCGGCGATCGAGGACGTGGTCCTCGGCTGCGCCTTCCCCGAGCACACCCAGGGGATGCTGATGGCGCGCGGCGTGGCGCTGCTCGCCGGCATCCCCAAGGAGGCCGGGGGCAAGGTGGTCAACCGCTTCTGCGGCTCGTCGATGGACGCCGTCCACCAGCTCGCGCAGGCGGTCGCCGCCGGCGACCTCGACTGCGGCGTGGCGGTCGGCGTCGAGGATATGTTCGCCATCCCGATGGGCGGCTTCAACCCGTCGTTCCATCCGCGCTTGACCGAGCTCGAGTACTACATCGGGATGGGGGAGACGGCCGAGAAGCTGGCCGACGAGCTGGGCATCGGCCGCCAGAAGCAGGAGGAGTTCGCGGTGCGGTCGCACTCGCTGGCGCTGGCCGCCTGGGAGGACCGCCGGTTCGCCAAGGAGGTGGTGGCGGTCCAGAACGGGGCCGGGCCGGTGGAGCGCGACGAGGGACCGCGGCAGCCCGATCTCGAGAAGATCCGCTCGCTGGCCCCCGCGTTCCTGGCCGAGGGCTCGGTCACCGCCGCTACCTCGAGCCCGATCTCGATCGGCGCCGCGGCGCTGCTGGTGACCAGCGACGAGTTCGCCGCCCGCCACGGGCTCGCCGTCCGCGCCCGCATCCTGTCGCGGGCGGTGGCCGGGGTCGACTGGACGCGGATGGGTATGGGTCCGATCCCGGCCAGTGAGAAGGCGCTCGAGCGCGCCGGCCTGAAGGTCGAGGACGTCGACTACATCGAGCTCAACGAGGCCTTCGCCGCCCAGGCGCTCTACGTGCTCGAGAAGACCGGCTGGCCGCTGGACAAGGTCAACGTCCACGGCGGCGCCATCGCCCTCGGCCACCCGCTGGGGGCCTCGGGGGCGCGCATCCTCACCACGCTGATCAACGTGCTCGAGCAGCACGACGGGCGCCGCGGTCTGGCCACCATGTGCATCGGCAGCGGCCAGGGAATCGCCACGGTCATCGAGAGGGGGTAGAGATGTCCAGGATCGAGACCATCGGCGTCTGCGGCGCCGGCGTCATGGGCAGCCAGCTCGCCGCCCTGTTCGCCAGCGCCGGCTTCAAGGTGCATCTGTTCGATCTCAGCCTCGAGCTGGCCGAGAAGGGGCTGGCCGGCGCCCAGTCCGCCAAGCCGCCGGCCTTCTACCTGCCGCGGTTCGCCGAGCGGGTGACCCCCGGCTGCTACGACGACCACCTCGACCGCTTCGCCGAGTGCGACTGGGTGATCGAGGCGATCGCCGAGAAGCTCGATTGGAAGCGGCAGCTCTACGCCCGGCTGGCCACCGTGCTCAAGCCCGAGGCCATCCTCTCCACCAACACCTCGGGGCTGCCGCTGGCCGAGCTCGGCGCCGAGATGGAGAAGGACCTCCGCCGCCGCTTCCTGGTCACCCACTTCTTCAACCCGCCGCGTTACATGCCGCTGGTCGAGACGGTGGCCGGCGAGGCCACCGACCCGGCGGTGGCGGCCGAGCTGAGCACCTTCGTGGCCGGCGTCCTCGGCAAGGGGGTGGTGCCGGCCAAGGACACCCCCAACTTCATCGCCAACCGGATCGGCATCTTCGGGATGATGCTGGCGCTCAAGCTGACCCGCGAGATGCGTCTCACCGTCGAGCAGGTGGACGCCATCACCGGACCGGTGATGGGGCGCCCCAAGTCGGCCACCTACCGCACCGCCGACCTGGTCGGGCTCGACACTCTGGCCTTTGTGGCGCGGACCGCCTGGGAGGGGTGTCCCGGCGACGAGTCGCGCGACATGTTCGAGGCGCCGGAGCTGCTCGACACCCTGCTCGAGCGCGGCTGGCTGGGGCGCAAGAGCGGCCAGGGCTTCTACCGCAAGGTGGACAAGGAGATCCAGTACCTCGACCTCGACAGCCTCGACTACCTGCCGCTCCGCAAGCCGCGGATGGACGGTATCGGCGTCGCCCGGCGCTACACCGGGCTGGACCGCAAGCTCGCCGCCCTGGTCTACAACCCAGACCGCGCCGGCCGCTTCGCCTGGGAGCTCGCCATCGGCACCCTGGCCTACGCGGCGCGCCGGCTCGGCGAGATCGCCGACGACGTGCCCTCGATCGACCGCGCCATGCGCTGGGGCTTCGGCTGGCAGCTGGGCCCGTTCGAGACCTGGGACGCGATCGGGGTCGAGAAATCCGTGCGGCGGATGGAGAGCGAGGGCAAACCGGTGCCCGAGCCGGTGCGCCGGCTCCTCGACGCCGGCCACGGCTCGTTCTACGGCCATGGCGGCGACGGCGAGCGGCGGGTGTTCGACCTCGCCGCCGGCGCCCCGGCGCCGCTGCCCACCAACGGCGCGGTAGTGCTGGCCGACCTCAAGGCGCGCGGCGGCGAGCTGCTGCGCAACTGGAGCGCCTCGCTGGTCGACCTCGGCCAGGGGGTCGGCTGCCTCGAGTTCCACTCCGCCCTCCAGCCCGAGCTCAACCCGATCGACGGCGCCATCATGGATCTGGCCCGCGAGACGCTCGAGCTGGTCGAACGGCGCGGGATGAAGGGGCTGGTGATCTCGCACCAGGGCACCCACTTCTGCGCCGGCGCCAACCTGGCGATGATCCTCGGTCTGGCCCAGGCCGGACGGTTCGAGCTGCTCGAGCAGGTCGCGAAGAGCTTCCAGGACCTCGGCCAGCTCATCAAGTACGCCCCCTATCCCGTGGTGGCGGCGCCGTTCAGCCTCTGCCTGGGCGGCGGCTTCGAGGTGGTCGCGCCGTGCCGGCAGATCGTCGCCCTGGCCGAGCTCTACTGCGGCGCGGTCGAGGTCGGCGTCGGGCTCATCCCCGGCGCCGGCGGCACCCTGCGGCTGCTGACCCATCTCAGCGAGCGCTTCCCGCCGCGGCGCTTCGGGCCGATGATGGCCTCGCAGCAGGCCTTCGAGGTCATCGGCTTCGCCAAGGTCTCGGGCTCGGCGCACGAGGCCCGGGAGCTGGGCTACCTGCGCCCCGACAGCCAGATCGTGCTGTCGCGCGAGCAGCAGATCGCGGTGGCTCGCGAGGTCGTGCTCGCCCTGGCCGAGGGCTACCAGCCGCCCGAGCCGCCCGAGCTGGTGCCGCCCGGGGTCGGCGGCCGGCTGGCCATCGAGTCGGTGATCGACGGCTACCGCAAGGCGGGCAAGATCTCCGAGCACGACGCGCTGATCGGCCGCCGGCTGGCCGGCGTCGTCACCGGCGGCGAGCGCGCCAACGGCATCCACCCGGTCGACGAGCAGCATCAGCTCGACCTGGAGCGTGAGGTGTTCGTGTCGCTCGCCGGCGAGCCCCGCTCGCAGGAGCGGATGGCCCACATGCTCAAGACCGGCAAGCCGCTCCGCAACTGATCGCGGAGCGGCTCGGGCCGCGCCCGCCGGCCGCGCGTTCGAGCAACGCCCGGAAGCGCGGCTAGGCCTCGGGCCGGCTCTTTTCGAGGACCGCCGTCAGCGCCGGCACGGCCCGGGGGGGCGGCAGCGGACCGGGCGGCGAGCGCTCGGCCTCGTCCGGCTCCGGTCCGGCACCGCGCCGGAGGCCGGGCCGGCGTTGGACTATAGTGACGACGATGACCGAGCCGTGGCACCGCGAGATGGAAGTCCGCTTGCCGCCGCCGAAGGTAGAGCCGCGCCGATGAGCGGCCAGCCGCTCGGCATCGAGGAGATCGACCGCAAGTACGAGGTCCTCCAGAAGATGGGGGAGGGCGGGATGGGGTCGGTCTACAAGGCGCGGCATCGCTATCTGGAAGAGATCCGGGTCATCAAGATGATCCGCTCGCAGCTCCGCGGGCGGGCCGACCCGGAGGCCAGATTCCTCCGCGAGGCCAAGGTCGCGACCAGGCTGCGGCACCCGGGGATCGCGCAGACCTACGACTTCGGAATCGCCGAGGACGGCTCGGCCTACATCGTCATGGAGTTCATCGAGGGCGTGGACCTCGGAGAGTTCCTCAAGTCGGGCCGGCGGTTGTCGCGGGAGCAGGTCCTCGAGGTGTCGCGGCAGACCCTGGCGGTCCTCGCCTTCCTGCACGGCGAGCAGTTTCTGCACCGTGACGTGTCACCCGACAACATCATGCTCACCCAGGACCCGGACGGGGCGCTGCTGGTCAAGCTCATCGACCTGGGGATCGCCAAGCCCCTGCAGGAGACCTCGGCCCAGACCCAGGCCGGGCTGTTCGTCGGCAAGCTCAAGTACTCCTCGCCGGAGCAGCTCGGGGGGACCGAGCGCGGGGAGGGCGGCACCAGCGACCTCTACTCCTTCGGCCTGGTGCTCTACGAGCTGTTGACGGGCGAGTTTCCGATCACCGGCGACACCGAGGCCTCGCTCATCGCCGGCCACCTGCTGAACCCTCCGCGGAGCTTCGAGGAGACCGACCCCGAGCGCAAGCTGTCCCCCGAGCTGAGGGCGGTCCTGCTGCGGGCGCTGGAGAAGTCGCCGTCGGCGCGCTTCCCGGACGCGGGGGAGTTCTGGCAGGCCCTGGCCGCCGCGATGCCGGAGGAGACGTCCGGGCTCGACGACGAGCAGGACCTCGACCGCACCGTCCTGATCGAGCTGCCCTCGCCAGCGGCACCCACGGGCAGCGCCCGGCCGGCGGCGGTGCGGTCCGGAACGGTCGCCGTGGAGCCTCTGCCGCGGGTCCGGAGGTGGTGGCTGGTCGCGGCCCTGCTCGCCGCCGGCGTCGGGCTGAGCGGCCTCCTGTGGTGGTCGGGCGTCGCCGAGCGGATCGGCTTCGGCGTGGACCGCGGCTCGCTGGCCGCGCGGCGCGGACCCCCGCCCCCGGGCGGTCCGGAGCGTGCTCCATCACGTCCGGGGCAGCGGCCGCCGCCCGGCGCCCTGGCGGAGCTCGATTTCGGCTCCTACCACGGGCTCGTCATCGGCAACGACAGCTACCGGCAGCTCCCGCGGCTGGAGACCGCCTCGCGGGACGCCCGCGAGATCTCCTCGCTGCTCGAGCGCAAGTACGGTTTCCGGGTGAGGCTGCTGACCGACGCCACCCGCTACGAGATGATCAGCGCCCTGTCCGAGGTCACCGAGTCGCTGACCGCCCGCGACAACCTGTTGCTCTACTACGCCGGCCACGGCTGGCTCGATCCGCAGAACCAGAGCGGCTACTGGCAGCCGGTCGACGCCGAGCCGTTCAGCACCGCCAACTGGATCTCGACGAAGTACGAGATCTCGGCGGTGCTGGGCCGGCTACCGGCGCGGCACGTGCTGGTGATCGCCGACTCCTGCTACTCGGGGGCGCTGGCCGAGCTGGTCGAGCCCTTGCCCAGCCGGCTGCCGCCGGGCAGAGAGCACTTCGAGAGGGTGCGGGAGATCCTCGGCCGGCGGTCGCGGCTGGCGTTGACCTCGGGCGGGCTCAGCCCGGTGCTGGACCAGGGAGACGGACAGCATTCGGTGTTCTCCAAGGTGCTGCTGGAGGTTCTCGCCGCCAACTCGCAGATCGTCGAGACCGCGCAGATCTTCGCCGAGATCAGGACCCGGGTGTCGCAGGTGGCGGCGCGCTACGGCGCCGAACAGGATCCCCAGCTCGCCCCCATCCCGCAGGCCGGGGACGAGGGCGGGCAGTTCTTCTTCGTGCCGCGTGAGTCCTGACGGGAGCTGGTGGACCGTAACGGATGAAATCGTAGTGGATGATCGAGTCCTCGGTTTCGAGGTCAAGGCGCGGCGACGTAGGCATAGCGGGACTATGGCGAGGAGCCGCAACGCCGAGATCGAAGCCGAGGGCCGATCAGGCACTGCGCTTTCATCCGTTACGGTCCACTAGAGCTCGAACCGCAGACCCGCCGACAGGGTGTAGAGGTCGAGGTCGTCGCGCTCGAGGTCGGTGTCGTAGAACAGGTAGGCGGATCGCCCCCGGGCGAGGGTCGCCGTCAGCCCCACGCTGAGGTTGAAGAAGCTGCGGTCCGGCGGGTCGGTCGGCACCGCGAACTCGTTGCGCCCGGCGTCGTCGACGAACCGTCCGCGGATCAGCCGGCTGTCGTCCGCCAGCTCCTGGAAGTAGGAGACCCGCAGCACCGGCTGGAGGACGCCCCACCGGCGGCTGGCGGCCCGGGAGAGCTCGAACGCGGCCTCGGCCAGGAGCGACTCCTGGTTCTGGTCGCCGATCGCCAGGTTGAACGGCCCGGCCCCGCTCTCCGCGTAGCCGTCGACGTCGGTCTCGACGCGGCTCAGGCGGGCGTAGCCGCCGACGCTGGTGGCGCCCCCCAGGCTGGCGTCGTAGCCCAGACCGACGCCAACCAGGAGCTCCCGGCCCGCGGGGCGCCCGCGGGCGGCCAGCCGGCTCCGACCCTGGAAGGGCTGCGGGAGATCGATGTGACGGACCGCCTCGAAATCGTTCCAGGCCCGGCCGACGATGCCCTCCAGATAGAGCCGTTCGAGGAAGTAGGTGGCGTAGACGGACAGCGTGTAGCCCTCGCTGTCGAGGCCGCCACCGTCGCCCGCCAGCTCGGTGTCGGTGTCCATGGCGCCGACGGCGACCCCCACCAGGAGGCGCGGCGAGAGCAGGTAGTCCCAGCCGGCGGTGAGGCCCTGGATCTCGACCTCGAAGCCCTCCTCCCTGGCGGTGCCCGGACGGTCGCCGATCGAGACGCGGCCGTTGATGAAGAACCCCTGGCGCGACGGCTGCTCGGCCGGGTCGGGCCGGACCGTCGCAGCCTCTTCCGCGGCCTCGCCGTCCGCCGCCGCCGCCCACAGGTCGAGGCGCGGCGCCGGCTCGACGTCGGCCGTGGTGTGCCCCCGCAGCGCGGCGTACAGGATGCCGACGGGCAGCGCCGCTCCGCGCACCCTGAGCGCGAGCTGATCCAGCGCGCTGCCGCCGCCGCCGCGCCGCGCCGCCAGCCGGGCACCGATGTTGCGGAGCTGGGTCTGCTGCGCCCCGGCCGAGACGGTGCCCTGCGCCGCCACCTCCCTGGGGGTGAGCTCCCGCACCGCCCTCCGCTGGTCCTCGGGGTCGAGCCCGAAGAGGTAGTCGCAGCCGGCGACCAGCTCGCCTTCGGGCTCCCGGCAGGCGTCGTTGAGGGCGCCGGCCACCGACGCCTCGCCCGGGTTCGGACCGGCCTCGAAGAGCCGGTCGAGATCGCCTTGGATCGCCAGCTCGAAGAGGACCACGCTATCGGTGCCGGCGAGGCTCGCCCCCACCGTGGCCCGCCCCGGCGCGCCGGCCAGCTCCACCGTCTGGCCGGTCTCGCCGCCGTCGTCGGTCAGCGTGCTGTCGGCGCCGACCAGCCGCGCCGCGCCCTCCGCCCGCCAGGCCACCGTGGCGCCCTGCACCGGGCGCCCGTCCTGCCGGGTGGCCCGTACCCGCAGCTCCAGCTCCTCGCCGACCGTGGCCGTGACCTCGAGCTCGCCGACCGCCTCGAGCGCCATCGGCTGATCGTCGTCCAGGATCACCAGCTCGAGCCGGCTGGGTTCGCCGAGGGCGGCTCCCGACGCGCCGCTCAGGGTGAGCACCACCGTCTCGTCGCCCTCCTGCAGGCCGTCGTCCAGGATCTCGAGCTCGAAGGTCCGGGCTCCGCTCTCGCCAGCGGCCCAGGACAGCACTCGGGAGGCGGCGGTGAAGTCCTCCCCCGCCACCGCCGTCCCGTTGCCCGCGGTCAGCGTGGCGCTCGCCGGACCCTCGCTGCCGCCGACCCGCTCGGCGGTGACGACCGCGGTGCCCGCGGCCTCGGGGGTGGCGGGCGCGGCGACCAGCCGGATGGCGCCGGGCTGCGCGTCGTCGTTGCGGATCGTCGCCTGCCCCTCGTCGTCGGCGAGGTCGGCGCCGTCGGGGTTCGAGAGCTGGAGGAAGAAGGTCTCGTCGGGCTCGAACCGGGTGTCGCCGTTGACCTCCAGCCGCAGGCTCTGGCTGGTCTGCCCGGGCGCCAGGGTCAGCCGGCCGGCGGCGGCCCGGTAGTCGCCGTCCGCCAGGGTGGCGGTGCCGTCGCGGGTGGCGAAGTCCACCCCGACCGGCGTCGCGCTGGGCGTCGAGAGCGTCACGGTGAAGACCGCGCCGGTGGTGCCGGCGTCGCCCTCCACCACCTCGACGTCGTCGACCGCCAGGCCGGTCTGGTCGTCGTTGAGTATCGTCCCCTCACCCTCCGGATCGCCGAGGTTGGCACCGTCCGGGTCGCCGAGGGCGACGAAGAAGCTCTCGTCCGGCTCGACGGTCGGGTCGCCGTGCACCTGGACGGCCACGGTCTCGGCCACGTCGCCCGGATCGAAGGTCAACTGGCCGGCGGCCGGCTGGTAGTCGCCGTCGGCGGCGGTGGCCGAGCCGTCGCGGGTCGCGAACTGAACCGTCACCGGCCCGCTGCTGGGCGCCGACAGGGTCACCGTGAACAGCGCGGCGGTGGTGCCGCCGTCGCCCTCGGTCACCGTCACGTCCTCGATCGCCAGCACCGCCTTGTCGTCGTTCTGGATCGTTCCCTCTCCCTGGCCGTCGTCGATGGTGGCGCCCACCGGGTTGAAGAGGTCGACGAAGTAGTCCTCGTCGGGCTCGACCGTGGTGTCGCCGTTGACCTGCACCTCGAGGGTCGCGACGAGCTGGCCGGGGGCGAAGACCACCTGGCCCATGGCCGGCTGGTAGTCGCCGTCGGCGGCCGTGGCCGAGCCGTCGCGGGTCTGGAACTCGACGCTGACCGGAGTGGCGCTCGGCGCCGACAGCGTGACCGTGAAGGTCGCGGGGGTCGTGCCGGCGTCGCCCTCCACCACCGTCGCGTCGCCGATCGACAGCGCGGTCTGATCGTCGTCCAAGATGGTCGCCTCCCCCTCGCCGTCGCTGATGACGGCTCCCACCGGATCGAAGAGATCGACGAAGAAGTTCTCGTCGGGCTCCACCTCGGCGTCGCCGACGACCGTCACCGGCACCGGCAACACGCCGCCGCCGGGTGGGAACGTGAGCTGGCCGCTCGCGGGCTGGTAGTCGCCGTCCTGCGCCAGCGCCGAGCCGTCGCGGGTCTGGAACTGGACCGTGACCTGACCCTCGACGGCCGCCGAGCCCGGCACGACGAGGGTCACCATGAAGACGGCGTCCACGGTGCCGCCGGTGCCCTCGGTCACCTGGACGTCGTCGATGAAACGCGTCGGGGGCCCGGCCCGGGCCGCCGCCGCCCAGCCGCCGAGGAGCGGCAGGAGCAGCACCGTGGGCAGCGCTCTCACGAGCCCGGCACGAAGAAGAAGTCGGCCACGTTGTTGCGGGCCCAGCGCATGGTCGCGAACTCGGGGACCTGCCCGCCGGCCTCGCCTTCGGCCGCGAGGCGCTCGCTGAGCTGCTGGTAGACGCGCGAGGCCTCGAGCACCTGATCGTTCTCCCGCAGCACCTCGGCCAGCGCCCGGGAGAAGCTCGAACGCGGGGGCCCGCCGGCGGCGGACGCCGGCCGGAGGCCGCCCGAGGCGAGCACCAACCGCGAGCGCTTCTCGAGCATCAGGCGGATGTGGTGCAGGCGCTGCTCTTCGGTCATGCCCTGCGGCAGCCGGGCGATCGACGAGCGGGTGCGCAGCCCGGTGTATACCGAGTCGGCGACCAGGAAGACGTGCCGCGCCGGGACCAGATCCAGATGCTCGGCCACCACCTCGTTGGGGATCCAGTTGGCCGGATTGTCGGGCTCGGCGTCGATCGGCTGCCAGTAGGCGCTGCCGGCCGCCTCGTCGCGCAGGCCGTGGCCGGCGTAGTAGACCAGCAGGTTGTCCTCGGGGTCGAGCGACTCGCGCAGCTCGTTGAGCGCGGTCATGATCTGGTAGCGGGTGGCGTCGATCAGCAGCCGGACCTGGAAGCCGTACCGACCCTCGAGCAGGGCGGCGATCTCGCGCGCGTCGTTGACCGCGGTGGCGAGCTGCGGGAGCTGCCGGTAGGCGCTGTTGCCGACCACCAGGGCGTGGTAGCTGCCGAACCGGATCTCGGTTCGCACCGGCGCCGGGGCCTGGGCCGGGGCCGGCGTCGAGAGCCGCTCCTCCAGGGTGGCGATCAGCTCGCTGCCGCGGACCACCTCGGCCGTCCTCTCCTCGAGCTGGAGCCGGAGCCGCCGCGCCACCGACTCCAGGGTCTCCCGGCGCGCCACGTCCCCCTCGGTGCGCGACTCGAGCTCCTCGAGCTGCCGGCGCAGCTCGCCGAGCTCGCGCTCGAGCGCCTCGACCTCCCGGGTCTTCTGCTCCAGCCCCGCCCGGGCCTCGACCAGCGCCTCGTAGTCGGCTTCCCCCACGATGACCAGGTCCTCGGCCAGACCGGCCGCCTTCCGGTACCAGCCGAGCGCCACCGTCTTGTCCTGGGCGACCCCCAGACCCTGCTCGTAGAGATAGCCGAGGCCGATCTGCGCTGCCTCGTACCCCTGCTCGGCGGCCCTCTCGTACCAGACGGCCGCACTCTCGTAGTCGGGCGCCACCCCCAGCCCCTTCTCGAAGATCTGGCCCACGTAGAACTGGGCCTCCTGGTCGCCGGCCTTGGCCTGCGGCAGCCACACCCGCAGCGCGGTGGCGTGGCTTGCCTGGTCGGGCTCGGTGTACTCGCCGCCCCGGATCCGGCAGTCGGCAGTGGTGGTCTTGATCGGCCGGCGCGGCATCAGGTAGGTGTTCCGCCGCCCCAGCCGGCGCACCTTGGCGGGCAGCAGACAGTCGACGATCAGCAGATCGTCCGCGCTCCGGACCTCGCCGGCGGGCGTCCGCCCCGCCGCCTCCTCCGGACCGGCGGCGGCGAGGTCGGCCCAGGAGACGCCGAGGACCACCAGCAGGAGGAGTACCGCCGGCGCGCTGTACCGCCACGCCGGTCCGTCGCTCGGCCTGCAAGCCCCGGTGAGTCCGGGTTCAGACCTTCCCGTACCCGGGTACGGGGTCTGACGCCACATTTGGCAGGGAGTCTACCAGCGGGACGCCCGGTCCCGCGGCCCCTGTCGCTTTCAGCCGGCGATGGTCTCGAGCTCCAGCTCGGGGACGCCCGCGAAGTCACGGGCGTTGCGGGTCAGCAGCAGCGCGTCCATAGCCGCCGCGGTGACGCCGATGGCCACGTCCGCCGCCCGCCGGCGGGGCGAGCCCAAGCGCCGGAACACCTCGGCGCCGAGGGCCGCCAGCTCCTCCGAGAAGGGGACCACGCCGTCCTCGAAGAAGAAGGAGCGGGCCACCGCGAGCTGGTCGGGCGTCCGAGGGCCGCGGGCGAACTCGTACCAGGCGACAGCGCTCATCTGGATCTCGGCGTCCGACTCGGCCAGCTCGACGAGCCGCCGGCGCTCGGCGCCCGGTTTGGAGAGGGCGAACACCAGAACGTCGGTATCGAGGTGGACCCGCATCAGAACCCGAGATCCTCCGCCTTGAGCCGCCGCACCTCCTCCTCGGCGTCGTGGCCGGCGAACAGATCGAAGAGGCGCTCCAGGACCCGGCGCCGCTCCCGCCGACTCTCCGCCGGCACCCCGAACACCGCGTCCCGATGCCGGACCACCGCCCGGCGAATGGCCTCGGACATCGAACAGCCGTACCGCAGGGCCAGCTGACGCGCCGCCTGCCTCGTGTCGTCGTCGAGCAGCAGAGTGGTTCGATGAGCCATATGATATGGCTAACACACATATGCGAAAAGCACAACCACTTCCAGGCACCAGAGCCTTCAGGTACCACGCGAGCCGTCCAGGCCCTCGCCCGGACCGAAGTCCCAGCGCTCCCGCGCCTCCATCCTCCGGGCGACGACTGAATGGGGTTCGGTCGGCAAGCTACAGCTCGATGCCGTAGGTCTTGATCTTGTTGGTGAGGGTCTTGACGTCGATCTTGAGGAGGCGGGCGGCGGGGGCCTTCTTGCCGGCGGTGTATTCGAGGGTGCGGACGATGTGGAGGCGCTCGACCTCGCTCAGGGGGAGGGGGAGGTCGATGGCCTGCGACTCCCAGGCGGTGCCGGGGCGCAGCACCTGGGGGAGGTCGTCGGGGGTGATCACCTCGCCGGGGGCGAGCAGGCTCGAGCTCTCGAGCATGTTGGCCAGCTCGCGGACGTTGCCCGGCCAGTGGTAGGCCTGGAGGAGCTGGAGGGCGCGGCTCGAGATCCGCTTGGCGGGCTGGCCGGGAGGGCGGAAGCGCTCGAGGAGGTGCTCGACCAGGGCCGGGACGTCCTCGCGGCGCTCGCGGAGCGGCGGGACGCGGAGCAGCACGACGTTCAGGCGGAAGTAGAGGTCCTCGCGGAAGCGGCCGTCGCGGACCTCGTGCTTGAGCCGCCGGTTGGTGGCGGCCACGATGCGGACGTCCACCGTGCGCAGCCGGGTGCCGCCCACCCGGCGCAGCTCGCCGGCGTCGAGCACCTGGAGCAGCTTGGCCTGCATGCCCTGCTCGAGCTCGCCGATCTCGTCCAGGAAGAGGGTGCCCTGGTGGGCGACCTCGAACAGCCCCGGCTTGGCGGCGGCGGCGCCGGTGAAGGCGCCCTTCTCGTGCCCGAACAGCTCGCTCTCCAGGAGCTGCTCCTGGAGGGCGCCGCAGTTGACGTGCATGAACGGATGGTCGGCGCGGGCGCTCAGCCGGTGGAGGGTGCGGGCCATCAGCCCCTTGCCCGAGCCGGTCTCGCCCTCGAGCAGGACCGAGGCGGGGGAGCGGGCCACCCGCTCGATGGTCTCGAGCACCCGCCGCATGGCGGCGCTCGCGGCCACCACCGGCGGCCCCTCGCCTTGCCGCGCCAGCACCTGGCGCAGGGCGGCGTTCTCACGCTGCAGCTCGCGGCGCTCGAGCGCCTGGCGCACCAGCGCCTCGGTGGCGCCGGCGGCCGGCGGCAGCGGCAGGAAGCCGGAGGCGCCGCGCTGGACCGCCGCCACCACCGTCTCGACCGAGGCGGCGCGGCTGGTCGCCACCACCTCGGCCCCCAGCCCCAGCCGCCGCGCCTCCTCCAGCACCACGACGCCTTCCCGGTCCGGCAGGTCGAGGCTGAGCACGACGACGTCGAAGTCGCCGTCGCGCAGCCGCCGGCGGGCCTCCGACCAGGAGGTGGCGGCGGTGACCTCGAGCGCGAGCCCGTCGAGGTCGCGGCCGAAGGCCTCGCGGTCGGCCTCGCGAGCCTCGACGAGCAGGAGGTTGCCTGCGGGTGCGGTCATGCCGTGCATGCGGCGGGCGGTGCCGCGGCCGTTTCGGGGTCGGCGGCATCTTCTCACGCCGGCCCGCGAGACGGCCGACAAAAAAACGGCCGGCCCCCCGGGCGCGGGGACCGGCCGGCAACGGCGTCGCCGTGCCTTGCGGCGGCGGCGCCTTAGGAGCCCGTGGTGGAAGTGCGGCCGCCCGTCTGGCGGCGGGGCGGAGCCGTCTGCGGCGTTGCCGCTCCTCGACAATGGCTCGGCATTGCCTGCGTCGCGGCGCCTGGCATCCGGCCCCGCCGCGCTCGCCAGCCGATC
>JBFGCA010000066.1:0-26632 GCA_041567315.1 Thermoanaerobaculia bacterium | reverse complement strand
CCGGGCCGCCGTCCTGGAGATCGGCCCCCCGGAAGCCACCCAGTGTGTCGTCGCCGTGACCGCCCAGCAGCCCGTCGTCGCCGTTGCCGCCGAACAGCAGGTCGTTGCCGTCGCCGCCGTAGAGCACGTCGCTGCCGTTGTCCCCGCACAAGACGTCGTCGCCGCCCAGGCCGTGGATCACGTCCGGCCCGTTGAGACCGGCGATGACATCCGGGCCGTCGGTGCCGAACAGCTCGTCGGCACCGTCGGTGCCCACGATCGTCGCCAACTGACCGTTGCAGCTCGGCGGCCCGTCCGAGTCGGACTCGTCGGCGGCCAGCGCCGGAGCGGCGGTCAGCAGTGCCGCGCAGAGCAGCACCGTATACGGCCGCCCGATCGACCGGCGCGGACGCGCTTGATGGTATAGACGACGCCGTCTGGACCGGTGCGGTCGGCTGGTGCTCACCGTGCCCTCCCCGCTGGCGAGCCCGAGCCCTGCAGTGGCGAACGGACCTGCAAGCTCAAACTGTTGAGGCTAAGCAGGGTACCGAGCGGGAAACTGTGCTGTCAACCGTTCACGAGCTGGACAAAATAAGGAAAGATCTTACGGCCGGCGGCTGGCGCGGGAACGCGTTTTGCTACCACCCGGGCCGCCGGTTGCAAGGCTTGCCCGGAGAGGCAGCACCGGAGTCCGCCAAGAAGGAGCCAACCATGCGACTGACCCGACATCTCGCCGTCCTCTGCCTGCTCGCCGCCGCCCCGCCGGCCGCGGCCGAGCTGGGTTTCTTCGGCTGGGGCCCGCGCCTCGGGGTGGGCGACGACCCCGACCAGGTGCTGATCGGCCTCACCCAGGACTTCGGGGAGCTCGTCGACCGGCTGCGGCTGCAGCCGAGCCTGGAGGTGGGGGTGGGCGACGACCACACCATCGTCTCGGGCGTTGTCCCGGTGCACTACCGCTTCACGGCCGGCGGGGGCGCGGTCCCCTACCTTGGCGGCGGCGTGCTGCTGGCCTGGATCGACCGCGACCTGCCGCCGCAGGCGCGGGGGCGCGACGACAGCGAGTTCGACATCGCCCCGGTGCTGGTGGGCGGCGTCGAGTGGCCGGCCGGCCGGCGGGGCGACGCCTTCCTCGAGCTGCAGGTGCCCGGCGGCGACGCCCACGACGCCAAGCTGGTCCTGGGCTATCTCTTCCGCCGGCGCTAGCCCGACAGGGCGCAGACGTTCTTGCCCAGCTCGAGCTCCGAGGCCTTGGCCTCGCCGACCTCGACCAGGCCGGCGTTGACCCGCTTGATCTCGACGTACTCCTCGGGGAACTTGGGCAGGCTCGACAGGATGTAGGCCACGAAGTCGGCCTCGTCGCCCGCCGCCAGGCGCAGGCCGCGGTTCTTGGCACCGAGCGTCGCCAGGGTGGCGGCGAACAGCCCCTTCGAGCCGGCCTCGCCGGCGCCGTTGAAGTGGCCGGGCAGGACCAGCGTCTCGCCCGGCAGCTCCAGCAGCCGGCGCAGCGAGCGGTGGTGGAGCGGCGCCCAGGTCTCGCCGCGGCCGCCGAGGTCGGGGCGGGCGATCGAGCCGATGAAGATCGAGTCGCCGGTGAAGAGATAGCGGTCGCCCAGCAGGAAGGCGACGTTGCCCAGGGTGTGGCCGGGGATGTGGAGGGCGCGCAGGGTGGCCGAGCCGACCGTCAGCTCCTGGCCGTCGCGCAGGTACTCGAAGCCGACCGTCGCCGGCAGCACGTCGATCGGATGGATGCCGTCGAAGGGGTGGAGGAAGTAGCGGGCACCGGTCCGCCGGGCCAGCTCGGGACCGCCCGAGATGTGGTCGGCGTGGGCGTGGGTGTCGAGCACCAGCTCGAGGGTGGCGCCGCGCTCGGCCGCCCACTCGAGATAGTGGTCGACGTGGCGCAGCGGATCGATGACCGCCGCCCGGCCGCCGCTCGCCACCAGATAGCTGAGACAGCCGCGCGCCGGGCGGCTGACCTGGACGATGGTCAGCTCGCGGTCCTCGACCACCGGCCGGAAGTGGTAGTGGTCGCCCCAGGCCAGGGTGCCGCCCTCGAGGTTGAAGGCCTTGAAGCCCAGCCGGCGGAGCGCCTGGGCGACGAACTCCGAGGTGTCGCCCTTGGCACAGACCGCCAGGATCGGCAGCTCGCGCGGCAGACGGTCCACCCAGCGCTGCTCGAGGAACTCCTCGAAGGAGTCGACCACGTCGTCGTGCTCGTCGACCTCCAGCATCTCGTAGTAGGGCACGTTGACGGTCGGCAGCTCGTGCCGGCCCTCGATCTTCCAGCTCTCGAACTCGTCCTCGTTGCGGACGTCGAAGACGAAGAACTCCTCGCCGGCCGCGAGGCGCCGGTGGAGCTGCTCCACGGACCAGACCGTGGGCAGGGTGGCGGTGGCTTGCATCTCAGGTACCTCCCGGAACGCCTCAGGCGTACTTGGCCAGCAGGTCGGACAGCTCGGAGATGTGCTCGCGGACCCGGGCCGCCGCCTGCTCGCCGCCGAGGCGGCTTTCGAAGGCGCAGGCGATGAGCTCGAAGAACGCCTTGTTGAGGGCGCCGCGGGCGGCGGCGAGCTGCTGCGCGATCCGCGCGCAGTCCTCCTCGCGGGTGATCATCTTCTGGACGCCGCGGAGCTGGCCCTCGATCCGGGCCAGCCGGTCGAGCAGCTTCTTCTTCTCCGCGGCGCTCGAAAAGTAGTGTGGGGCGGCGACGGCCATCGCGGCACCTCCTTCGGGACCAGGTTCCTCCGCGCCCAGATGGCTAGATGAAGAGCGTCGCCCGCGAGTCGAGCGCGTCGGCCAGGAAGCTGGCCACCCCGCCCGTCTCCAGACCGTCCACCAGCTCCTCGTCGGCGATCCCCATCACCTCGCGGGACATCTCGCAGGCCACCAGCTTGACCCCCATCTCGCGGGCCAGCTCCATCATCTCCTCGAGCGAGGAGACGTTGTTGTCCTGCATCATCTTGCGCAGCATCTTGGCGCCGATGCCGAAGTAGTTCATCTTGGAGACCGGCAGCTCTAGCGAGCTGGACGGCGACATCACGGCCATCATCTTCTCGAACAGGTTCTTGCCGGCCAGCCGGGTCTGCTTCTTGAGGGCGTTGAGCCCCCAGAAGGTGAAGAACATGCTGACCTCCTGGCCCACCGCGGCGGCGCCGGTGGCGACCACGAAGCCGGCCAGCACCCGGTCGAGGTCGCCGGAGAAGACGACCATCGAAACGCGGTCGGCGGGCTGGCGCTCCTCGAGCTCGGCCAGGCGCCCCTCGAGGGCGGTCAGCCGCTGGGTGAGAGCGGCGACGTCGGCGGTGGGGGTGGTGATCTCGGTCGTCGGCATGGCTCTACCCTCCCGCCGACGCGGCAGCCGGATCGACCAGCTGCAGGAAGTGGACGTAGATCTCGCTGCCGTTGGTGCTCTCGGTCTCCTGCGCCAGCAGCTCGACCTTCTTGTCCAGCTTGGCCCAGCCCTGGAAGTCCTTGACCGACCCGCGGTCGGTGCTCACCACCTTGAGGATCTGCCCGGGCTCGAGGGTCCGGACCTCCTTGCGGGCCTTGACCACCGGCATCGGGCACTTGAGGCCGCTGGTGTCCAGCTCGTGATCGAAACGTGTCGTGCTCAACTCGGAGCCCTCCCTTTTCTGCTTGTTGTCGTTGGGTTTGGCGGCCCGAAGGCGTGCCGTCACGTGGCCGCCGACAGGCTAACGATACTATACTAGGTATGGTATGTCAAGGGTCTGAGCATTCTCTCCCCTGGCAGGCTTCGGCAGCGAACTGTCGGCCGGCTAGCGGCCGGCGGCGGGGGGCGCCAGGGCGGCGGTCGGGCGGGACGGCGCGGGGCCGGGGCGGAGGATCTGGTCGAGGCGGAGCTCATGCTCGATCTGGCGGCGGTCGTCGGGGTTGGGGCGCCAGGGGTAATCGCGGGGGGCCTCGGCGGGGCGCCAGCTGCCCATCGGGCGGGTGCAGCCGGGCTCACCGCCGGCGCCGGGGCAGCCGTTGGTCATGAAGGCCCAGCCGTCCGCGACTGAGACGTCGACCAGCTCGCGGGGGGCGGCGATCTCGGTCAGGGCGCCGGCGGCGTCGTAGCCGAAGGCCCCGGGGGCGAGGCCGCGCTCTTCGAGCAGGAACTTGGCGAGCTGGATCCGGCGCCAGCGGGTGACGGTGCTCTTGGGGTGGGCGCCCATCCGCGAGTCGGGCTCGGGGTTGAAGCAGAAGAGGTAGGAGAAGATCTGCCGCTCGAGCAGACGCGCGAAGAGCGTCATCAGCTCGCGGTCGGTCTCGCCGAGACCGACCAGCAGGTGGCAGTTGACCTTCCAGGGGCCGTAGATCTCCCGCGCCTGGTCGACGATCTGCCAGTAGTTGCGCCAGCTCAGCCCGCCGCGGGGCACCTCCGTGCGGAGGGTCCGGAACAGCTCCTCGGTGGCGGCGTCGAGGCCGATGCCGATCATGTCGGCCCCGGCCTGCTTGAGCGCCAGCAGCCGGTCGCCGACGAGGGTGGGGGGCGCCACCAGGATCGACAGCGGCGTCGCCACCCGGCGGCGGATGCGCCGCGCCAGGTCGAGGGTGTCGCGGTAGGCGTAGCCGTGGGTGACCATCGAGATGCAGAGCCGGGTCAGCCGGTCCTCGTAGCGCGCCAGCCGCTCGACCAGCTCGTCGGTCTCGACCAGCGGCCACTCGACGCGGATGAACGACTTGTCCTCGTAGGCGCCGGGGCGGGTGCGGGCCAGCCCGCAGTAGCCGCAGTCCGACTGGCAGCCCTGCGGGTAGTTGAGCAGCAGGTTGATGCCGCCGAACTCGAACTCGCGGGTGAAGCGGCCGGAGCGGAAGCGCAGCGCCAGGGCGCTGGCGTAGCTGATCCGCACCCAGTCGGGACTGCTCTGCTCGGCCTCGCGAGGCGGCCTGGCGGCGTCCGGCCCCGCGCCGACCGGCACCCTGCCCGCGGCTGGCGAGCGGCCGATCCGCACCAGCTCGCTCATCCGCCTTCCTCCCCGCTGGGCACGGCTTCACGCACCCCGGCGGTCACCGGCTCGGGGAAGTAGCAGGCGCCGTCGCGATCGGGCCGGGCCTCCCCCTCGAGCCGCATCGCCTGCGCCGCCGCCTCCCAGATCGCCGCCGCCACCCGCTCGGCCGGCACCCCCAGATCGCCCTCGGCGAGCGTCCGCTCGGCCTCGCGGGCGATGGCCTCGGGAGTCGCCGCGCACCACTTGAGCGCCGCCTCGAGCCGCGGCACGCCCACCGGCACCAGGTTGAAGTCGCCGGTGACGAGAACGCTGGTGATGGCCGGGCCCTGGACGCCCACGAAGATCCGCACCAGGCCGGCCGGGGTCTTGAGCAGCGCCGAGCCGCGGGCCGAGCGGCGCGGGCCGCGCTGGAAGACCCACTCGGGGTTGGCGTAGCGCTCGCGCAGCAGCTCCGCCCGGCGCTCGGTTTCGGCCGGGGTCAGCTCGCCCGGCTCGAGCGCCACCGTGAAGACGTCGGCGAACCCCCGGGCAAGCTCGGCCCGCACGTCGGCCGCCGCCAGCCGCCGGCCGAGCCGGCGCGACACGGTGGTCACCCGCTCCTCGACCCGAGCCACCGCCTTGTCCGAGACCTTGAGTCCGGGGATGCGCAGCGCCCCCAGCATCAGCTCGACGTCGAGGTCGACCAGCAGGCTGGCGTGAAAAAGGACGGCGCCCGCCGGGTCCAGGTATAGACCCAGCCCGGCGATCTTGCGGCCCTCGACCTCGAGGTCGTTCTTGCGCCGGAAGCCGGCGGCGATGCCCAGCCGCGCGAGACCGGCGACCACCCCCTCGGCCCAGCGCCGCAGGGTCTGCCGCGGCGTCTCGTCGGTGGCCGCCCGGGCGGCCACCGCCACCCCGAGCTGACCGGGGCCCATGAGGATGGCCCCGCCGCCGGTCGGCCGGCGCCCGACGTCCAGGCCGTGGGTCTCGCAGAAGGCGACGTCCACCTCGTCTTCCAGGCTCTGATAGCGCCCGACCAGCGCGCAGTGCGGGCGGTAGGTGTAGAGCCGGAGCGTCGGGGCCGGCGCCCGCCCGGCGCCGCGGCCGTAACCCGCCAGCAGCGCTTCGTCGGTGGCCAGCCCGGCCGCGGCGGCGACCCCGTCCGCGGTCAGGTAGCGCCAGGGCGCGCCGGTGCTCACCCTCCGTTCCCTCCGGCGGCAGAGGCGGCCTCCGCGGCGGCGCCGGCCTCGCCCGAGCCCCAGGTCAGCGAGCAGCAGAACTCGTGACAGTCCGGCTCGAGCCCGCTCCGCCGCGCGTAGTCGAGGATGCCGTCGGCCGGGTAGGCGATGCCGTTGAGGCCGTGGTCGACCGCCGCCCGGTCGAGCTCCACCTTGAGCGCGCCCATCGGCCGCCCGCAGCCCAGGTTGACCGGGGTCGCGGGCATCGCCTGCCGGGCGGCCGCGAAGAACTCGGTCACCTCGGGGAGCGGCGGCGGCGCCACCTCCTCCATCGGCGTCCCCACCAGCGGCGTCAGCACCACCAGGATGAGGGTCGAGACCGGGTAGCGCCCGATCATCTCGAGCGCCCGCCACTCGCCGAGCAGCCGCCCGTAGTGCAGCCCGAGCACGATGTGGGGCAGGATCCGCAGCCCGGCCGCGGCCAGCCGCTCGAGCGAGCGCTCGAAGTCGGCCGCCGCGAGGTCCAGGTGATAGACCTCGCGGACCGTCTCGTCGGCGCCGATGACGTCGAGCATCACCCCGTCGACCCCGGCCGCCGCCAGCCCCGCCGCCAGCCGCGGCGACACCACCCCCGAGTGGACCACCACCCGCATCCCCAGCTCCTGCCGCACCCGCCGCATGTCGTCGAGATGGGCGGCCAGCGGCACCCCGCCATCGCGCTCCGAGCCGCCCGAGACCAGCAACCCCTCGGTGCCCTGCGCCTTGAGCTCGGCGGCCAGCGCGAACAGACCGCGGCGGCGCGAAACCGCCGGCATGCCCTGGAGCACCCTGGTCTGGCAGTGGTCGCACTGCAGCGCGCAGGCGGTGCCGGTGACGCTCACCGCCAGGAAGCGGTTGGCGCGCCGCGGCCGCCACTCGCCGGTCTGCCAGCGCTTGAGCCCCGGGGCGTAGAACTCCATCCGCCGCCCGAAGGCGCGGCGCCGCAGCCGCATGCCGGCGGTGGCGGTCGCCGGCGGCTCGAGCGGCACCGGCGGCGGCGCCACAGACCGGGCGGCGCGGCCGAGCTGCACCAGGGGCGCCGGAGCGGCGGGACGGCAGCTCACTCGGCCAGCATCCCCTTCTTGCGGAAGCGCTCCACTTCCCCCGCGAACCAGTCGGCGATCCGCGCTCGTCCGCTCACCATCCGCGCCGTCTCGGCGGCGAACGCGGAGGGGGCGATCTCGACCAGCCACGCTTCCAGCGGCGCGCGCTGGATGCGGCCGGGGTCGGCCAGCACGGCTTCATTGTGCGCTCGCAGGGTGCCCGACAGCGGCGCCGTCAGCGGTCCCACGAACTTGGCCGCCTCGATCGACCCGAACCCGCCGCCGCGACTGACCGCCACCCCCACCGGCTCGAACGAGATCGCCACCACGTCCCCCGAGGTCTCGCTGCCCAGCGGGTCGAACCCGACCCGCGCCAGCCCGTCGGCGGTCGCCGCCACCCACAGATGGGTCTCGGGATCGTAGAACCGGTCCTCGGCCAGCCGGTAGCCGCCCACTTCGAAGAACGGCGTCGCACTCATGCTCTCCTCCTCGCAGTTCCAGGCAGATTCCGGCTTGATCCGCTCGCGGGCACGGCGGTGGCCGTCGCACGGCCATCAGATCCAGGTAGTGCCTGGTCATTGTCGGGCAGTGGCGAGGTCGCGGATGGCCTCGACCGGGCGGGCCGGGCGGCCCTGCTTGCGCTGCTGACTCCGGTGTTCCTCACAGGATCAGATCCGGGTAGCAACTGGAGATCGAAGGGCAGCGGCGAGGTTCCGCGCGGCCCTGGCCAACCGCGAAACGCTCGGGCTGATCTCCAGCCCGGTCTGGTCATTCCAGCGTTCATCGCAGGACCGCCGCACCTTCGAGCAGGACCGAGAGTCGGGTCCCCAGGCTACCGAAAGGTTCCAGGAGAACCGCCAGGCGCCCGGCTTCGAGCGGCTGGCCGCGCAGCGCACGGGCGACTACCGGCCCGGCGCCGTTGACCCTAGAGCCCTCGACCGCGAGCCGCTCGATGCGGCCCTCGACCAGCGACGCGCGCATCCGCAGGTCGGGCCCGCCGGCCGCGAACAGCCAGACGCCGGCCGCGATCTTGACCGCCCGGTGGTGATCGGACGGGAGCACCGCACCTGACGTCGCGGGCTTCCCCCGAGACGACCCGGCCTCCGGCGAGGCGGCCCCGGACGGCACAGGTCCAGCCGGTGCGTCCCTGTAGGACGTTTCCGCGGAAACGCCGGCCAGCCACTCGGGGTCGGCCAAGCGGCGCTCCCAGCGCTCCATCGCCGCCAGCTCGCGCGCCGTCGGCCGGTCCCAGCGCACGCGGGGGCCGAAGGCCGCCGCGTAGGCCTCGACGAGCGCCCGGCGGGCCGCCGTCAGCGTGACGACACCCGCCCCTTCGTCCTCGAGCGACGAAACCCACCTGCGCATCAACCGCAGGCACTCGCCACGAAGCGATCCCTGTACCCCGTTTCCAGTGGCCCCATTGGCCAGCTCCAGCGCGGCGTCCCGGGCACCACCCCAGTCCGAGGCGCCGAGCCCCCAGCCGGCGCGAGCGTTCACGCGCTCCGCATCACCAAGGCCTGAGCTGGGACCGCCGTTGGCGGCGCAACGCCCCGGCGTCCTACCCAGCTCCGGATCAACGAATCCTCCATCGCCGAAAGCCGAGCTCCCGAGCGTCAGCTTGCCGGCAGTCGGGTCGGGCTCTCTACCCAGCTCCGAACCGCCGGACCTTGCGTCGCTGGGGGCCGACCTGACGAGCGTAGCGTCGGCACTGTCCGGCTTGAGCGCTTTGCCCGGCTCCACGCCGACGAATGCCCGATCCTTGCCCAGCGCCAGCACTTCCACCATGCGCTCGTGGGGGAAGCGGAAGATGACGTTGCCGACCACGGTCACGCCGCCGCCGATGCGGCCAGCGCCGGTGCCGGAGACCTTGCGACCCTGGACGGCGATGTCGTTGGGGCCGCGCAGCTCCGCCGGCAGGCCAAGCGCCCGGAAGGCGTCGACGGCCGGGCCCAGGCAGCGCTCGTAGAGCCGCGCCACGGCCGGCGGCGCGTCGCCGGCCGGCAGGGTGAGCTGGAAGAGGAGCTGGTCCGAGTCGACCCAGACCGCGCCGCCGCCGATCTGCCGGCGGATGACCGGCAGGCCGCGGCGCCGGACAATCTCGAGGTCGAGGCTCGATAGCGGGTGGTGGTAGCCGAGACCGACGTAGGGCTCGCGCGACCGGCAGAACGACAGCGTCGGCGGCGCCCCTTCGACCGCCGCCTCGGCGAGGCCGTGCCACAGGCTCTGCGAGCGGTAGGCCCCGACCTCGCCGGCGTCCACCACCCGCAGCTCAGGCACCGCCGCCCTCCCGGTCCGCCGGTGGCCGCGGGAGCTCGGCGGCCAGCCGCTCGCCAGCCCCGGCCGCGGCGCCTTCGACCAGCGCCACCAGCCCGGCTCCGAGGGCGGTGCCGCGGACCTCGTCGTTGACCAGCTCGCGGACCGCGAGACCCACCTGGGCCATGTCGTGGACACGCTCCGACGCCGCCACCCGGCCCAGTCCGGCGCCCTCCATCAGCGCCGGCAGCTCGACCGGCTCGATGGGGTCGAGGGCGGCGAGCAGCCGGTAGTTGACCGGGTCGCCGGCCACCTTGAGCGCCCTGAGCAGCAGCTCGCGGGCGTCGTCGGGCAGCCGGCCGGCCTCCCGCTCCCCGGCCAGCCAGCCGACGAAGGCGGCGGCGGTCTCCAGCCGGTCCTGGCGGTCGAGGGTCAGCAGCAAAGTGCGCAGCCGCTCGGCCAGCCCGGCGGCCAGCGACTCGGCGAGATCGCTCACGATGGAGCCTCCGGCCCCAGCGCCTCGGCCACCAGGTCGGCGATGTCGCGGACGGCGATCGAGCCCTCGTTGCCCGAGGTCTTGACCGCGTCGCGGTACATGGTGAGGTCCTTGGGGCAGGCGACCACGAAGTAGTCGACGGCGCCCAGCGAAAGCGCCTCGCGGATGCGGTTCTCGCTCGGGCGCTCCCGGACGTCGGGGTGGTCGGGCATCCAGATGCGGCCGCCGCCCGCCCCGCAGCAGAACGAGCGCTGGCGGTTGCGCGGCATCTCGACCAGCTCCAGGCCGCAGGCGCGGATGACGCCGCGCGGCGCCTCGAAGCCGCCGTTGTAACGGCCCAAGTAGCAGGGGTCGTGGTAGGTGGCCCGGCCCTTCAGACCGCCGTTGAGGGCCAGGCGCCCGCTCTCCAGCAGCTCGAGCAGCAGCGTCGAGTAGTGGACCACCGGCCAGCGCCCCACCCCGGCATAAGGGCCGTACTCGTTGCGCAGCGCGTTGAAGGTGTGGGGGTCGGTGGTGAAGATCTTCTCGAACTCGCAACTTTCGAGGGCAGCGACGTTCTGCTCGGCCAGTGCCTCGAAGAGACCCTCCTCGCCGAGCCGCCGGACGTCGTTGCCGGCCGAGCGCTCGGCCTCGTAGAGGAGGCCGAACTCGACCCCGGCCGCCCGCAGCAGGCGGGCGACGAGGCGGCTCATCTCCTGGCACTGCGGGTCGTAGGCCGCGAAGTCGCCGACGAACCACAGATACTCCACCGGCTGCTTGCGGGCGTCGGGGATCTTGAAGTCCAGCTCGCGGGTCCAGCGCGCCCGCTTGCGCGGCGACTCGCCGAACGAGTTGCCCTTCTCGTCCAGGCTGCGCAGCACCTCGGAGACCTCGTCGGGGAGCTGGCCGTCGAAGACCATGGCGCGGCGCATCTCCAGCAGGTCGAACATCGGCTCGTTGCCCACCGGGCAGATCTCGACGCAGGCGTAGCACGAGGTGCAGGACCAGACCGCCTCGTCGCTCGCCGCGAACTCCAGGAGCGGCGGCGAGGCGCCGCCGCCGGCCAGCTCGGCGGCGTGCTGGTTGGCCCAGTAGCGCTTGTTGATCTCGAGCGAAGCGGGGCTGAGCGGCGTCCCCGAGCGGTGCGCCGGGCAGGCGTCCTGGCAGCGGTTGCACATGATGCAGGCGTAGCTGTCCAGGAGCTGGGGCCAGGACAGGTCGGTCAGGGTGCGGGCCCCGGGCCGGGCCGGGTCGCCCACCACCGCGTCCATCGCGCCGCGCGGCGTCTCGCGGCCCAGCGCCAGGTTGAGCGGCGCCGCCATCAGATGCAGGTGCTTGCTGCGCGGGAAGTAGGGCACGAAGACCACGATCAGCCCCATCGCCAGCCACCAGCAGACGTGGACGCCGGTCTCGAGCGCCGCCGGCGACCAGCCGGCGAAGAGCGCCGAGGCCGCGCTGGCGGTGGGCAGCCAGGGGTCGCCGTGCCCGCGCTCGGCGAGGTGCATGGCCGTCCCCAGCCAGCGCGAGCCGACGTGAACCAGGATGAAGACACCGACGATCAGCGAGTCGCGGCGCACACCCCCCGCGGTCACCGCCGGCACGAGCTTCACCGAGGGGTTGAACTCGAGCGAGCGCGGCTTCTGGACGAAGCGCCGCAGCAGCAGCATCACCATGCCGACCAGCACCAGCACGCTCAGCAGGTCGGAGAGCAGGTTGAAGACCGAGGCCACGGGCCCACCGCCGATCGTCGACCAGCCGGCGACGAAGGCCTCGACCAGGTCGTTGACGTTGACCAGCAGATAGAAGCTGAAGCCGAAGAAGATGAAGGCGTGGAACAGGCTGACCCACGGCCGGGTGCGGAACACCGGCCGCTGGAGGGCGACGTCGAGCGCCGCCCGGGCCAGCCGCCGCCCCAGCCGGTCGGTGCGCCCCGGCGCGGCGGCGCCGCGGGCCACGATCCGCACCATCCGCCGGAAACCCTGGACGGCGAGGGCGCCGCAGACCGCGACCAGCACCAGGAAGGCGAGGCGCTCCGGCAGGCTCAGCACCGGCGGGCTATCCCTTGCGCTCCTCGACCGCCTCGGTCAGCTCTTCGCAGACGTCGAACAGATCGGCCACCATGCCGTAGTGGGCGAAGTTGAAGATCGGCGCGTGGCGGTCGGTGTTGACGGCGATGATGGTGCCCGAGGACTTCATGCCTTCGATGTGCTCGGGAGCGCCCGAGACGCCCAGCGCCAGGTAGACCTTGGGGCTCACCTTCAAACCCGACTTGCCCACCTGGCGGGTCTTGGGCAGCCAGCCGGCGTCGATCAGCGGGCGGGTCGCCGCCACCGCCGCCCCCAGCGCCTCGGCCAGCTCCTCGGCGACCTCGATGTCGTCCTTGCTGCCGATGCCGCGGCCCACCGCCACCAGCACCTCCTGGGCGGTGATGTCGACGTCGCCGGCCTCGGGCTCGATGAGCCGCTTGAAGCGCACCCGGCCGCGCGCGGCGGGGGCGGGCAGCTTCTCGACCGGCGGCGAGCCGTCGGCATGCCCGTCGTCGGCCGGGAAGTTGCCGGCCAGCACGCTCAGCACGCACGGCCCCGCACCGAGGTCGCAGGTGACGTTCATCTTGCCGCCGTAGAGCTGGCTGACCGCGGTCACCCGCTCGCCGGCCTCGGCGCCGACGCAGAAGGCGGCGTGGGGCATGCCGGTCCGCGCCGCCAGGGTGCTGGCGAGATCCATCCCCATCGCCGTGTAGCCGACCAGCACGATGCGGGGCCTGGCGGCCTCGACCGCCGCCTCCAGCGCCGCCGCCCAGCTCTCGGGGTTGAAGTCGGCCAGCTCGGGGCCGCCGACCGCCAGCACCCTGTCGGCCGCCCCCAGCCCGCCGGCCATCGCCTCGTCGCCGCCGATCAGGGCGACCGCCGTCGAGCCGCCGCCGGCGGCCGCCAGTTTCTTGCCCAGCCCCAGCAGCTCGAAGGTGACGTCGGCGAACGCCCCCCCGAGATGCTCGACCACCACCAGCACGTCGCCGCTCATCGCAGCACCCCCTTGGACTCGAGCAGCGCCACCAGCTCGTCGACCCCGGAGAGCATCTGCGCCCCGGCGCCGGTCTCGGGCGGCGTCATCTGGACCACCGTCAGCCCGCCGCCGTTGCCGGCGGCGCCGGCCACCGTCTCCAGGGTGGCCGACTGCTGGATCTGCCGGACCTTGGAGACCGGGGCGTACCGCGGCGTCTGCCGCGCCGCCTGGATGCCCAGCACCGCCGGCAGGTCGACCTCGAACTCGCCGACCACGCCCCCCGAGTACTCCTTGTGGAGCGACACCTTGCCGTCCTCGGGGTGGACCGCGGTCACCACCTCGACGCAGGGCAGGTCGAGCAGCGCCGCCACCGTCGGGGCGAGCTGGCCGTCGCGGTCGTCGGCCGCCTGCACCCCGGTCAGCACCAGGTCGAAGGGGCGCCCGCGGATCACCTCGGCGAACACCCTGGCCAGCGGCACGGTGCCGTCGACCGCGCCGGCGCCCTCGATCTTGAGCGCCCGGTCGGCGCCCTTGGCCAGCGCCGTGAACAGCATCTTGTCGACCTCCTCGCCGTCGAGCGCCACCGCCGTCACCTCGCCGCCCGCCGCCTCCTTGAGCAGCAGGGCCTCCTCCAGCGCGTGGTCGTCGAACTCGTTGAGGGTGAGCTTGAGCAGCTCGGCGTCGAGCGCCTTGCCGCTGCCGTCCACCTCCAGGTCCTCGACCAGGTCGGGGATGCGCTTCATCAACACGATGACGTTCATTCGGGATCTCCGGAGCGGGCCGCCCACCGGCCCGCAGGGAAGTTGAGAGCGCGCGCGAGCGCTAGCCCTGCTCCATGCACGCGTCGAGGATCTCGACGATGTCCAGCACCTCGAGCTTGCCGTCGTTGCCGGTGGACTTGACGGCGTCCTCGAAGCGCGACACCTCGTATGGGCAGCAGACCGCCAGCACCTCGGCGCCCACCTGGATGGCCTCGCGCACCCGGTTCTCGGACAGCCGCTCGACCTGGTGCTCGGCGGCGTAGCCGTCGAGCCACATGCCGCCGCCGCCCCCGCCGCAGCAGTAGCCCTGCTCCCGGCAGCGGAACAGCTCCTGGAAGCGGAGCTCGGGGACCGCCTGGAGCAGCCGCCGGGGCGAGCCGTAGTCGCCGTTGTGCCGCCCCAGGTAGCAGGGGTCGTGGAAGGTCACCCGGCGGGCGAACGGCTTGGTCAGCAGCGGCGCCAGCGTCTCGAGCCGCGCCGACATGAACTGCGTGTAGTGCTGGACCGGGAACTCGCCGCCCAGCTTGGGGTACTCGTTCTTGATCGCGTTGTAGGCGTGGGGGCCGCTGCAGACGATGGTCTCGAACTCGTACTTGCCGAACTCGGCGATGTTGTGCTCGGCCAGCTCCTCGAACAGCCCCGGCTCGCCGGCCAGCCGCTGCGAGTCGCCGTCGCAGCGCTCGTCGACCCCCAGGATCCCGAACTCCACCCCCAGCCGGGTCAGCACCCGGGCCATCGCCTGGGCGGCGTCGACGCCGCGCGGGTGATAGGCGTAGTAGTCGCCCACGAACCACAGCACCTCGACCGGCGCCGGGTCCTTGGGCAGGATCCGCACCTCGACCCCGGCGCCGCGGGTCCAGCGCACCCTCTTGCGCGGCGACTCGCCCATCGGGTTGCCGTACTCGGCCACCTTCTGGAACATCTCGAGCAGCTCGCCGGGGACGCTGCGGCCCTCGAGCACCGCCGCCGCCCGGGCGGCGGGCATGATCTGGACCATGTCCACTTCCTTGGGGCAGACGCGGACGCAGTTCTGACACGTGGTGCAGAGCCACAGGTCGCTGTGGTCGAAGATGTCGGTGCCGAGCTGCAGCCGGCGGTAGATCTTGCGCGGCCCGTAGTCGCCGCCCGCGGTGTCGACCGGGCAGGCCGGCACGCACTGGGCGCACTGGTAGCACCAGGCCATCGACTCCGCCCCCGGCAGCGCCGTGAGCTTGTCCATGTAGGTGAGGTCGTAGCCGGTGATCTCGCGGGGCTCGAACATCCGGTTCCACTGGCCGGAGATGTCGATGCCCTCGACCACCGCCGACTCGCTCTCGACGTAGCTCTGGCGCTTGACGCGCTCGCGCGGCGCGAAGTCGAGGTCGGGGCGGGGCGGGGTCGGTTCGCTCATCCGGCGCCTCCGGCTTCCCCGGCAGCAACTCCCTGGGCCGCGGCCTGGCGGGCCCGCCGCGCTCGGCCCGGCTGGTGAACGCCGAGCACGCGCTCGACCAGCTCGGGCAGCTCGGGCAGGATGCGGTTGAACTCCTGCGACAGCTTCATCCGGAAGACCGTGTACATGTAGACCGCGTAGACGCAGGCCAGGAAGACGTCGGTGCCGAACAGCCCGCGCCCCGAGCGCGAGAAGCCGACCTCGTGGCCGCGGCGGTTGACGTAGGCCATGGCGCGGCCGACCTTCTCGTAGACCGCCCCCGGGGTGTCGCCCGCCAGGTCGACGTCGTCGCGGGTGACCAGCGCCAGCGCGCCGGTGCGGGCGCCCGGGTTCCACAGCCAGTGGGTCCACAGCCAGTAGCGGTCGGGGAAGGTGAAGTGCAGCGCCTCGCTGGCCAGCGCGATCCGCATCGCCTCCTCCACCCCTTTGACGGCGCCGCAGAAGCGGTCGAAGCGCGCCGCTACCGCCCCCGGCCCGTGGAGCAGCGCCTCGAGCTCGGCCGCCAGCTTCTCGGCGCCGTTGGCGTTGACCAGCCGCCCGCCCTTGCGCTTGAGCGAGAAGATCGAGACGGTCAGCCGCTTCAACCCCGCCTCGTCGAGGCCGCCCACCGCGCCGCCGCCGAGCAGCTCCGCGAACAGCCGGTGCTTGGCCTCGAGCCGCTCGCCGACGTCCTCCAGCTCGGTGGCAGTGGCCAGCTTGGTGGCCTCCTTCAGGAACTCGAGCGCCGCCTCGGCGTCGACGACCGGATCGAGCTCGATGGCGTCGTGCAGCACGGTCGGTCGCTCAGGCGGTCTGCGCGGCCAGGGCGTGCTTGCGGAGGAAGCCGGCGGCCTTCATCACCGCCGCGCCGGCCATCGAGATCGAGTCCTCGAGGTCGGCCGGGCCGACCGCGGCGCCGGCCGCGTAGCAGCCCGGCTTGGGCGTGCTGACGGTGTTGAGCGGGCCGCCGACGGTCTCCAGGAAGCCGTGCGACTCGAGCGGCAGCCCGAAGATCTCGGCCATCTGCTTGGTGCCGGCGCTGGGCTCCATGCCGACCGACAGGATCACGACGTCCATCGGCACCTCGACCGGGCGCCCCATGGTGGTGTCCTCGCCCTTGACCACCACCGAGTCGCCGCGGCGGGTGATCTCCGAGACGATGCCGCGAATGAAGTTGACCTTGTGCTCCTCCTGGGCCCGCCAGTAGATGCGGTCCTCCCAGAAGCCGTACATCCGCATGTCGATGTAGAAGACGAAGACCTGGCAGTCGGGGCGCTGCTGGCGGATCTCGATCGCCTCCTTGCAGGCGATCCCGCAGCACACCTTGGAGCACCAGAAGTTGCCGATCTGGCGGTCGCGGCTGCCCACGCACTGGATGAAGCAGACCCGCTTGGGCGGCTCGCCGGTCGACGGGCGGACGAAAGTCTTGGCCTTGAGCATCCGCTCGCAGTCGACCAGGGTGATGACGTCGTCGTACTCGTAGTAGCCGTACATCTGGGTCTCGCGCCCGGGGTCGAAGTGTTGAAAACCCGTGCAGACGATGACCGCGCCGGCGGTGACCTTCTCCTCGCCGTCGGGGCCCTGGAGGGTCACCCTCACCTCCGGCGGCTCGCCCTCGGCGGCCACCACCTTCGAGCCGGTCCGGACCTCGACCAGCGTTTCGGCCAGGACCGCGTCCACCATGCGCTTCATGGCGGTCTCGGCGTCCTCCATCTCCGGGGTGAGCGCCGCGTAGGAGGCCAGGATCGGGGTGCCGCCCAGCACCGGCTCCTTCTCGACCAGCAGCGTCCGGTAGCCCAGCTCGGCGGCGCCGCGCGCCGCCTCCAGCCCGGCCGGACCACCGCCGATCACCAGGATCGGGTGGCCGTCGTTCGACATCAACAGTCCTCCCAGGTCATGTACTCGATCTCGCCGGCCTCGATGCGCCGCGCCTGCTCCTCGAACTCGGTCCAGGCCGCCTGGTGGTCGATGCCCATCAGCTCGAGCAACGGCTTCATGTCGACCCCGTGCCAGTGGAGCTGGCAGACCTTGTAGGGGTGGGCGCCCATCGCCAGGGCCGCGAACTGGGCGTCCGACATCACCGGGATGCCGACGTTGCGGTTGTGCGCCTTGGCCGCGAACTGGCTCTTGTCCAGCGTCGTCACGCAGCCGGTGTCGTGGGTCAGCGTCACGTCGGGGTCGGCCTCCTCCTTCATGCGCTCGATCTTGCGGATGGTGGCGAAGGAGCGCGAGAAGTCGCGGCTCACCAGAATGTGCCGGAAGCCGAATCCGCAGCAGTCGTGCCAGGTCGAGTAGTCGGCCACCTTGGCGCCCAGCGCCTTGACCAGCCCGCTGACGATGGCGGTGCGCTGCCCGTCGTAGAGCTCGCGGTCGTAGACCGCGTCCTCCACCACCAGCTTGTGGTAGTGGCAGGCCGGGTGCACGGTGGCGGTGATCGAGCTGAAATCGCGCACCTGGCGCCCGGCGATGGCGTGGCGCTGGGCGTGCACCCACTCCGAGTAGTGGACGATCTCCTCGGGGAAGACCATCGGCTTGCCGAGGGCGTCCATGATCTTGCGCACCTGGGCGCGCAGCTCGGGGTGGTGGAGCAGCTCCTCGCGCACTTCTTTGTAATGGCCGAAGCTGGTGCCGCAGTGGACGATCGGGAAGTAGCCGTCCTCGTAGGCCTGGGCGAAGTTGCGGACCGCCACCGCCGCCTGGGCGGCGGCGTTGGAGGTCGCCGAGGCGTAGTAGTTCCAGGCCGTGCACGAGGTCTGGTCCCTGGGGTCGTGGTAGGTCAGACCGAGCTGGCGAATCAGCCAGAAGATCGCGGTCGAGTAGCCGGGGATGTGCCCGCACTGGCCACACGACTTGTGGTGCCAGGTGTTGTCCAGCGGCACCTTCTTCTTGTGGCCGGTCTTGGTCTCGAGCTCGACCGCCTTCTGCGCCTCGCCGATGCGGTGGACGATCAGCTCGCCCTGCTCCTCGAGCGCGAAGAGCTTCTCCTTGTACTCGGCGTCGGTGAGCGGCGGCTTGCGGTCGAAGACCCGGTCTTTCGCCTTGGTCGGCTCGTGGACGATGGGCAGCGGGCTCATGGCGCGTGTCTCCTTACTCGACCACCGACTCGATCTCTTCGAGGTCGTAGCCGTGCTCTTCGAGCAGCTCCTCCATGACCTCCTCGAGGATCATGAACAGGCCCTCGTCGATGTTCTCGATCATCTCCAGGTTGCCGGTCAGCTTCCAGATCAGGTACAGCTCGAGCCGGGTCTTCTCGCTGACGTCCCAGGCCAGCTCGACGGTGTGCATGGTCTCGGGCGGGATGGCGCGCCGCCAGACGTCGAGGTTGGCCGACACCTGCTGGACGTCGGGCCCCCAGTCGGGGAAGAAGTCCGGCTGCAGCATGTCGGGGGCGACCTGGGTGCCGGTCGACATGATCTTGTAGATGATCCGGCTGTAGGCCTTGAGCGCGTCCTTGGCCGACTTGAGGCCGTTGTTGACCGCCACCTCGCGCATCAGGGTGATGACGCCGCCGGGGTTGTTCTGACGCGGGCAGCAGGTGCACGAGAAGCACTGCGAGCAGTCCCACACCGAGTCGTTGAGCAGCTCGTAGAAGGTGTGGACGTCCTCGCGCGACACCACCTGCGCGAAGACCCGGGGGCTGAAGTCGTAGAAGCGCGCCGAGGGGCAGGCGGCGACGCAGATGCCGCACTCGTAGCAGCCGTAGAGCTGGGTCTCGAACCGCAGGTCGGCCTTGACCTCGTCGAAGAGGCGCTTCTTCTCCGCGTAGGGGACCTCCTGGTACTTGGCGTCGGCGTAGATCGGTTCCACGGCCGGCTACCCCTCGAAGCCCTCGCAGTGGATGCAGCCCTTGAACTCGTTGGCCGCCATGTAGGCGGCGAAGCCGTCGACCGCCGCGGCCGCGTCGACAAGCGCCGAGAGATCCGCCCCCTCGGCCGGCCGCACCTTGACGATCCAGCCCTGCTTGTAGGGGCTCCGGTTGAGCAGCGCGGCGTCGACCTCGACCGCCTCGTTCGAGGCCAAGATCTCGCAGGCGAAGGGCGACTTGAGCGGCCCCACCCACTTGCCGCTCTCCACCGTGGCCAGGCTCTTGCCCTCCTTGACCGCCTTGCCCACCTTCTTGGCCCGGCAGTGGAGCAGTGACCCGGCCATCGACTGGGCGATGTCGGTCATCCCCAGGTCGTAGGTGCCGTCACCGTTGTCACGCAGCCAGACGTTGTAGTCGACGTGGTAGAGCAGCTCGTCGGGTAGCAGACACTGGTTGACCTCGGCCATCGCTCGCCTCGCCTCGAGAGTAAGAAGACCTTCAGTAGTAGAGGACCAGGTGGGAGTCGAGGCCGCGGTCCACCATGTAGGCGGCTCCCACCACCCCGTCGCACTCCTCGATCAGGTCCTCCTCGGTCATGTCGTGGAGCTGCATGGCGGCCGAGCAGACCTTCATCTCGACCCCCGCCTCCTTGGCCTCGCGGATGAAGTCGAGGATCCGCTTGCCGCCCTCCTTGGCGACCAGCCCCTCGGCCACCCCCGTCTTCATCAGCAGCACGCCGTCGATCTGGAAGATCATCTCGGCCTCGCCGTCCATCACCGCCGCCATGTTGGCCATGTAGAACGGCGTCGCGCAGCGCTGCGGGGTCTCCGGGCCGCTGGTCACGAAGACGGTCACCTTGGCTTCGTCGGCGTCCATTCCCTACCTCCCGCGGCCCGCGCTCTGCTCCCCGCCTAGATGAACAGGCTGACGTCGGCGTCGGCCGCGAACTCCAGGAAGGTGGCGGCGCCACCGATCTCGGTCCCCTCGATGAAGTCCTCGGCCTTGAAGCCGAAGACGTCCATCGTCATCTGGCAGCCGATCAGCCGCACGCCGGACTCGACGCAGGCCTCGCGGAGCTGCTCGATGGTGGCCACCCCCTTCTTGGCGAAGGTCTTCTTCATCATCTTGGTGGCAAAGGTCTCGAAGCCGGGCACGTTGCCCGACAGCACGTTGGGGATCGGCCAGGAGAAGTTCTGGAACCCGGGCGGGCCGAAGGGCATCTTCATCGGCATCGCCGGGTTGGAGTGCGGCGACACCTTGGCCTTGAGGTCCTTCATCAGCAGCGGCAGACCGTAGAAGGTGAAGAACACCGCCACGTCCATCTCGAGGGCGGCCCCGGTCGAGGCCAGGATGAACGGGGGGTAGGCCCAGTCGAGGGTCCCCTTGGAAGCGATGAGGGCGAGACGCTTGGGGTTCCCGTTGCCGCTCATGGCAGCACCTCCTGTTGCTTGCTGGCTAGACCTTGCGGATCACGAACACGAACTCGCCGCCACCCTCGCTCTGGCTCACCACCTCGTGCCCGGTGCGGCGGCTGAAGGCGGCGACGTCCGGCACCGACCCGGGGTCGGTGGCGACCATCTTGAGGAGCTGGCCGACCGCCAGGCCGTCCATCGCCTTCTTGGTCTTGAGGATCGGCAGCGGGCAGGCCAGCCCGCGGCAGTCGAGCTCCAGCGCCGGCTGCTCGGAGGGCTGCGCCCCGGCCTCGCTGGTGGCCGCCGCCGCCTCCTCCGCCGTCTTCACGGATGTGGAGTCGGTCATCGGGACCTCCTTTCTTCTGGCATCTGCTTCAATGAGCGCATCACCTTATGCGACAATTGGAATAGAGTCAAGACGCCGGCTTCGGCCCCGGCGCCGGGCCACGGCCCACGAGCCGGGCGTCGGAGCCCGTGCCTTGAGCGGCCGGAGAGCGGCGACTATACTGCCTTCGCCCCGGCCTTCCGACAAACTGCCCCAGGAACTCCGCCATGCCTGAACTCACCGACGCGCTGCTCGACAAGATCGCCGGCCGCTTCCGCGCCATGGGCAACCCGGTACGGCTCAAGATACTCCACTCCCTCGAGGAGGGCGAGCTCTCGGTCACCGAGATCGTCGAGCGCGTCGGCGGCAGCCAGGCCAACGCCTCCAAGCACCTCGCCGTCCTCCGCGGCGTCGGCCTCGTCCGCTCCCGCCGCGACGGCGTCAGCGTCTACTACGAGATCGCCGACGAGGCCGTCTTCACCCTCTGCCGCGCCGTCTGCGACTCCCTCCACTCCCGCGCCAGCGCCGAAGTCGAGACCATCGAGCGCGGCCGCGAAGCGATCCTGGCGGCCCGGGCGTAGGGCGGGTCGGAAGCCATGCCGAGCGACGCGTCCAAGCCGGCCAGTCGTCGACGCTTCACCGGACCCGATCTCCTGGCCCTCTTGAGATCGCTCCCGCCGGTCGACGAGGAGTTCTGGGACGACGTCGAGGTCGCGGTCACAAACCAGCCTCGACTGTCTCTGGCAAGGCCCTCCTCGCCCGATCGCCGCTAGTCGCTGCCGGCCTCGTAACGCGCGCCGGCCTGCCCGCCTGTCCGCTCGAGGTGCAGCTCGCCTCGGAGCCCAGAGCACCTAGCGATCCTCCAGCGTCTCCTTTCGCGACGGGAGGTCGCCGAAGCGCACCCCGAGAGCGGCCGAGCCGGCGCCCTGGCCCCAAGGAGGATGCCGACTGAATGGGGTTCAGTCGACCGTGAGGGTGGCCGCGGAGCGCTCGGCGGCAGAGGTGCCGGTCGCTGACGGTCCCTCACTGCGGTGCCTCGTTTCGGCGGCCGCGGGGACCCGAGCTGCACGGTGCAGAGGCTCAATCGGACGCTGACCCGGCGCCGGTCCTGCTCCGAACGTCCACGTGCCGGACGATCTCGTAGTCACCCGCGGTCAGTTCTTCGCACAGCTCGTGGAGTGCCGCGAAGGCCCGGTCGGCCTCGGGGCTCTCTCGCATGGACTGGACGTGCTCCGCGCTCTCCCAGGGTCCGAACGAGTAGAAGAGCGTCCGCTCGGTTGCGTGCCGGATCAGCGTTCCCCAGAGCGGCGGGTCCGGCAGCGACGAGAACGTGTCGGCCAGCCCGTTCCAGACGCGGATGAACTCCTCTTCCCTACCGGGCTTGACTCGGTAGACCGCCAAGGTGAATGCCTGCTCCTGCATGCGCGCACTCTCCTTTCCGGCCGCCGTTGACGAGGGGAACCAAGCGAGATCTCGTTCATCCCGGAGACTCCAGCACCCTGGCGATGGCGTGGATCGTGTTCCAGTTGCGGGTGGTGACCGGCACCCCGAAGACCCGGTCCAGGGTGCCGAGGTGACCGATGGCCTTCATCTGTCGCCGGTAGACGCCGATGAGGAACCGGTCCTCGCGGGCGAGGATCTTGAGCAGCCACCTCCCGTCCGACGGGAGGCTCATCGGTAGGCGCGGCGCCGAGCGGGTGCGACGAGACAGGACGCTCACGAAGCGGACGACGTCGGGCCGCGCCGGATGATCCGCGAAGAAGTCCCCGGCGAGCAGCCCGGCGGCCTCGCGGCCGGCGCAGATGACGATCTCCGTCTCGAAGGGCAGCCTCGACCCGAATTCGCTGCGGAGCTCCCTGCGCGTAATCGGCTGCCGGACCACGAACGTCCCTGCCGCCCCGATGTTGACGACGTCGAGGTGCTTCAGTTGTTCGGCCAGCGCGGTCGGGCGGAAGGTCCGGTGTCCACCGACGTTGACTCCTCTCAGAAGGACGACGAGTGCCATGGCGTTTCGAGCTGCCGGTTGCTGGCCGCACGGCAGGCTCAGGAGGAGCTTACTCGCCTCTTCACTGGCGACGGATGCCTTTGAAGGTCGGCTTGACCCCGCACTGTGCACCATGCATAATGCATGTGTGGCGACGAAGACCATCTCCCTCAGGCTCGATGCCTACGAGAAGCTCCGGGCGGCCAGACGGGAGCCCACCGAGTCGTTCACCCAGGTGATCCTGCGAGCACGATGGCCGGAGGAGACCGTCACGGCCGGCGAGCTGTTGCGCCGCTACCGTGAACGTGGAGGCTTCTTGAGCGAAGAGGATCTCGACCGGATCGACGAGTTGAAAGCCCGGGACGCTCCGCCGCCGGACAAGTGGAACGACTCGTGATCTTGGAGACGACCTTCCTGGTCGATCTGGATCGAGAGGTCTCCAAGGGAGTCACCGGCCCGGCGCAGCGGTTCCTGGAACGGCATGGCGACGAGCGCCTCTACATCACCTTCACCGTCGCTGGCGAGCTGGCTGCCGGCCCTCGCGTCGGGGACCGGGAGACCTGGGAGGCTCTCGTGTCGCCCTTCCGGATTCTCGAGCTCAACCGCGACGTCTGCTGGGAGTACGGCAAGGCCTATCGCTACTTGCGAGACAACGGGGTGCTGATCGGAGCCAACGATCTCTGGATCGCCGCCACCGGCCTGGCCTACCAGACTCCGGTGGTCACCCGAAATGAGAGGCACTACCGCCGCGTGCCCGGGTTGCGGGTGCTGCCCTACCGCGACACACCTTGAGCCCGGCGCGCGGGCGGGGGCGGAAGACCGCGTCGCGCGGCGCTTCGACGAGCTCTTTGTGAACTGCTGAGCGGGCGGGCCGCCGCCCTGGGCAGGTGATCGACACGGCCAGCGCGCGGGCGGTGCCGTTGACGAAGCGGCCGCGCGGGAGATCACCGCGGAGATTCACTACCATGAAATATCGACATCAATATTCGATATTTCATGTTATGCCGTACGCGTGATCGCACGTACGGAGCATGTCCGGGAGATCCTGCGGAGGCTGCGGAGCTTCCCAGTGGTCGGCATCCTGGGAGCCCGGCAGATCGGCAAGACGACCCTCGCGGCCGAGGTGGTCGCGGCTTACGGCAAGACCGGCCATCGCTTCGACCTCGAGAGTCCTCCCGATCTCGCCCGCCTAGAGGACGCTCATCTCGCCCTGTCCGGGCTGCGGGGCCTGGTGGTCCTCGACGAAGTGCAGCGGCGGCCCGATCTGTTCCCGGTGCTGCGGGTGTTGGCCGACCGCAAGCCGCGAAGGGCCCGATTCCTGGTGCTCGGAAGCGCCTCGCCGGAGTTCTTGCGGCAGAGCTCCGAGTCCCTCGCCGGCCGCATCTCCTACTACGTCCTTCCCGGCCTCGCGCTGAGCGAGGTCGGTCAGGAGCGGCTCGACCGCCTGTGGCTACGGGGCGGCTTCCCACTCTCCTACCTGTCCCGCTCGCACCGCGAAAGCCGGCTGTGGCGCGATAGCTTCGTTCAGACGTTTCTCGAGCGCGACCTGCCCCAGCTCGGGATTCGGATCTCGGCGACGACCCTCCGCCGCTTCTGGACCATGCTCGCGCACTGGCACGGCCAGGTGTGGAACAGCTCGGAGTTCGCGCGTTCGTTCGGGGTCTCCGACGCGACGGTCCGGCGGTATCTGGATCTGCTCACCTCGGCGCTCGTCGTCCGCCAGCTCCAACCATGGCACGCCAACATCTCGAAGCGCCAGGTCAAGTCACCCAAGGTCTATGTCCGCGACAGTGGGCTCCTGCACACCCTGCTGAGCATCGAGACCGCCCGAGATCTCGACTCGCACCCGAAGCTCGGCGCGTCGTGGGAGGGCTTCTTGCTCGAGCAGGTGATCGCCCGACTGGGCCTTCCCGACGGCGCCCCGCACTTCTGGGCTACTCACACCGGCGCCGAGATCAACCTCTTCGTACAGTCCGGCCGACGCCGGATCGCTTTCGAGTTCAAGCGGACGTCGAGCCCGCGCACCACACCCTCGATGCGGTCGGCCCTCAGAGACCTCTCGCTCGACGAGCTGAACGTGGTCCACGCCGGCGAGGAGACCTTTCCTCTGGCAAGGCGCGTCCGCGCGATCGCCGCGGGTCGGCTCGTCGAGGATCTGTAGGCTTCGCCCGCCTGGAATATGGGCCGGCTTCCTGGTCTCCGGAGAGAACAGGCGCTGGTCAGCCGGCGCGACAGGGATCAGCTCGCTCCGCCGCACCGAGCTTTCGGGCCAAGCGGAAGACCGCAGTGGAGATGCAGCACCCAGAAATATCGAGGTCAACCTTCGAGATTTCCTCATCGAGTACTCGTGTGATCGAGCGCGCCTTCGGCGCGTCGCGGGAGGGCTTGTTGCTCGAGCAGGTGATCGCCACGCCCAGGCCTTCCCGACGACGCCCCGCACTTCTCGGCCGCTCTGGGATCGCACCCGCGGTCAGGTCGAGGTGGTCAGCCCCGGGCTGGCCGGCACCGATCACGCCCTCGAGGCGACGCTCGACGGCCGGCGCCCCAGGTCGTACGTGTTCTCGCGCAACCCCGACCGCGAGAGCATCCGCCGGCTTCCGCGGCACCCTCTCCGGCAGCCTGCTCTTCGACGAGTTCATCATGACCCGCTGAGCGCGGTGGCCTGGCGCCTCGACCGTCGACGGCACGGCGATCCGGTCCCACCTCTTGGCGCCATCGGCCCCACCCGTTGGGGTGTTGCGACTCTGGCCACCTCACGCAGGCTAGGGGCCTCTCGACCTCGGTCGGAGTCGCGCGACGGAGTTCCAGCTTGTTGCCGGCTTCCGAGCCGGCGGGCGCAGTGGATCACGGACGTGAACCCTCGGCAGGGCAGATCGACCTCACGCGCAGAGAGGAGATGGCCTGTCCGATCGGGTCATCGCGATATGCGCATGCGTCCACGGGATAGACAGGGAGACACGATGAGAAGAGCGTTCTTTATTGGCGGCCTCGTGGCGCTGGCCGTTGTCTTCTGGACCTTCGCGGCGCCCGGGGCACGGGCCTACGAGACCTACCACGCGAACGGCACCGATGACGCCGGCCACTGTGCGGATTGCCACGGGGACTTCCGGGGGGGGAGCCCCAACCTGCACCAAGTCCACGTCAGCCCGTTTACGGCCACCTGCGAACTCTGCCACACGGGAGTCAATCGCGAGAACCCGTTCATCATGTGGAGCGGGGTGGGCGGCTTTGGCTGCGTGGGCTGCCATGGCCGAGACTACGGCGAGACGATCCAACTTCCCGACGGATACGACAACGGTGGCGGCATCTTCGATCTGCAGGGCCTCCCCAAGATGAGCGGCTTCGGCCTGCGCCTCCATCACCTGAACGCCGGCGTCAACGAGTGTCTGAGCTGCCACCCGAACGACGCTCTGCCCTACCCCGAGGGACCCGACGACGGGACGTTGCCGGTCACCCAACCGCCCTACTACGCGCGCACCGACGTGACGGTGACCGGCACCTGCAACGCCGACGGCAGCGAGGACAGCCCGTCAACCGAGCCCACCAACGATGACCCCGTGGGTTCGGGGCTCAACAACGACGGCGACTGGGACGTCCCCAACAACCGGGGGCTCTACGACCTGAACGACCCCGACTGCCAGGCGGCGGTGTGCGGCGACGGGACGCTGGATCCAGGCGAGGACTGCGACGACGGCAACACCGATCCCGGCGACTGCTGCGCGGCCGACTGCACCTACGAGCCGGCGGGCTCGGCCTGCGGCGACCAGGGCATCGAGTGCCTCCTGGACGACGCCTGCGACGGCGCCGGCCTGTGCACCGACAACGGCTCCGAGCCGGACGGCACCGCCTGTGGCGATCCGTCGGACACCGAATGCGACAATCCCGACAGCTGCCTCGCCGGGTTCTGCGAGTCCAACTTCGAGCCTGCCGGGTCGGCCTGCGGCGACCAGGGCGTCGAGTGCCTCCTGGACGACGCCTGCGACGGCGCCGGCCTGTGCACCGACAACGGCTTCCAGCCCGACGGCACCGCCTGCGG
>JBFGCA010000065.1:0-26920 GCA_041567315.1 Thermoanaerobaculia bacterium | reverse complement strand
TCACACCGAGAGCGGCGAAGCGCCCGCTGGGCAAGGCGCGACGATTGAGCGTATCGGGCTATACGTGACCGAGGAGCAACGCCGCCCAGCGGGATGCAGCGCCGCTCGAATGTAAAGGAACTTACCGCACGGGACACTAGACGGCGAGGCACCACCGGGAACCGGCCGGCGGGGCAGCCCATGGCACCAGCGCCAAAGGGCAGGCGGCCACCCACCCGGCCAGGTGCGTGCCAGCCTCTAGCTCAGAAGCTCCAGAACCGCGGAATGAAGGTGACCGAGAGGATCCAGAACAGGATGCTGAGCGGCACTCCGGTGCGCAGGAAGTCGGTGTATTTGTAGCCGCCGGGGTTGTAGATCATGGTGTTGGTCTGGTAGCCGACCGGGGTCGAGAAGCCGGTCGAGGCGGCGAAGGTGATCGCCATCAGCAACGGCCGCGGGTTGACGCCGATCTGCTCGGCGGTCGAGATGGCGATCGGCGCCAGCAGCACCGCGGCGGCGTTGTTGCTCATGGTGTCGGTCATCACCGAGGTCATCAGATAGACGACGGCCAGCACCGCCACCGGACCCAGGTCGCCGACCGCGCCCACCGCCCGGCCGGCGATGAGGCCGGCGGCGCCGCTCTTCTGCATGGCGATGCCCAGCGGCAGGATGCCGGCGAGCAGGAAGATGACCTGCCAGTTGACGGCGTGATAGGCCTCCTCCAGCCGCAGGCAGCGGGTCAGCACCATGGCCAGACAGCCGAGCAGCGCGGTGACCAGGATGGGCAGGATGTTGAGGGCGGCGAGGCCGACCACGGCGGCGAGGATGCCGAGGACCAGCGGGGCCTTGTGGCGCAGCGCCACCCCGGGCACCTCGTCGAGCACGATCAGGTTCTCGTTGCTCCGGAGCTCGCGGATCTGCGCCTCGTGGGCCTGGATCAGGAGGGCGTCGCCGAGCCCGAGGGTGACCGAATTGAGCTTGTCGCGGATGGTCTCGCCCCTGCGCTGGACGGCCAGCACCAGCGCCTTGTAGCGGTTGCGGAAGTCGATCTCCCTCAGGGTGTGGCCGATCAGCTCCGAGCCCGGCGCCACCAGCGCCTGGACCAGCCGCAGGTCCTCGGTCTGGAGGGTCTCGTCGCGGAGCTTGAACTCGACGTTGAGCTCCAGTTTGGCCGAGTCGCGCAGCCGCATCAGCTCGCGGAGGCGACCCCGGACCAGCAGCACGTCGCCGCCCTCGAGCGCCTGCCGCAGCGGCGCCCACACCGCCTTCTTGATGTGCAGGAGCCGCAGCACCGTGACGTCGTGGTCCTCGCCCAGCCGGCTCTCGAGCACCGACTTGCCGATCAGCGGCGAGGTCTCGCCGACCCGCATCTCGGTGATGTACTCGCCGAGCTGGTAGGTGACGGCCAGCTCCTGCGCCTTGCGCTCGGGGAGCAGCCAGCGCCCCAGCACCAGGAAGAAGGTGACGCCCCCGGCGAACAGGACCAGTCCCATGCGGCTGAACTCGAACATGCTGAACGCCCCGTAGCCGGCCTGATCGGAGATGGCGCTCACCAGCAGGTTGGTCGAGGTGCCGACCAGGGTGCAGACGCCGCCGAACTGCGAGGCGTAGGACAGCGGGATGAGCAGCCGCGAGGCGGCGATCTTGCGTCGGTTGGCGACGATCATCACCAGCGGGATGAAGACGGCGACCGCCGCGGTGTTGTTGACGAAGGCCGAGATGACGGTGATCGTCCCCATGATCACCACCAGCGCCGAGAAGTAGCTGCGCCCGAAGCGCACCATCAGCCGGCCGATGGCGGCGGTGGCGCCGGTCTTCTGCAGCCCGGCGCTCAACACGAACATCGCCGCCACCGTCACCGTCGCCGGGTTGCTGAAGCCGGAGATCCCCTCCTCCGGGGTGACCAGGCCGAGGAGCAGCAGCGTCCCCAGCACCAGCAGCGCCACGAAGTCGATCGGGTACTTCTCGGAGACGAAGAGGATGACCGCTCCGACGAGGATCGCCAGGACCAGGATGGAGTCGATCGGCATGGGAGGGGGATTCTACCGGCAGGCGGTGGAAAACCGGCCTGCCGGCGGCACGAGGCGCGTCAGACGACGGCGACCTCGGGCAGCAGCCGGCCGGCCGCCAGGCGGGCGAAGGACAGCCGGCCGAGGTCGAGCGTCCGGTACCTGCCGAGGGCGATCAGCTCGCTGACCGCCCGCCCCACCGCCGGCGCCTGCTGCAGGCCGTGCCCGCTGAAGCCGCTGGCGAAGACGAGATTGGTCACCTCGGGGTGGGGGCCGAGGACGGCGTTGCGGTCGCGGACGTTGACCGCGTAGTGCCCGGCCCAGGAGCGCCGCCGCCGGACGCGGTCGAAGGCCGGCACCCGCCGCGCCAGCAGCGGCCACAGACGGTGCTCGAACTCCCCCGGGTCGGCCTCGAGGTCGAGGCAGTCGGGGTCCTCGGCATCCGGGGGCGACAGGCCGCACAGGAAGCGGCCGCTCTCGGGCCGGAAGTAGAGCCCGGTGGGATCGACCACCAGCGGGCAGCCGGGGAGGGGCTCGGGGCAGTCGAAGACGTGGACCTGGCGCTTTCTGGGGTGGACCGGGAGGTCGGCGACCCCGGCCATGGCGGCGACCCGCGCGGCCCGCGGCCCGGCGGCGTCGACCAGGGTGCCGCAGGAGAGGGTCGAGCCGTCGGCGAGCACCGCGGCGCTCACCCGCGGGCCGGCCCGGCGCAGGGCGACGACCTCGCCGGCGACGTACTCGACCCCCAGCGAGCGCGCCTTGCGGACGAAGCCGCGGAGCAGGCTGCTGGGGTCGAGCCAGCCCTCGCCGCGGAGGCCCAGCGAGCCGGCCGCCAGGTCGCCGGTCTCGAGCCACGGGAACCGGTGGGCCAGCTCGCCGGGGTCGAACAGCCGCACCTCGACGCCGCAGCGGCGCTGCACGGTGTGGTTGTGGCGCAGCGCGTCGAGGCCGGCCGCGGTGGCCAGGAACAGGTAGCCGGCCTCGACGAAGCCGAGGTCGGGGGTCTTGCCGTCGACGGCCAGGTACTCGTCGGCGTGGGCGACGAACTCGGCGGTGAAGCGCGACATGGCGATGTTCTCGGGGGTCGAGAACTGCTGGCGGACCCCGCCCACCGACAGCGCGGTCGAGCTGGCGGCGTAGGTCGGGTCGCGCTCGACGACCGCCACCGAGCCGCCGAAGTCGTCGCGGGCGGCCAGGAAGGTGGCGATGGCGCTGCCGATCACCCCGCCGCCGACGATCACCACGTCGAAGGTGGGCAGGGGAGGTCTCCGGCTAGAGCGGCAACCGGGTGCCGGTGCCGTCGCGGCGGGCGCGGTCGTAGATCAGCCGGGCGGTGGCCACGTCGGCGATCGCCAGCCCCAGCGGGCAGCAGAGGATGCGCTCGCCGTCGGCCTCGCGGCCGGGCTTGCGGCCGGCCACCAGCTCGCCGAGGTCGGCCCACACCGGCGGGATCGACCGGAAGTAGCCCTGCCCGCGGTAGTAATCGAGCTGGGCGGTGTCGTCGGTGGTGAACTTGTCGGCCTCGGCCAGCGCCTCGGGGTGCCAGTAGGAGTCGAAGTCCAGGGCGCAGGCGAAGGCGCCGGCCGCCAGCCACCCGGCGCGGATGGTGCCGTGGGGCTCGAGCAGGATCGGTCCGGCGGTGACCACCACGTCCGAGCCGCGGACCGCCGCCGCCGGCTCGGCTACCGCGGCGACCTCGAGACCGCTGGCCGCGGCCATCTCGCCGGCGTAGGCGGCGGCGCGCTCGGCATGGACGTCGTAGGCGCGCACCCGGCGCAGCGGCAGCACCTCGCCCAGGGCCAGCAGGTTCGAGCGCCCCTGCACGCCGCAGCCCAGGACGCCGAGGGTCGCGGCGTCGGGGCGGGCCAGCAGACGCGCCGCCACCGCCGTCACCGCCGCCGTCCGCACCGCGGTGATCCAGGTGGCGTCCATCACGCTGAGCGGCAGTCCGGTCCGCGGATCGCTCAGGATCAGCAGGCCGCTGATGTAGGGCAGACCGCGCTTGCGGTTGTCGGGGAAGCCCGAGACCCACTTGATCCCCGCCGCCTCCAGCGCCGGGACGTGCGCCGGCATGGCGTGGAGGAAGGCGTCTCCACCGGGATGGAGACCGGGCTTGGGCGGCATCTCCACCCGCCCCTCGCCCTTCTCACGGAAGGCGATCTCGACGGCGCCGATCACCTCCGCCGGGGCGATCCCCAGCGCCTCCACCTGCTCGCGGCTCAGATAGAGCAGCTCGGACCGCTGCACGCCGCCGGTCTCAGGTCACCCGGGCCGGGTCGAGGGCGGCCGGATCGCGGCCGGGGAACAGCAGATTGATGGTCGGCAGGTGCTCCTCCTGGACGAAGAGCAACACCGAGTCGCCGACCTCCAGGCGATCCTCGCCGGTGGGCACGATGACCTCCTCGCCACGCACCACGGCCCCCACCAGCACCCCCTGCGGCGGGTTCATCTCGGCCAGGGTGACGCCGGCGGCGGGGCTGGCCGGCGCCAGACGGCGCTCGATCACCTGGATCTTGCCGCGCTCCAGCGGCATGATGTTGACGCTGTAGTCGCTCTGCACGTAGTCGCGGATGCGCTCGGAGGCGATCCGCCGCGGCGACACCACGTGGACCAGGCCGACCTTGCGCCACAGGTGCGAGGTCTCGGTGCGCTGGACCAGGGCGATCACCTGCTTGACCCCCAGCTCCTGGGCCAGCAGACAGGCCATCAGGTTGCTGTCGTCGTTGCCGGTGAGGGCGATGAAGGAGCGGGCCTCGGCGACCCGCTCGGCGCGCAGCAGGCTGATGTCGGTGGCGTCGCCGTGGAGCACCTCGAAGTTGGGGAACTGGGCGGCCAGCTCGGAGGCGCGGTCGAGGTCGCGCTCGATGATCTTCACCTGGTCGACCTGGCCGGTCAGCGCCTTGGCCATGGTGAAGCTGGTGGCGCCGCCGCCGGCGATGATCGCCGTGCCCAGGGTCCGCGGGCGGGCGCTCAGCAGCCGCTCGACCTGGTCGATCACCTCGGTCTTGCAGAGGATGAAGACGGCGTCGTCGGGCAGGGCCTGGTCCTCTCCCGCGGGCACCACCAGGTTGCCACGCCGCTCGTAGGCGATCAGCTTGCTGCCCTCCGGCATGTCGATCTCGCGCAGCGGCTTGCGGGTGAGGATCGAGCCGCGGTCGAGGTGGATCTTTCTGAGCTGGACCTTGCCCTGGGCCATGTACTCCACCGCCAGGGTGTTGTGCCCGAGGACGTAGTTGAGGATGCGGGTGGTGGCCAGCAGCTGGGTGGACAGCAGCAGGTCGACCGCGAAGACCTCCTCGTAGAAGCGGCGGTGGACGGTGACGTCCTCGGCGACCCCGACCCGCACGGCGGTGCGGTGGGCGCCCATCCGCTTGGCCAGCACCGAGGCCGCCAGGTTGGCCTCGTCGGAGCTCGAGACCGCCATGAACAGGTCCGAGTTCTGGACCTTGGCGGCCTCGAGCACCGGCACGTGGGCGCCGTTGCCCAGCACCACCGAGACGTCGAGGGCGTCCTCGACGCGCGCCTTCTGGACCGGGTCGCACTCGATGACCACCACCTTGTGGCCTTCCTGCGAGAGCTCGCGAGCGAGGTAGAAGCCCACCTCGCCGGCCCCCATGACGGTGAAGCGCTGGCTCATGCCCGCTGCAACTCTAGTCCAATCGGCTGCGGTCCGCCGCGACAACGCCTCCGGGAGGGAGGCCGGCTCATCCACTCGGCTCGAGGACGGCCTGGACCGTGGAGGCGAACGCCGCCCACTCCTTACGGCGGCGGTCCAGTGCCCGCCAGCCGGCCGCGGTCAAGGAGTAGAGCCGTCGTCGCCGGCGTTCCACCGAGCGCCAGCGGCTGGCCAGCAGACCCTGCCGCTCGAGGCGGTGGAGGAGCGGGTACACGGTCCCCTCGGGCAGGTCGAGGGCGGCCGAGCTGCGCTGACGGAGGGCCCGGATGACCCCGTAACCGTGCAGCGGCCCGTCGGTGAAGACCGCCAGCACCAGCAGGTCGAGATGTCCCTTGAGTGACTCTCCACGCATACTTAGCAATACTATACCATAGAATAACTATGTATTTTGTGCGCTAGTTTCTCGCCGGGCATCAGAGGCCTCTCGGGTAGGCTGGGGCCAAGATCCGGGCCGAGAGCGATGGAAGAGGTGGTGATTCGCGGGCATCGGGGCGTCTACCTGCTGGTCCTGGGCGTGGGCGCCCTCGGGCTTGCCCTCGCGGCGAGCGAGCTGTTTCGCGGCCCCTGGGCGCTGCTCGTCTTCTCGGTCGCCACCCTGCTGGGTCTGGTGGGGGCGCTCGACCGCCGAGTCAAGCTTTCACTTTCGGAGGCCGGCATCCGCTACGCGCGCTGGGGTCCGGCGGTAGTCCCCTGGCACGAGTTCTCGGGCTACCGGCGGGTCTTCTGGCGGGGCTCGCCCTACCTGGAGCTGGTCCCGCGGCGGCCCATCGAGCTGGTCGCCGGCTTTTCGTGGTTGGGACGGCTCAACCACCGCAGTGCTGGCCTGGTACGCATGCCCCGCTTCGCGTTGCAGGTCACCTCGCTCGCCGCCAGCGAGTCGGCTCTCGTCGAGGCGCTCGGCCGCTACCTGCCCGAGGCGGGTCCCGGCTAGCCTGCACCCGAACTTCTACTAGCGCCAGATCTCCCGAGCTCGTGGCCCGGTGTGGGAAAGTACGGGGCCACCGCCGGGCCGGGCTGTGGCCCCCCGGGGACAGTCGATGAATCTCCGACACCTGACCGCGGCCTGCCTTGTCCCGCTTGCCCTGGCCTCCTGCGCCACCACCGACCCGGCGGAGAGCTTCCGGTCTACCCGGGATCTGGTGGCCGGCCGGCACCCCGGGAAGGTGGCGTGGCCGCGCGACGAGGCGGCGAGGGCGGCCGCCGATGGGCGGGTGCGGGAGCTGCTGGCTGCCCCGCTCGGACCCGACGCGGCCGCCGAGGTGGCGCTGCTGCGCAGCCCGGCGCTGCAGGCGACCCTCGAGCGGCTGGGCGTGGCGCAGGCGGACCTCGCCCAGGCGACGCGGCTGGCCAACCCGGGCCTGGCCTTCGCCCGGCTCTCGGGGTCGGGCGAGACCCAGCGCACCGGCTCGCTGACCGCCGACCTGGTCGACTGGCTGGTCCAGCCGCTCCGCCGCCGGATCGCCGAGGCCGAGCTGGAGCACGTCAAGCTGGAGGTCGGGCACGCCCTGCTCGCGGCGGTCGCCGAGGCCCGGCTGGCGCTGGTCGACTATCAGGCCGCGGCCGAGCTGGTCGAGCGGCTGGCCCGCGTCGAGGAGATCGACGCGGCGGCCGCCGAGTACGCCCGCGCCCTGCACGCGGCCGGCAACCTGACCGCCCTCGAGCGGGCCCACGTCGAGGCCGACTGGGGCGAGACCCGGGCGGAGCGGCGGCGGGCCCGGGTGGTTGTGGCCGAGCGCCGCGAGGCGGTGGTGCTGGCCCTGGGGCTGGGCGGCGCGGAGGCCTGGACCGCCTCACCGCTGGCGCCCCTTCCCGCCGAGGCCGGCGAGGCGGGGCGGCTCGAGGAGACCGCGGTCGCCGGCCGGCTCGACCTGGCCGCCGGCCGCTGGGCGGTGTCGGCGCTGGAGCGGGCGCTGTCGCTGAAGCGCAAGACCCGGCTGCTGCCGGTCGGGGTCGAGGTCGGGGTGGAGCGCGAGCGCGAGCGCGAGGGCGTGACGCTGACCGGACCGGTGGTCGAGCTGCGGCTGCCGCTCTTCGACACCGGCAAGGCCTCGGTGGCGCGGCTCGAGGCCGAGCTGGCGCGCGCCCGCTGGCAGCTCGCCGCCCTGGAGGGGGCGGTGCGCTCCGAGGTGCGGCGGCGGAGCGAGGAGCTGGCGGCCGGCCGCGAGCTGGTGGCGCTCTACCGTGACGACGTCCTGCCGCTGCGCCGCGAGGTGTTCGATCGCTCGCTGCGCGAGTACAACCAGATGCTGGTCGGGGCCTTCGAGCTGCTGCTCGCCAAGCAGGCGGAGGTCACGGCCGAGCGGCGGGCGGTCGAGGCGCTGGCCGGCTACTGGCGGGCGCGATTCGCCCTGGAGCGGGCGGTGGGTGGGCCGCTGCCGACGACGCCGGCGCCGCAACACCTGCCCGAAGCCGAGGCCGCCGAGCCCGGGGTCGAGCCCGAGGCGGAGCCGGCTGCGCCCCACGACCACCACGGACACCACGGAGCGGCCGCCGCCGACGGCCGCGGGGAGGACCGATGATCTCTCGCCGAGACCTGCTGACCCGCGCCGCGCTGCTGGGCGGCGGCGCGGCGCTTCTCGAACGCGCGCCGTCGCGGGCGCAGACGGTCGACCCGCACGCCGGGCACCACCACCCGGCGGCCCAGGCGCCCCCCGAGGCGCCCCCGGAGGCGCCGCCCGCCCCGGCGCGCGCCGCGCCGCCGGCCCCCACCGTGGCCGAGGTGCGTGAGCTGCGCCGCCGGTTGGGCTACACCCCGGTGACGACGCCCGACGGGGTGAGCGCGCCCTGGCGGGTGAGCGGCGGCGTCAAGGAGTTCCACCTGGTGGCCCACGAGGTGGAGCAGGAGTTCGCGCCCGGCATGAAGGTGAAGGTCTGGGGCTACAACGGCGGCTCGCCGGGCCCGACCCTCGAGGCCGTCGAGGGGGACCGGGTCCGCATCTACGTCACCAACCATCTCCCCGAGCACACCACCATCCACTGGCACGGGATCTTCCTCCCCAACGGCATGGACGGGGTCGGCGGTCTGCTCCAACCGCACATCAAGCCCGGCGAGACCTACGTCTACGAGTTCGAGCTGCGCCAGCACGGCACCTTCATGTACCACCCCCACGCCGACGAGATGGTGCAGATGGCGCTCGGCATGATGGGCTTTTTCGTGGTCCATCCCAGGAAGCCGCCGGCCGAGCCGATCGACCGCGACTTCTGCGTCTTCCCCCACATGTGGGCGATCCACCCCGGCACCTACCGGCCCGACCCCAACGTGATGCTCGACTTCGACATCTTCACCCTCAACGGTCGCGCCTTCCCCGGCACCTCGCCGCTGGTGGTGCGGCGCGACGACCGGGTGCGGCTGCGCTTCGCCAACGTCAGCATGACCAGCCACCCCATGCACATCCACGGGCACCGGATGTGGGTGGTGGAGACCGACGGCGGGCCGATCCCGCGCTCGGCCTGGGTGCCCGAGACCTCGCTCAACGTCGTTGCCGGCCAGACCCGGGCGGCGGACTTCGTGGCCGACGTGCCCGGCGACTGGCCGCTCCACTGCCACAAGACCCACCACGCGATGAACGCCATGGGCCACGAGATCCCCAACAACACCGGCGCCGACCTCGACGAGGCCGGCCGCCGGTTCTCGCGGCTGGTCGACGGCTTCATGACCATGGGGACCACCGGCATGGCCGAGCACGCCGCCCACGCCGCCCACATGCCGGGGCCCGAGAACACCCTGCCGATGATGACCGGCACCGGCCCCTTCGGTGCCATCGAGATGGGCGGCATGTTCACGGTGATCAAGATCCGCGACGGCATCGACGACTACGCCGACCCGGGCTGGTACGACCACCCCCCCGGCACCGTGGCGTGGAAGACCGACGCCCCGCCGGAGGGGCTGGCAGGGTAGGGGTTTCGGGAAGCCGGGCAGGCGTTGCGAGTCCGGATCAAGTAGAGGCGGGTCGCTTCTCGGGCTGCCGCCGGCTTTCTAGCCAGCCCGGCACCAGGCTGAGGACGTAGAGGCCGAGGCCGACGTCGATCAGGAAGCAGCCGAGGGCGTACCAGTCCGGCACGAAGGCCGTCCGCCCGTAGTGGGCGGCGTCCCACAGGGCGTGGCCGAGGATGCCGGCGGCCAGGAACCACGGCGAGCGGCGGACGGCCAGCAGCGCCAGGGCGCCGAAGAGCGCGAGGCCCGCCAGCTCGACCGCCAGCCACGGGTAGCTGCCCCCGAAGCGCAGCCAGTCGGCGACGTAGACCAGCGGCATGCCGACCAGGAAGGCGAGCAGACACCACCACACAAGGCGATCGGCCGCCGGCGTCTTAAGCACCGCGCCGAGGGCGAGGACCCCGAGGGTCAGGCCGAAGCCGAGCACCCCCAGGTAGCCGGGGTCGTCCAGGTGGCGGAGCGGCGACACGGGCACGACCCACGGCAGCGAGACCGTGGCTGCCACGAGAGGCACCAGGTAGAGGATCCTCCGCATCGTCGGTTGCCCGGAGGATAACGCCCGCCGTCGGGTCGGTCCCGCTCGAGTCGGCACCGTGCGTCCGGCTGCGGCTCGCAGCGCCTCGGCCCGGCAACCCTGGTGCCGCCGTCACGGGAACGTCGACCCGCTCCAGCTGGATAGCTCCACGGACCAGACGGAGCTCCGTTGCGGTTTCTGCGAGCGGGGGGCGCGTCTTCGGGTGGAGCAGCGACAAGGCTGCGAGGAGCTCGAACCAACCACGACCAAAGGAGCAAGAAATGAAGCGCACCTGGAAATCGCCACTCACCGTCCGCACGGCGGCCCTGGCCGTCGCTCTCGCCGCGGTCTGCCTGGCCGCCGCTCCCACCCTCGGGGCGGGGCCGCCGGCGCCGGCGGGGCGGACCTACTTCGCCGTCTTCCTCGGTCTCGAGGACGAGCTCGAGCCGTCGGCCGGCTGTCTGCGCTTCAAGCGCTCCGAGCTGTGCGTCGACGAGACGACCTGCGGCACCTGGCGGCTGGGCGGCCGGCCGGCGCGCCGTCAAGCCGGCCTGGAGATCGAGTTCGACTACGTGGATGAGGAGTCGGGGACCCGGATCGTGATCGACGGGCGGGCGCGGATGGACAAGCGCGGTCCGGGCAACACCGTGGCCGGGGTGGCCCTGATCCGGGTGGGCGAGCTGCGGGTCAACGTCGGCTTCGTCGCCCAGCCGGCGCCGCCGGCGCTGTGCCCGGAGCTGGCGGCGGCGTTCAACGCCGTCAACGGGGTCGACTAGCGCGGCGGCCGAGCGCCGGTCAGGAGGTCGGGGACCCGCTCTCGCTGGGGGCGGGCCCCCCGCCGTCTTCGGAGCCCTCACCGTCGCCGCGGGCGCCGGCGGGCGCGGCTGCCTCGATCGTGGCCGCCCGCCGCTCGAGCTCGGCGGCGTCCGCGGGTGCTCCCCGTTCCCTGAGCAGCGCCGCGTAGGCGCGCAGACAGCGCGCGACGAAGGGATGATCGGGCCCGATCGTCGATTCGAACATCGGCAGCGCCCGCGCCAGGAGCCGCTCGGCTTCCTCCAGCTCGCCGGCCCGCTGGAGCACGAGGGCGAGCGCCTGGAGGTCGTGCGCCAACTGGACGTGTCGGCTGCCGAAGCCGCGCTCGCGGAGCTCGACCGCGCGCTCCAGCAGCGGTCGCGCTGCTGCCAGGTCGCCGGCGTCGGCGAGGACGCTGGCCAGACGACGGAGAGGGCCGGCGAGGACGGGATGGTCTTCGCCATAGGCCGCGGTCAGCAGCTCGCGGGCCCGTTCGGCCGTCCGTCTCGCCTCGTCGAGATCGCCGAGGCGTCGTCGGGCCACGCTCAGGTTCTGGAGGGCCCAGCCGATCCGGGGGTGGTCCGGTCGCAGGGTGCCCCGGGCGATCTCGAGGGCGCGCTCGAACTGCTCGGCGGCGGCCTCCGGCCGGCCGACGTCGACCTCCAGCCAGCCGAGGGTGGTCAGCGAGAAGTCCAGCTCGGCGTGCTCCGGGCCCAGGGTCCGCAGGCGGAGGTCGAGCGAGCGCTCGAGGAGCCGGCGGGCCTCGTCGTAGTCGGCGAGCCGGGTGCGGATACCGCCCAGGGTGTCGAGAGCGAATGCGACGTCGGGGTGATCGGGGCCAAAGGCGCGCTCCATGATGGCCAGGGAGCGCTCGGCGGCGTCGAGCGCCCGCCGGTGGTCGCCGAGGAAGTCGTAGACCCTAGCCAGGTTGCGCAGCGACCAGCCCACCCGGGCGTGGTCGGGTCCGAGCTGCGCCAGGCGGATCTCGAGCGAGCGCTCGCCGGCCTGGCGCGCCCGCTGATAGTCGCCGGTGGCGGTGAGCAGCTCCTGTTGCAGGAAGAGGGTACGCGACACCTCGAGGTGGTCGGGCCCCAGGGCCGCTTCCTGAATCGCCAGCGCGCTCTCGAACAGCCGCCCCGCCTCCGCGTATCGGCCGTCGGCCCACAGCGCCGCTGCCAGGTTCCTCTGGCTCACCGCCACCCGCGGGTCGTCGGGGCCGAACGCCGCCTGCAGGATCGCGAGCGACTCCTCGGCGAAACGCTGGGCGCGAGCGTAGTCTCCCATTCTGAAGCGTTGCCAGCTCAGGTCCAGGAGCACGCCGGCCACCTCCGGGTGGTGGGCGCCGAGTCGCCGGCGGCAGATCTCGAGCGCGCGTTCGAAGAGTGGCTCGGCCCGCCCACGCATCCCCAGGTCGCGGTAGGCGGCACCCAGCGACTGGAGCAGCCGCGCCTGCACCAGCTCCTGGCCGGCGAGCTCGTTGTGGATCCGCTCCACCGCCCGATCGAGCATCCGCTCTGTCGAGGCCACGGTCCGCGAGGCGAAGGGATTGAGCTCCTGGAATAGGGTTTCCAGGAACTCCGAGACCTGCTCGGCGGCGGCCTTCTCGCGCCGCGCCTCGAGCAGGCCGAGGGTGGTGCCGATCATCCCCAGGAGGAGCGCCGCCAAGACCAGCCCGCCGGCCACGACGGCGAGGCGGTTGCGCCGCACGAACTTGCCGATCCGGTAGGCGGCGCCGGGCGGCCCGGCCAGGACCGGTTCGTCCGCGAGGTGGCGGCGGATGTCGGCGGCCAGCTCGGAGGGCGAGTCGTAGCGCCGGGTGCGGTCCTTCTCCAGCGCCTTCATGGCGATCCAGTCGAGATCGCCGCGCAGCTCGCGGACCAGCGCGCGGGGGTCGGTCCGCCGGGCGCGCGCCGCCGCCGCCGAGCCCTCGCCCAGCCCGGTCACCTTGGCGCTCGGGCGGGTCGGCTCGTCCTCGCGGATGCGCCGGCGGATCTCGTCGAGCCCCAGCTCGCGCGGCGCCGGCGAGCCGAACGGCCGCGACCCGGTGAGCAGCTCGTAGAGCAGCACGCCGAGCGAGTAGACGTCGCTGCGGGTGTCGACGTCGAGAGCGCTCATCTCGGCCTGCTCGGGGCTCATGTACTCCGGAGTGCCGATCCACTGGCCCAGCTCGGTGTAGAGGGTGCGCTCGGTGAGCCGCTGCGCGGTCGCCTTGGCGACCCCGAAGTCGATGATCTTGGGGACCGCCCGGCCGTCCCGGGACTCGATCAGCACGTTCGAGGGCTTGAGGTCGCGGTGGATGATCCCCTTCTGGTGGGCGTGCTGCACCCCGGCGCAGACGGCGACGAACAGCTCGAGCCGCTGGCGGGTGGTCAGCCGGTGGCGGTCGCAGTAGTCGACGATCGGCACCCCGTGGACCAGCTCCATGGCGAAGAAGGGCCGGCCGCCCTCGGTGGAGCCGGCCTCGAAGACCTTGGCGATCGCCGGGTGGTCCATCATCGCCAGGGCCTGCCGCTCGGTCTCGAAGCGGGCCAGCACCTGCCGGGTGTCCATCCCCGGCTTGAGGACCTTGAGCGCCAGCCGCCGGCGCACCGGTCGCTCCTGCTCGGCCTCGTAGACCACCCCCATGCCGCCCTCGCCAAGCTGGCGCACGATGCGGAAGGCGCCCACCCGCTCGGGCAGCGCAGCGGCGCTCGACGGCAGACCGGCCAGCAGCTCGGCGGGCTCGCTCTCGGCCGCCGCCGGGTCGTGGTGCTCGAGCAGGGACCGCACCTCGCCGAGCAGCTCCGGATTGCCGGCGCACTCCTGATCGAGGAACTCCCGGCGCTCCTCCTCGGGCAGCGCGCAGACCTCCAGGAACAGCCGCTTGGCCCGCCCCCACTCGGCGGCGCTCATCGGCTCAGCTCGCGCCGCAGCCAGGCGCGGGCGTGGGTCCAGTCGCCCTCGACGGTGCGCTTCGAGATCCCCAGAGCCTGCGCGACCTCGTCCATCTTCAGCCCGCCAAAGAACCGCAGCTCGACGACCCGGGCGGGCCGCGGGTCGTGGGCGGCGAGACGGTCGAGGGCGTCGTGGAGGTCGAGCAGGCTGGCGTGGTCGAGGGTGTCGCCGCCGCGGTGGAGGGCGCCGTGGAGGGTCACCCGCCGCCAGGTGCCGCCCCGCTTGAGCCGCCGCCGCCCGCGGGCGTGGTCGACCAGCACCCGACGCATCGCCATTGCGGCGACGGCCAGGAAGTGGGTGCGGCCGCGCCATTCCACCCGCGGCTGGTCGACCAGCCGCAGATAGGCCTCGTGCGCGACGGCGGTGGCCTGCAGGGTGTGGCCGGGGCTCTCGCCGGACATCAGCCGGCAGGCGATGCGGTGCAGCTCGTCGTAGAGCAGCGGCGCCAGGTCGTCGGCCGCGGGGCCGCCGCCGCCGCTGTCGGCAAGGGCGGCGACCAGCCTCGAGACCCGCTCGCGGACCTCGCGGCCGGGTGCGAGATCGGCCTCGCGCCGGGACACGTTGAGGCAATTATCGCACCAGGCGCGCCGCCGCCGGGGCGCCGTCACGCCTCGTCGAGCCAGCGCGGTCCTCGAGAGCACCGCGCCGACGATCCCGGCCCGGGTCTTCGACCGGCTCGTCGAAGCCCATCGGGATCCTCGGCGTCCCGCACCGGAGTACACTGGTCCGAGCGTTTCAAGAGGGCGCCGCGGCGTGCGAGACCGCGGCGCCGGGCGATCCAGGCGATGACCCCAACGACGGGACGTGCAACGGCCGGGCTGGGGTGCCGCCTGATGATCGCCGCGACGGCGATGCTGGTGGTCCCGGGCGTGGGCGCCCGTGAGGCCGTCGAGCTGGTGCCGGTGGCCACCGGGTTGTCGCCGACGGTGCTGGTGACCAACGCCGGCGACGGGTCGAACCGTCTTTTCCTGGTGGGGAGGCGGGGGCGCCTACGCATCCTCGCCGCGGGCGAACTGCTGGAGGAGCCGTTTCTGGACCTCAGTGATCGGGTCGGGTGCTGCGACGGCGAGAGCGGACTCCTGGGGCTGGCGTTCCATCCCCGCTACGCGCGGAATGGCCGCTTCTACGTCAGCTACACCGATGAGGTCGGCGACTCGGTGGTCTCGCGCTTCCGGGTCTCGGCGGCAGACCCGAACCGCGCCGACCCCGGCTCCGAGCAGGTGCTCCTGCTGATCCCACAGCCGGCGCCCAGCCACAACGTCGGCCACCTCGCCTTCGGGCCCGACGGCTATCTCTACGTGGGGGCCGGCGACGGCGGTTGCTGCGGCGACCCGGAGGGCAACGCCCAGGACGTGGGCTCGCTGCTGGGCAAGATCCTGAGGATCGACGTCGATGGCGCCGAGCCCTACGCCGTGCCGCCCGACAATCCGTTCGTCGACGATCCGGAGGCGCGCCCCGAGATCTGGGCCCTGGGGCTGCGCAACCCGTGGCGGTTCGGCTTCGACCGGCTGACCGGCGATCTCTTCGTCGGCGACGTGGGTCAGGACGCCTTCGAGGAGGTCGATCACGAGCCCGCCGGGAGCGGCGGCGGGCGCAACTACGGCTGGCCGGTGACCGAGGGCAGCGCCTGCTTCGACCCGCCCGAGGACTGCGACCGCGAGGGCCTGACGCCGCCGATCCTCGAGTACGCCCACCAGCACGGGCACGACGACGACCCGGCGCCCGGCTGTGCGGCGGTGATCGGGGGCTACCGCTACCGTGGCCCCCGCCGGCCGACGCTGCCCCGCTTCTATCTGTTCGGCGACCTGTGCTCGGGCCAGATCTGGGGCGCGCGGCAGAACCTCGCGGGTACCTGGAAGGCCGTCGAGCTGGCCCACACCGATCTCAACGTCTTCTCGTTCGGCGAGGACGAGGCGGGGCGCCTCTACGTGGTCGAGAGCGGCGGGGTCTACCGGCTCCGCGGCCGCTCCACCTTCGGTGACCGCTTCGAATCGGGGCGCACCCGCAACTGGAGCCGCCGCCGCGGCCGCGGCCGGCTGCGGGTGGTCCAGCCCGGCCTCGCCGGCAGCGGCCACGCGCTCCAGGTGCGGATCGACGGCACTGCCCGCCCCCGCTTCCTGCGCTCCGACGAGCCGGACGGGCTGACCAGCTTCCGGGCCGCCTTCGTGCTCTCCGTCAACGGCGTCGAACTCGGGGGCCCCGGCGGCGGCGCGGTCGAGATCCTGAGCCTGAACGGGGCGGACGGGAAGGCCCACGTATGGCTGACGCTCCTGCAGGACGGCGGCCGCTACTTCGTGCTGCTCTTCGCCCGGGACGCTCCAGAATCCGAGGCGGAGGCTCCGGGGGGGACCTGGCGGTCGGTCGGCCGGGTCCGGGTGCCGGCTCGGCGCGAGGTCGCCCTCGAGCTGGACTGGCTGCAGGCCAGCCGGCCGGAGGTCGCCGACGGGACCGTCCGGCTCCTGAGGAACGGCCGGGTGCGGCTGGTGGCCGGCGACCTCCGCAACGGCGAGCTGACCGTCGACAGTGTGGCGCTCGGTCTGCCCGCGGGCTCGGCGGGAGCCGTCGGCGGCAGCTTCCTGATCGACGAGTACACCTCCTCGCCGTAGCGCCTCGAGGCCGTCGGCCGAGAACGCCGCGCCGGGCGTCAGGCCGGCGGCAGGGCGCCTTCGATCAGTCGGGTCAACTCGTCGGCGACCGCTTCCAGCGGGGCCGTGTCGCGGGCGCTGCGAGCCATCATCAGGGCGCCCTCGACGGCGGCGGCGATGGTCGTCGCCAGGGTGGCCGCCCGCGGCGCCGGGACGCCGGCCGCGGTCAGGCCGTCGCCGAGGATCCGCTGCCAGGTGATCAGCGCCTGCCGGCAGATCTCGGCCAGGGCCGAGGCCTCGCCGGTCAGGTCGAGCACCAGGGGCGCCACCGGGCAACCGAGCACGTAGCCCGAGTCGCGCAGCTCGTCGGCCGAGGCCCGGACGTAGGCCCCCACCGCCGCCGCCGGTCCGGCGCCGCTGGCCATCATCTGCTCGAGGGTGGCGGTCACCTGCTCGATGCCCCGCCGGGTGGCCTCGAGAACGAGCTGCTCCTTGCCGCCGGGGAAGTGGTGGTAGAGCGAGCCGCGGGGCGCCCCGCTCTCGTCGAGGATCGCGTTGAGGCTGGTGCCGTGGAAGCCGTGGCGGTGGAGCAGGGTGGTGGCGGCATCGAGCATGCGGTCGCGGGTGTCCATGAACGAAAAGGCCTCCTCGAAAAGGGTCTTGACAATTATGTAGACCGGTCTATTATGCGCTGCGACGGATTGACCCGTCAAGTTCAGCAGGCGGCCGGATGGCACACCAGGGAACTGCCGGGCCGCCACCAGGAGAAACGGGGAAATGAGCATGCATCGAGTCTTGCTGTTGCTGCTGGTCCTCGCCGCTGCGGCGCCGGCCGCGCCGGCGGGCGCGGAGACCGGTGGGTCGCCGCCGGCGGCGCACCCGGCCGGGCACCCGGCCGACTACGGCGCGCGGCTCGGCACCGTCGAGCTGCCGGCCACCTGCGCCGAGGCGGCGAACCCGCTCTTGGAGCAGGGTCTCGCCCTGCTCCACCACATGACCTACGAGGGGGCGCGCGAGGCATTCGCCGCCGCCACCGCCGCCGATCCGGAGTGCGGCGTCGGCTACTGGGGCCAGGCCATGACCTTCATCCACCCGCTGTGGTCGGACCCGCCGACCGAGGCCCTCTTCGAGCGCGGCCGCGAGCTGCTGGCGACGGCCCAGTCGCGCGGTCCGCACAGTGATCGCCTGAAGGCCTACGTGAGCGCCGCCGAGGCCTACTACGCGTCCGGCCGGGGCCCCACCGAGACGGCGAATCTGGCCGCCTTCGAGAAGGGCTGGGAGCGGGTCCACCGCCAGTACCCCGACGACCCCGAGGCGGCCTGTTTCTACGCGCTGGCGCGGCTCGGCACCGCCGATCCGCGCGACAAGACCTACGCCAGCCAGCGGGCCGCCGCCGAGATCGTCGAGCAGGTGCTGGCCCGCGTGCCCGATCATCCGGGCGGGCACCACTACCTGATCCACGCCTCCGACTACCCGCCGCTGGCGGCGCAGGCGCTGGAGGTGGCCCGCTCCTACGGGCGGATCGCCCCCGCGGTGCCCCACGCCCTGCACATGCCGACCCACATCTTTACCCGGCTGGGGCTGTGGTCGGAGGCGATCGACTGGAATCGAAACTCCGCCGCGGCCGCGCTGCATCACCCGGTCGACGGCGCGGTCTCGATGCACCACCTGCACGCCCTCGACTACCAGGCCTACGCCCACCTGCAGCGCGGCGAGGACGCCGCCGCCGAGGCGGTGGCGGCCGGCATGCGGGCCCTGAAGGGGCCGTTCCAGGCCGAGGTGGCGACCCCCTACACCTTTGCCGCCCTGCCGGCGCGGCTGGTCCTGGAGCGGCAGCGCTGGGCCGAGGCGGCGGCGCTCGAGCCGCGGGTGCCGGCCGCGCTGCCCTGGGAGAAGTTCCCGGCCGTCGAGGCGATCACCCACTTCGCCCGCGCGCTCGGCGCCGCCCGCAGCGGCGATCCCGAGGGGGCGCGGCAGGCAATCGCGCGGCTGGCCGAGCTGCGGGACGCCGCGGCCGTGAGTTCCGCCTACTGGGCCCACCAGGTCGACGTCCAGCGCGTCGCGGCCGAGGCCTGGCTGCTCAAGGCCGAGGGTCGGGCCGAGGAGGCCCTGGCGACCCTGAGCCGGGCGGCCGAGATGGAGGCGTCGACCGAGAAGCACCCGGTGACCCCGGGCGAGGTGCTGCCGGTTCGCGAGCTGCTGGCCGATCTGCTCTTCGAGATGGGCCGCTTCGCCGAGGCCCAGGCGGCCTACGAGGCGACCCTCGAGCGCAGCCCGGGCCGGCTCAACAGCCTCTACGGCGCCGGCCGTGCCGCCGAAGCGGCCGGCGACGGAGCGACGGCTGCGCGCTACTACCGTCTCCTGCTCGACGGCACCGCGGTCGACTCCGGGCTCGAGCGCCTGGCGCACGCCCGGCGGTTCCTGGACAACGCCACAGTGGCGACCGTGACGCAGTAGAGCAGGGTGTAGACGGATCGGTCGCTCACGGCGGAGTTCCAGGTAGGAGTCCAGAGCCGGCCGGGGCGGGCGGTGGGCAGTCGGTCCACGAGGTGCGCCCCGGCCGGTTGGCTATGACTGCCCTGGGCACAACCCCGCCGGCATCGCTCGCGTCACCTTCCGGGTCGCCGCGCCATGGGCCGCTTGGGTGACCCGGCGACCTCCGAGGCAGCGGCCGGTTGGGCTCGAATCGGCACCGGCGGGAGGAGCGGCGCCGAGGCCTGACCGTCGTGGACGTCGCCGCCCAATAGACTCGAGCCGATGAGTCCAGTCATACCAGGAGCTGCGCTGCGCCCGTCCAGCGGCGCCGCGGGGCGCGCCGGCGCGCCGCGAGTCCTGGCGGTGGCTTTCGGGGTCTGGCTGGTCTTGGCCGGCCCGGCGGCGCCGGCGGAGGCCGCGCCCGCCGGCGACCCGAGGGAATCGTCCCTCATCCTGATCTCGCTCGACGACTTCCGCTGGGACTACCTGGAGCTGGCGGAGCCGCCCAACCTGCTGCGGCTGGCGGCGGCCGGGGTGCGGGCCGAGGGGCTGGTTCCGGTCTTTCCGGCCAAGACCTTTCCCTCCCACTACTCGATCGTGACCGGGCTCTACCCGGGACGCCACGGCATCCTCTTCAACCGCATGTACGACCCCGGGATGGACGCCGTCTTCGATCTCGGCGACCGCCAGGCCGTGGAGGACCCCCGGTGGTGGGGCGGCGAGCCGATCTGGGTGACGGCCGAGAAACAGGGCGTGAGAACGGCGGCGATGTTCTGGCCGGGGACCGAGGCCGAGATCGCGGGCCTTCGCCCGAGCTACTGGCACCGGTTCGACGCCGGCTTCGCCTACGAAAAGAGGGTGACGCAGGTGCTGGCCTGGCTGGACCTGCCGGCCGGCGAGCGGCCGCGGTTCATCACCCTCTACTTCCAGGACCCCAACGACACCAGCCACGACCACGGACCCGAGGCCCCTGAGACCCTGGCGGCGGTGCGCGAGGTGGACGCCAGGCTCGGCGACCTGCTCCGCGGACTCGACGAGCGCGGGCTGGCGGGCCGGGTCGATCTGGTGGTGGTCTCCGACCACGGGATGGCGGCGGTCGCGCCCGAGCGGGTGGTGTTCGTGGACGAGATCGTCGACTTCGAGCCGGGCGAGGTCTTCGACCAGGGGGCGCTGCTCCAGCTGCGGCCGCGCCCGGGGCGCGAGCGGCTGCTCTACGAGGCGCTCGAGGGCGCCCATCCCCGGCTGGCCGTCTACCGCCCGGACGAGGTCCCCGAGGGCTACCGCCTCGAGGCCCATCGCCGCCTGCCGCCGATCCTCGGGGTGCCCGACCTCGGCTGGCAGATCTACACGCGCCGCGGCTTCGCCCGCTACCGCAGCCCGCTCAGGGGCGACCACGGCCAGGCGCCCGAGGACCCGCGGATGCACGGGCTGCTGGTGGCCGCCGGCCCCAGCTTCCGCCCGGGCCAGGTCATCGGCCGCGTCGAGAGCGTCGAGCTCTACAATTTGATGGCGGCGGTGCTGGGGGTCGAGCCGGCCCCCAACGACGGCGACCCGGCGAGGCTGCGGCACCTGCTGGCTCGCTAGACCGGTTCTGACGCCTCTGCCGACAAGCGGCCCGCGCGGCGGTCTGCCGGTCGGTGTGCGGGCGTGTGACGGCGCCGGTCGGCCCGCCTCTAACAGCCCGTGGTGGAAGTCCGCCCGCCCGTCCGGCGGCGGGGCGAAGCCGTCTGCGGCGTTGCCGCTCCTCGACAATGGCCCGGCATTGCCTGCGTCGCGTCGCCTGGCATCCGGCCCCGCCGCGCTCGCCAGCCGACCCGACCGACTTCCACCACGGACTAGGGCCGTCGCTCAGCCCGCCGTCGGGGCGGGCTCGGTCGCTGCCCCGGCGGCCGCATCGGAAGCGGAGACCGCCGGCGCAACCGCCTCGTCGGCGTAGAAGCGGTAGAAGTAGCCGCTGTCGAGGAACGGATGCTCGTCGAGGACGTGGTGCAGCAGCCGCCGCTCGGCGAGCAGCCCCCCGACCGCGACCGCCTCGGAGCGGGTCAGGCTCTCCTCGCGCACCAGCCAGTCGACCAGCTCGCGGCCCAGGAAGCAGTGCCGGTGGAGGGTCAGCAGATGCCGCCGGTCGGCGATCGCCACCCCGCCCGGACCCCGCAGGCGCTCGACCAGCGCCGCCAGCGAGGCCTCGTCGTGCGCGGCCGGTTCGATGCGGGGGAGCTCCGGGGTCGCCACCTGTCGCGGCGGCGCGGCGCCGGCCAGGGCGGCCGCCTCGGCGCCGGCCTCCTCCGCCAGCCGCAGGCGGGCGGCGTCGACCAGCTGGTCGAGGACCGGGGAGCGCAGGTGGAGGTCGCGCTGCGGGAACGGGACCTCGATGCCGTAGCGCCGGAAGGCGGCGTCGACGGCGAAGCACAGGTCGCTGCGGATCGGGTTCTGCTGGCGGGGATCGGCGATCCAGGCCAGCAGCTCGAGCTCCAGCCCGCTGTCGCCGAAGCCCAGGAACTGCACCTCGGGCCGTGGATCGCGGAGCAGCCGCGGCAGCGAGGCGGCGGCCTCGAGCAGCGCCGCCCGCACCCGGGCGAGGTGCGATCCGTAGGCCACCGCCACCGGCACGTGCAGACGGCAGCGGGGGTCGCCGTAGGACCAGTTGACGACCTCGGTCTCGAGGATGCGCGAGTTGGGCACCAGGATGGTCACCCGGTCCAGCGTGGTGACCGCCGTGCTGCGCGCCCCGACCCGCTGCACCGTGCCGGTGAACTCGCCGACCTTGACGAAGTCGCCGGTCCTGATCGGCCGCTCGAGGCCGATGAGGATGCCGCTCACGAAGTTGTTGGCGATGTTCTGCAGACCGAAGCCGATGCCGACGCCGAGCACGCTGGCCGCCACCAGCAGCGTGCGGACGTCGATGCCGCGGCTGGAGAAGACCAGGATCGCGCCGCCGGCGAGCAGCGCGTAGCGCAGCAGGGTCAGCAGATTGTCGGGCAGGTCGGCGCCCGGCCCCAGCACCCGCGCCAGGTTGAGGCGGACGAAGCCGACCAGCAGCCCGACGGCGATCCATAGCAGCCCGAGCAGGGCCGGCACCAGCAGCAGCTCGCCGAGGGTGAAGGAGGCGTCGCCCAGCGGGATCTCGCCGGCGAGCGCCGTCCGCGCCGCCGCCAGCACCCTGCCGCTAAGACGCTCGAGGGCCGGCAGCACCGCCGCCAGCGCCCAGACGGCCGCCATCCAGACGGCGGTCTTGGGGATCAGGAAGGCGACGCCCAGGCGCCGCCGCCAGAGGTCCTCGACCGCGACCTGTGGCGATCCGCCGGCGGCCTCGAGCCGCGCCAGCCACAGCGGCAGCCGGCGGCTGAGACGCCGCAGGCCCCAGTGGAGGGCCGCCGCCAGGAGGACGATCCCGGCCGCCGCCGCGGCGGCGTTCACCGGCTGGCGGTCCTCGCCGGCCGTGGCCGGGCGACCCGCCGGATCGGTGCCGCGGCCGCCACCGCCGCCGGTCCCCGCCCGTTGCGTGCCTCGCCCGCGAACAGGAACTGGAAGGGGATGTGGCAGCGCATCGACCAGGCGGTCTCGTCGTGGGCGGCGTGGGGGAAGGCGAGATAGAGCATGTCGCTGCCCCGCCGGTAGCCGCGCTCGACCAGCAGGTCGGCGAGGTCGCGGGTGACCTCGTAGTTGTCGCCGGGCCAGCCGCTGTCGAGGTAGAGGCGGAGCGGCCGGCGCGGCTCGGCGGCCACCCGCCGGCGCAGGTCGTCGCGGTAGCCGAAGGTGGACGACAGGCAGGCCGCCAGACCGAAGACCTCGGGCCACTGCCAGGCCAGGTAGAAGGACACCACCCCGCCCAGCGACGAGCCCATCAACCCGGTGTGGGCCGGATCGGTGAGGGTCCGGTGCTCGGCGTCGATCGCCGGCTTGAGGGTCTCGACCAGGAAGCGCCCGTAGGGCTCGTAGCCGTCGGCCGTGTACTGGCGCATCCGGTCCTCGGGATAGACGCCGACCACGATCACCTCGCGCAGCGCGTTCATGCCGGTCAGCAACTGGAGGGTCTCGGCGATCCGCCAGTGCCGCCCCAGGTAGGCCTCGTCCGGGAAGAACAGGTTCTGCCCGTCCTGCATGTAGAGCACCGGGTAGCGCTTGAGGGTGTTCTCTGCGTAGCCGGGCGGGTAGAAGACCCGGTAGTGGTGCTTGCAGCCGGCCGGCGACGGCAGCTCGCGCAGCTCGCAGGCGCTGCAGGTCGGGTCGGCGAAGAAGTATGGATAGACCTCGCGGGGCCGCGGACCCGCCGCCACCGCCAGGAAGTTCTCGCCTACCGACCAGCGGGTCTCGGGGCCGGCGGCCAGCACGGGCTTGAAATAGAGGTGGGTGCCGGCGAAGGGGACCCGGAACAGGTGCCGGGTGCCGTCGGGCGAGACCGCGTCGGGCTCGAGGTCCCGCTCCCAGTCGAGCTCGGTCCGCAGCCGCAGCTCGCCGCTCCCGGCCGGGTAGTGGACGGCGATCTCGAGGGCGGCGGTGGGCCGGCCCCCCGAGGTCCGATCCTGTGGGGTCCGGCTCTGTGTTGGCTGATTCATGGGACCGTGCCGCGGACGGCCGGCCGGCCGGCCAGCGCCGGCCCCAGCGACCGGGCCGCGTAGCGGAGCCCGGAGCCCAGACCGGCGCCCGACAGCCAGGTCGCCCGCGCCGGTGGGACCCCGGCCGGAATCGCGGTCGCCGCGAAGGGCAGGTCCTGGGCCGGCGGCTCGGGCGGCACCAGCCGGCCGACCCGGCGCGTCACCCGCTCCGGGGTCCCCAGGTCGTCCCAGCCGCAGGGCTCGACCGGGACCACCAGCAGCCGGTCCTCGGCGCCCTCCAGCAGGCGGCGCGAGAAGTCCTCGCCGGGCAGGGTCTCGTAGGCGCGCTCCAGGGCCGCCGGCCGGCGCCGCCACGGCTGCCGCCATGCGGTCTCGAGCGCCGCCGCCGTTCCCGGCAGGCGCCCGCGCGCCAGCTCGAGCAGCGTCGAGCCGCGGGCGGCGAGCAGAAAGCTGTTCCACAGTGCGCCGCTCGCCCGGAGCGCGGCCGCCTGCTCGACGCCGGGCTTTTCTACAAAGCGCTCGACCGTCCGGGGGCCGCCGTTGACCCCGGTTCCGGGCAGCACCCAGCCGTAGCCGGCGTCGGCGCTCTCCGGCTCGATGCCGAGCAGGACCAGCCGGCCGGGGTCCTGCCCGATCGCCGCAAAGGCGACCGCGGCGGCCGCGGCGAGACGCTCCTCGCGCTCGACGGAGTGGTCGGAGGGCAGCACCAGGATCTCGGCCTCGGGATCGCGCTCGAGGATGGCAAGCGCCGGCAGCAGCACGCCGGCGGCGGTGCCGCGGTTGGCGGGCTGGACGACTACGTTGCGCGGCGGCAGGGAGGCGACCTCGGCCGTCCACCATGGCCAGTGCGGGCGGGCGACGATCGCCGTCACCCGCTCGGGCGGCGCCACGCGGCGCGCCCGGGACAGCGCCCTGGCGAACAGCGACGGCCCCGAGCCCGGGCGGCAGAACTGCTTGGGAACGGCAACGCCGTGACGGTCGCGGGTCAGCCCGGCCACCCGGCTGCCGTCGCCGGCCGCGAGCACGATCGCCCAGCGGTGGTGGTTGCCCATGTCGCGCCTCCCTGCCGAGTGTCCAAGGTCGTCCGCGGCCTTGGATGCCGGCAGGTGGCGCGGCGTTTCGCCAGCTCGAGCGCCGCCGCCGCCGGCCGGGGCGCCCGCTACCAGCCGCTGGTGGCCGCTAATTCGGCTGCAGGTCGTTGCGGCGGGCGACCAGCAGCTCGCGCAGCGCCTGGCGGGCGCGGTGGAGGCGGAGCTTGACGGCGGTCTTGGTGACGCCCAGCAGCTCGGCGGTCTCTTCGGTGCTGCGCTCCTCGATGTCGCGGAGCAGGAGGACGGTCCGGTAGCCGTCGGGGAGCCGGTCGATCGACTCGCGGACGGCGCGCCGCGCCTCGGCCTGGCGGAGCACCGCCTCGGGCTCGGGGATGCCGTCGTCGCCCTCGGGGAGCTGCCGGTGTCCGTCCTCGTAGAACCGCGGCAGCAGCTCGTCGATCGCCCCCTCGGGCCGGCGGCGGCGGGAGCGCAGGCGCATCAGCGCCGCGTTGACCGCGATCCGGAACAGCCAGGTGGAGAGCCGGCAGTCGCCCTTGAAGGAGTCGAGCCGCTGGAAGGCGGTCAGGAAGGCCTCCTGGACGGCGTCCCTCGCCTCCTCTTCGTCGTGCCGCAGGATGCGGCGGCAGGTGCACAGCAGGCGGCCGGTCTCGCGGCGCACCAGGGCTTCGAAAGCCGCCCCGTCGCCGCGGCGCAGGCCGCTCAGCAGCTCGTCGTCCGGGGGCCGGGACGGTGGGGCCGAGCGCGACAACTGCAAAGAGGCGACCATGTTACCCGATCCGAGAGCACGTCCTTATACTCCCGTCGGGGTTCGCGGGTCAAGAAAAAAAAGCGGCCCTTGGGGGGGAGGGCCGCTGACGGGGATCGCTCCGGCGGGTCCGGAGCGTCCTCGGAGGGGCTGGCGCCGGCTAGCGGGCCAGCTTGATCTTGTTGCCGAAGGAGGCCTCGCCGAGGAGCACCTCGGCCCAGGCGCACCAGATCTGCACCTTGGCGATGTCGCCGACGTAGGTGGGCACGGTGATCGTCTTGTTGTACTTGTCGTCTTTGATCACCAGCCGGTTGAGCAGATAGACGTTGCCCTTGCCGTCGACCACCTGCCAGTGGGGCGCCGGAGTGTCCGGGACCACGAAGTCGTCCGACAGCGTCAGCATGTGGTGGCCGCCGTTCTCGGCGTGGGTGGCGGTGCCGGTGTTGGCCTTGGGCCCCTGGAACCGGGTGGTGGTGTGGCTGGTGGCGGCCGCCAGCGGCGCCGCGGCGAACGCCACGAGGGCGGCGGCGGCGATCAGCCTGCTGGGTTTCGAGAGCATCGGGTTTCCTCCTCGAGTGTGACGGCGAGGTCGCTCGCCGGTCTGTCGCGCCGCCCGGACTGACCACCGGCGGCGGTCTCCGGCCCGGGAGGGCGATGGCGGTCGTCGGGCCGCCCGTTCGGTCCTTTGGATGCGGCGGTGCGGCCGAGGTTTCACGCCGCGCCGCCGAAACCGCCGCCCGCCGCCGGCATCCAAGGCGCCGGGCGGGTCGCGGGTTGGAGAGTGCGGCCGGCCCGAGCGTGAAAAGACGAACACGGCAATCCGCATAGGGAGCCCATCGAGGAGACAGCCATGCGACCCCGTCGAACGATCCGCCTGCTGACGTTGCTCTTGCTGATCCCCGCCGTGCCGGGCGCCGGTCAGGAGCTGCCGCTCGCCGTCGCGCGCCAGGCACTGGAGGCCGCGGTCGCCGAGGCCGGGCGGCTGGGGGCCCCCGGCGGCGCCATCGCCGTGGTCGACGCCGGCGGCCGCCCGGTGCTGCTCGAGCGGCTGGCCGGCACCTTCCCCGCGGCGGCCGAGATCTCGATCGGCAAGGCGCGCACCGCGGCCCTCTTCCAGCGCCCGACCAGCGTGTTGGAGAACGCCATCAACCAGGGCCGCACCGCGATGCTGGGTCTGGCCGGCGGCGGCCGCGTGATGCCGCTCAAGGGCGGGGTGCCGCTCAAGGTCGACGGCGCCGTGGTCGGCGGCATCGGGGTCAGCGGCGCGGCCAGCGCCGATCAGGACGAAGAGATCGCGGTCGCCGCGGCGGCGGCGCTCGACAGTGCCCCGATGCCGGCCGCGGCCAGCATCCTCGACGGCGCCGAGGTGGGCGCGGCCTTCGCGGTCGGCCGGCCGCTGCTCGAGACCGGCGCCTACAAGATCCACGCGAGCCGCCGCGAGGGCCCCGGCAAGGCCGAGGTCCACACCACCGACACCGACGTCTTCTACGTGCTCGAGGGCAGCGCCGACTTCGTGACCGGCGGCGAGGTCGCCGAGCCGGCGGTCGAGGGCCCGGGCGAGATCCGGGGCCCGGCGATCGTCGGCGGTGACAGCCGGCGGCTGGCGGCCGGTGACGTCGTGGTGGTGCCGGCCGGCACCCCGCACTGGTTCGAGGCGGTCGAGGGCCCG